>NZ_CP087203.1:2456653-2763735 GCF_026016325.1 Pseudomonas sp. B21-056
GGGTTCTGCAACGCCATGTAGTTGTTGGCGCCCGGATCGTTGGCCGCCGCCGAGCCGAAGTAATTGGAGAGCTCGGTGCCGGGCGAGGTGCTGACCGGGTAGCCGGTGACGATCATGTCGTAGTCGCGACTCATCAGGCGGTTGACGTACTGGGACGGGTCGATGCGACGGATGCTCATGTCGATGCCGATCTGCGCCAGGGTACGCTTGTAGGGCAGCAGCAGGCGGTCCATGCCGTTCTGGCTGTTGAGGAAAGTGAAGCTCAGCGGCTCACCTTCGGCATTTACCAGGCGGTCGCCGTCGGGTTTCCAGCCGGCCTGTTTCAACAGTGCCAGGGCTTGCAATTGCTTGTCGCGGATCACGCCGCTGCCGTCGGTCTTCGGCGCCTGGAACACCTGGGTAAAGACCTCGTCGGGGACTTTCCCGCGCAACGGTTCAAGGATCGCCAGCTCGCTCGCGTCGGGCAGTTCTCGGGCGGCCAGGTCGGTGTTGGAGAAGAAACTCTGCTGGCGCACATAGAGGTTGCGCATCATCTGACGGTTGCTCCATTCGAAATCCCAGAGCATCGCCAGGGCCTGGCGTACCCGGCGATCCTGGAACACCGGTTTTTGCAGATTGAACACGAAACCCTGGGCCGTTTGCGGGGCTTCGGTGGCCAGGTGGGCTTTTTGCAGGCGTCCGTCGCGCAGCGCCGGACTGTCGTAGCCGATGGAGAAACCCGTGGCGGAGAATTCGCGGTTGTAGTCGTAGGCACCGCCGCGCAGCACCTGGCGCGCCACGTCGGTGTCGCCGAAATACTCGATGCTGAAATGATCGAAGTTGTAGAGCCCGCGGCTGACCGGCAGGTCCTTGCCCCACCAGTCGGCGTTACGTTCGAAGGTGATGCTGCGTCCGGAATCGACCTTGCCGACCCGGTACGGCCCGCTGCCCAGCGGCGCTTCATAACCGCCTCCGCTGGCGAAATCGCGGGTTTTCCACCAGTGCTCGGGAAACACCGGCAGGGTGGCGATGTCCAGGGCCAGGGTGCGGCTTTCGTTGTTCTTGAAATCGAAGCGCACGGTGCGCTCGCCTTCTACTTCGACGCCTTTGACGGCCGCGAACTGGGTGCGATAGCGCAGGCTGCCCTGGGTCATCAATAGCTCGAAGCTGTAGCGCACGTCTTCGGCGGTGATGGGCTTGCCATCGGCGAAGCGCGCCTTGGGGTTCAGGTAGAAACGCAGGGACAGGCCATCGTCGGCGCGTTCCATGCTTTGTGCGACCAGGCCATAGACGGTGTAGGGCTCATCCAGGGAACGCTGGGCCAGGGGCGAATAGAGCATGCCGTCGATCTGACTGACGCCGATGCCTTTATCGATATAGGGTAGTACGTGGTCGAACTGGCCGATCTCGATGGCCGAGCGGCGCAGGGTGCCACCTTTGGGGGCCTGGGGGTTGGCGTAGACGAAATGGCTGAAGCCTTCAGGGTATCTGGCCGGTTCACCATAGACGGTCAATGCGTGTTGCGGTGCGGCAGACACGCCGGCAACGCCTGTCAGCAGGAGCGCGGCAGTCAAGAGCAGGGAGGGGAACGCCAGTCGCATTGTCAGCCTTAAAGCCGGGTGATCGATGACACGATTTGTACGCGAGCGGCGCGCTGATCGCCAGCCCTGTGGTCAAGGAGATGTTACGAGGGAGTTGTGTGGTGAGGGGGCAGGCTCCCTCACCACCGTCATCCTCAGTCCTGGCGGCTGGTTACTTCCAGCAGGTGGTAGCCGAATTGGGTCTTGACCGGGCCCTGCACCACATTGATCGGGGCGCTGAACACTACGGTGTCGAATTCCTTGACCATCTGGCCCGGGCCGAACGAACCCAGGTCACCACCCTGACGGCTGGACGGGCACGAGGAGTTGGCTTTCGCGACTTCGGCGAAATCGGCGCCGGCTTCGATCTGGGCCTTGAGTTCGTTGCACTTGTCTTCGCTGGACACCAGGATGTGGCGGGCAGTGGCTTTGGCCATGGGAAATTCCTTTCAATGGATTTAAAGGGTGAGAGCCTACCGGAATCATTAAAGGGTTGTTGTCAAAAATGCGTCAAAACCATGAGCCTGTCGATCATAGGCCCGCTTTGCGCAGGCGTTCGGCGTGCCGCACATAAAGGTCCAGTGCAGTTGTTCCCTTGTGCGTGCACCCAGGCGGTTGGTTGATGGCTTGCATGTGATCCATCGGATAGTCGGAGCGGATGACCTTGCCCAGGTGCGAGCTGAAACGCCCGACCAGGCCGTCGTTCTGCCCGGCTTCGGTGATGAAGTACTCGGAAAAGGCCCGGCAGAACACCTGGAAGGGGTCCATCGTCTCGGGCCCTTCGCCGGATGCGTCTTGCAACGTGCCGCTCCAGGAGTAGTAGCGCACGCCGTTGACCCGTTCCGGGCCCTTGCTCCCCCAGCTCCTGGGCAAGCCTTGCGGGTACTTGTCGTTGAATGCGCCGACGCCTTCGGTGGTCAGTGCCGCCAGTGCGGCAATGGCATTGTGGGGGAGCTGTGCCTGGCCGCTCAGCAATGAAATGAAGTCGGCAAACAACGTGGCGACCCTGCTTGCCACATGCTCGGGCAGGCGCCCGGGGGTGAGGGCCTTGCGCAGGAAGTCGGCCAGTTCGGAGCCGTGGTTGGGCCCGCTGACCGATGTCACCGAGGCGACCCGCTCGGGTGCCATTGCTGCGGCGTAACGGGCCGCCAACGCGCCTTGGCCATGGCCGATCAGGTTGACCCGGGTGGCCCCGGTTCCGCTCAGGACCCGATCGATCTGGGCCAGCAACTCTTCGCCGCGAGCCTCATTGGTGTAGGTTGCCGACAGGTAGGGAATGAATACCCGGGCGCCGGCGGTGCGCAGTGTCTGCTTGATGCCTTGGAAAAGTTCGGAGCCTGCGACCCTGTCAAACCCGAACAAACCATGTACCAACAGAATAGGAAATTGAGTGGTTGCATTCCGTTGCATGTTCGTACCTTTTTCGAAGAGGTTCATGTTGAATTTGCGACACCACTGTAAAGCAGGCTCCTGCGCCGAGGTGTAGGAAGAAACCGCTGTGGCCGACCGAAAACGGACTAAAGAAGGCGGGAAGAATCAGAAAAGTGGCCGAATGATGGGTTTGGTTTCGGGATGCGTCTGATAGCCCCTGTCGCATGCAGCTACAGTCTCAAGCGCAAGGGACCACCCGTGCTGTCGTCTCGTCTGACTGCGGGTTCCGGATGATCAGGCTTTAATGGTTCTATCAGGCGCCTTCATCTGGAGATGGCGTCTTCATCCAAGGACTGGATCTATACATGACCTCTGACCCATTTGGCCGGCGCGCCCGGCTTACCGCTCGGACGAAACTCCGGGCGCCCATTCTGGCGGCGGCAAAGGGTGGGGTGATCAACCCCGCCTGGGGCAAGGTTGCCATCACCCTTAAACCCTACCCGATGATGACGTGCGGCGATGAAGTGCTGCTGTTCTGGCACGGGCTCAATTCGGACGGCGAGCCGTACCGACATGAAATACGCAGGTCCATCACCGAGCGACAAGTCGACCGGGACATCATTTTCGTGGTGCGCGAACCCCACATCGCCGAGCTCGACAGTGGTTCCCTGGAGATCTCCTATCGGGTTACCGGTAAACGGCTTCCGGCCCCGATGCATTCGGAGCCCCTGCAACTGGTGATCGGCGACGTACCCCCGCAGCTGCTGCCGGCCATTGCCAACGATGCCGTGGGCGGCAGTCTCGATCCGAAGCGTGTGCCCGATGGCACCTGCGTGAGCATCCGGCCCTATTCGAGAATGGCTGTCGGGGACCGGCTGATCCTGATCGGCAGCAGGGACTCCAAGGCGCTCTGGCGCGATGTGCTGGACATCGAGGCTCATGCCGTCGGCCGCGAGGTGTCGTTCTGGATGGAATACGCGCAGATCGCTCCGCACCTGGGGCATCACCTGGATCTGGCTTACGTCGTCAGGCGCGGGCATTCCGTACGCCGCGCCGAATCCTTGTCGCTGCATATCGGCGCCCTGGTGCGCCCGCCGCTTAGGGCGCCCAGGATCCTGGGGCTGAAGGAAGGGGAGTTGGACGTCGACGAGCAAGAGAAGGGGGTGACCGTGATCATCGACAATGCCGGGTTCGAGATTGGCGAGTTGGTCTGGTTGCAATGCGACGGCAGCTACGCCCATGTCGGTGAGCGTGAGATTGTCCAGGCCAATGTCGGTCAACCGATTACTTTCCTGGTCCCGGCGGACTATTGGCAGAGTCAGCGGGGCAGATCGGTGCGCGTTCGGTACCAGATCGAGCGGCTGGATGATGTGAGCCAGCATTTCGCCGGGGTCGAGATTCACGTGCGCGCCCTCTCGAGGGAGGGCGCGCACGGCAACTCAGGTGGCTGATATCAGTTGGCGATGGGCCTGGAGCAACAGTTGCTCGGTGGATTCCCAGCCGAGGCATCCGTCGGTCACCGACACGCCGTAGCGCATCGACGGGCTGATCGCCTGGCAGCCTTCGAACAGGTGGCTCTCGATCATCATGCCGATCAGCGCGTGGTTACCTTGCAGCCGCTGCGCCAACACGTCATTGAAGACCTGTGGCTGGCGCGTGGGATCCTTGCCGCTGTTGGCATGGCTGCAATCCACCATGATGCGGGCCGGGATTTTCAGGCGGCTCAGGTCATTGTGGATCTGCGCGACGCTTTGCTGGTCGTAGTTCGGACCGCGATGCCCACCACGCAGTACCAGGTGGGTGTCGGGGTTGCCCTGGGTCTGGATGATTGCCGGATGGCCCTGACTGTCGACGCCGAAGTGCCGGTGGGGATGGGCGGCGGAGCGCATGGCGTCGCAGGCGATGCCGACCCCGCCGTCGGTGCCGTTCTTGAAACCGACCGGCATGCCCAGGCCGCTGGCCATTTCCCGGTGGATCTGCGATTCGGTGGTGCGGGCGCCGATGGCGACCCAACTGAGCAGGTCGTCGAAGTAGTTGGCGGCCATGGGCTGCAACAGTTCGGTGGCAACGGGCAGGCCGAGCTGCAGCATTTCACGCATCAGTTCCCGGGACAGCGTCAGGCCGGCGGCCATGTCATCGCTGCCATCCAGGTCGGGGTCGTACGCCAGGCCTTTCCAGCCCACGGTCGTGCGGGGCTTTTCCACGTAGGCGCGCATCACCAGCAGCATGCTGTCGCTCACCTCGTGGGCCAGGCGAGCCAGGTTGGCGGCGTATTCGAGGGCGGATTTCGGATCGTGGATCGAGCAGGGGCCGACGATGACCAGCAAGCGAGCATCCTCGCCATCGAGGATTGCGCGGATGGCCTGGCGATGGGCGTCGACTTGTTGGCTCAACGCGTGGTTGAGCGGCAATTGGTGCTTGAGCTGCAACGAGCTGGGCAGTCGCAGGGTCAGGGCTTCATTGGCAGGGTTGAGCGTGGACAGCGGCAAAGCGGAGACGGACGAGTTCATGATCTGGCTTCCTGGGCGAGCAGCGGGTTCGTTCCCGCGCCGGCCCTAGTGGGGTGTTCGACAGTTGGCCGTACTGGCCTGGAGTGTTGGTTTGCCACCGATAGGTGACCGATCGGAGGCGGCAGGCTGTCCCGAGCGGAGGCTGGTAAATCGCCAGGCGCAAAAGTCGTAACGGTAATAAGTGGCGTAGTTCATGGCTCGATCCTCAAGTTGTCGGTGTTGCAAAAAGGCAGGGGCTGAAAAAACAAAACCCCCGGTCGGGAGGCCGACCGGGGGTTTATGAACTCTGGAAGGCGACCCGTTTAAAGTGGGCGCCGGTTGGGTATCAGGCGCGCCAGTGGCTAAACCAATACCCAAAATAAAAGTTGACCGGAGCAGCAACGCCGTTCACCCGGACAGCCGCAACCGAGCGCGGGGCGCTGACGGGTTGAAGTTGTGAGAGGGCGTTGAACATGGTCTGTCTCCGATGAATGGTCCTGAGCTTACTCGAGCCTGGGGCGACCGTTCAATAAGAAGTTTCTATCACCGGGATGCAATTGTTCATGGCGTTGAGTCTGGCTGGCATTATGACAAACTCAGGTTTTGAACCTTGACGAGGTGCTCATGGGTTTCCAGTGGCGTGCGGCCACGGCTACGGACATCGGGTTCGCCCGGCAACTGACCTGCACCAACATGCTGCCGTATTACCTGCGCCATGATTTGCTCTGGCAGGACGAGGCGTTCGACCTGGCGTGGATCATTCGTCAGAACTGGATCATTAGCCGTGAAGGCCAGGACCTGGGTTTTGTCAGCCTCAGCCGGGATGCCCGGGCGCTGTATATCCGGGAATTGCAGATCGACCAGGCATTCCGGGGGCAGGGCGCCGGTACCTGGGCGATCGGACAGGTCTGGGACATGGTCGCGCTGGAGCGACGGCCGGCGTTGCGTCTGACGGTGTTCAAGGACAACCCGGCCAGGAAGCTCTACGAACGCATGGGGCTATACGTCGCGGGCGAGGATGAGTGTTTCCTGAGAATGCAGCGAGACGCCGGTGCTTGAGGCCTCGGCTAGCTTGTCCCATGAAGATTTGCTGTAACTTTTTAATGCCCCTTGGCGCTAGGTCTGCCCGAAGCTTTTTGCTAAGGTGTGGGGCAGTCCATATAAGACCGAATGGTGAGGTGTCTGCTTGATTAGGGTGTTAGTGGTCGATGACCACGATCTCGTTCGTACGGGCATTACACGAATGCTGGCTGACATCGACGGTCTGCAGGTGGTTGGCCAGGCTGAATCCGGGGAAGAGTCCCTGATCAAGGCGCGTGAATTGAAACCCGATGTGGTCCTCATGGACGTGAAGATGCCCGGCATCGGCGGTCTTGAGGCCACGCGCAAACTGCTGCGCAGTCACCCGGATATCAAGGTGGTCGCGGTAACCGTCTGTGAAGAGGATCCGTTCCCGACCCGGTTGTTGCAAGCGGGGGCGGCGGGTTACCTCACCAAGGGCGCCGGTTTGAACGAGATGGTCCAGGCCATCCGCCTGGTGTTCGCCGGGCAGCGTTACATCAGCCCGCAGATTGCCCAGCAGTTGGCAATCAAGTCATTCCAGCCGACCAACGAATCGCCTTTCGACGCCTTGTCCGAGCGGGAAATCCAGATCGCGCTGATGATTGTCGGCTGCCAAAAAGTACAGATCATCTCCGATAAGCTGTGCCTGTCGCCGAAAACCGTCAACACCTACCGTTACCGTATCTTCGAGAAGCTTTCGATCAGCAGTGATGTCGAGTTGACGTTGCTGGCGGTGCGCCACGGCATGGTCGATGCCAGCGCCTGATAATGACCGAACTGTTTGATCCCAGTGCTTTCCTGTCCACATGCAGTGGCCGCCCCGGCGTGTACCGCATGTTCGACAGCGATGCGCGCCTGCTGTACGTGGGCAAGGCCAAGAATCTCAAGAAGCGCCTGGCCAGTTACTTCCGCAAGACCGGCCTGGCCCCCAAGACCGCCGCACTGGTGGGGCGCATCGCGCAGATCGAAACCACCATCACCGCCAATGAAACCGAAGCACTGCTGCTCGAGCAGACGCTGATCAAGGAATGGCGGCCGCCTTACAACATCCTGTTGCGCGACGACAAATCCTACCCCTACGTGTTCCTGTCCGATGGGGCGTTCCCGCGCCTGAGCATCCACCGTGGCGCGAAAAAGGCCAAGGGCCGCTATTTCGGTCCATACCCTAGCGCCGGTGCGATTCGTGAAAGCCTGAGCCTGCTGCAGAAGACCTTCTTCGTGCGCCAGTGTGAAGACAGCTATTACAAGAACCGCACCCGGCCTTGCTTGCAATACCAGATCAAACGCTGCAAGGCGCCTTGCGTGGGGTTTGTCGAGCCCGAGGTCTACGCCGAGGACGTGCGCCACTCGGTGATGTTCCTGGAAGGTCGCAGCAATGCACTGACCGATGAATTATCGGCCGCGATGGAAGAGGCGGCGATCAATCTCGAATTTGAAAAAGCCGCCGAACTGCGGGACCAGATCGGCCTGCTGCGCCGTGTGCAGGACCAGCAGAGCATGGAAGGTGGCAGCGGCGATGTCGACGTGATCGCGTCGTTCATCAACCCGGGCGGCGCCTGCGTGCACCTGATCAGCGTGCGTGGCGGCCGTGTGCTCGGTAGCAAGAACTTCTTCCCCCAGGTGGGTATCGAGGAAGACGTGGCCGAGGTCATGTCGGCGTTTCTCGGCCAGTACTACGTCAGCAGCCCGGAACGCGACCTGCCGAGCGAATTGATCGTCAACGTGGTTCATGAGGACTTCCCGACCCTGATCGAAGCCATTCATACGCTTCGCGGTCGCGAGCTGACCATCAGCCATCGAGTGCGCGGCACCCGCGCGCGCTGGCAGCAACTGGCCGTGACCAACGCCGAACAGGCCCTGGGTGCGCGCCTGGCCAACCGTCAGCACGTCGCGGCGCGGTTCGATGCCTTGGCCGACGTCCTCAATCTGGACGAACCACCGCAGCGGCTGGAGTGCTACGACATCAGCCACTCCAGCGGCGAGGCCACCGTGGCCTCCTGCGTGGTGTTCGGCCCGGAAGGCCCGATCAAGTCCGATTACCGCCGCTATAACATCGAAGGCGTGACCGCCGGCGATGACTATGCGGCGATGCACCAGGCCCTGATGCGACGCTTCGGCAAGCTGAAGGACGGGGAGGGCAAGCTCCCGGACATCCTGTTGGTGGACGGCGGCAAGGGCCAACTGTCCATGGCCCGCGATGTGCTCAACGAACTGATGGTTCCCGACCTGATCCTGCTCGGCGTGGCCAAGGGTGCCACGCGCAAGGCCGGTTTCGAGACCCTGTACCTGAACGACGCGGCCCATGAATTCACCCTGAAAGGGGATTCTCCGGCGTTGCACCTGATCCAGCAGATCCGCGACGAAGCCCACCGGTTCGCCATCACCGGCCACCGCGCCCGCCGTGGCAAGACTCGCCGCACCTCCACCCTGGAAGGCGTGGCGGGAGTTGGCCCGACACGGCGACGGGACCTGTTGAAACATTTTGGTGGATTGCAGGAGCTGTCTCGTGCCAGCATCGAAGAGATCGCCAAAGCCCCCGGTATCAGTAAAAAGCTCGCAGAGTCGATTTATGCAAACCTGCATAGCGAGTAGAATGCCCGTCAACCTCGCAGCCAGTTGTGCCGATGAATATCCCAAATCTGCTTACCGTTCTACGCGTCCTGCTCATTCCGATCTTCATACTGCTGTTCTATTTGCCGTACCACTGGAGCTACGTGGCCTCTGCTTCGGTCTTTGCCTTCGCCGCCGCGACGGACTGGCTGGACGGCTACCTGGCCCGCCGCCTGGAACAGAGCACACCGTTTGGTGCGTTCCTCGATCCGGTGGCCGACAAGCTGATGGTCGCAGTGGCCCTGGTGCTGCTGGTGCAGGAACACGGCAACCTCTGGCTGACCTTGCCGGCGGCGGTGATCATTGGCCGCGAAATCGTCGTCTCGGCACTCCGCGAATGGATGGCCGAACTGGGCGCCCGCGCCCAGGTGGCCGTGTCGAACCTGGGCAAATGGAAAACCGCCGCGCAAATGCTCGCTCTGGTCATCCTGCTGGCCAACCCCTCGGACTTCAGCTTCTGGGTGTTGCTGGGTTATGCACTGCTGCTGATTTCCGCCGGCCTGACGCTGTGGTCGATGGTCCAGTACCTACGCGCCGCTTGGCCGCATCTGCGGACCGATGTGGGACAGAAATAAAACTTTTTTGAATCAAAGGGTTGACGGCGTAATCTGAATCTATAGAATGCGCCACACCAAGACGCGGGAATAGCTCAGTTGGTAGAGCACGACCTTGCCAAGGTCGGGGTCGCGAGTTCGAGTCTCGTTTCCCGCTCCAGGATTCAGAAAAAAAGCCACTCAGATGAGTGGCTTTTTTTTGCGCGTCATACATGTTGACTGGATCAAGCTAATAATCATCGCTACCTGTATGGGTGCGATTCGCAAGAGTGAACGACAACCATACCGCAGATGCTTGATCCTAATGAGCGGCAACTAGTTGCTAATAGTTGTTAGCCCTGACGGAGCCGCTTTTGTTGGTCTGGTCGTAAGGGTCAGTTGCCGGCTCCGCTGGCCTTGGCAGTGAAGGTCAATTCATTCCGTCCGGTCTGAATTAGAAAGGAAAGGAGAACTGAAACCAGAGTTTTCCGCCTTGACTTTGATTCTCTGCGATGACATCTCGCTGGTACTTCAACGCCATGGCCACGCCAGGTTTGGGTGAGTATCGAATTTGTGGGCCGATAGCCGCGGCTCGACTGCGATTACCGTCGAGGAACACCTGTCCGTCCAGTTTGTCATCAGATAATTGATCATAATAATACCCCTGGAGCCCCAACTGGATGGTTGGTGAGATGGAGTAGCCAATCATTTGTTCGAGGTGGACGGTTGCGCCGGATTTATAGTCTGTTTCTTTATTTTTGCTGTTGATAGCGGCGGATACCGTCCCACTGACCTCGATGTTGGTAGAGGGGAACCATGTATACCCGTAGGAAGGTTGCCAGGAGTAGTAATGGAATCCGGGATTGGCAAGTCTATCCTTGTCATAGGAGCCTGTAGGAATCACCAGGTCCAGAGGAGAGAAGACTTGATGCAGCGTCCCGCTCTCATTGACGAGGCCGAATATGATCGGCTTGATAGTGAAGTTGCCCATCCCGAACTTGTTTGATTCCTGATTACCCACAGTGATCGAAGTATTCAACATGGTCGCGACAATACCAGACGACAAAGTGAAGTCGGCCAGGCGTGTTTCCCAGCCATGGTCAAGACGCAGGGCTTCGATGGCAATTTGTGCTTTGAATTTGACCGGCAGCTTATTACCGTCACTGTCGTTTATTCGGTTGGCCGAAGCAAAGGCGGTGTAGTTGTAAACCCTGTTCTCACCCGGTTGAGTCGTGAGCCCATTTAATACCGAGTGAACGCCGACAGGAAAGGCGACGACTCCGTTTTCTACCGCATAAACCTGAGTGGAGATTAACGTGAACAATGCAATATATTTTGTTTTTTTAAGCATTTTCATAGATCACCGTTTGGCGCAGATTCAGTGGTTAAGTCAGTTGCTGCGGCTACAGAAGGACGCTATAAGTTGGCGGCTGGTCTTGGACTCATCGAGGAGCAGGTGGCCGACGGCTTCCAGTAGCTCAAGCTCAATACCGGGGAACTTGTGTAGCCAGGCGTAGGCTTGGTCGACGGGGATCACACGGTCTTTTTTACCCCAGACCAGCAACGTCGCAGCCGGTAGAGGATCCTGCGTCGAGTTGATGAGCAGGCTGCGAAACCCATGGCGCGTGAGTCCCCCCACAGTCGCTGATTCGCGGGCACGGAGGGCGGTGAATTCAGGGTCGTCCGTCGTTGGGAGAAAGGGCGCGAGCGTGCTCGTGTCTTCAACCAAGTAACTGGGTAACTCCTGAGGTGAAATAGCGCCGAGATTGGTCATCGGTGCTTCTGGGCAATCGAGCCCGGCAGGGCACAGCAAGGCCAGGCTTTCAATATGCTCTGGGTGAGTAAGAGCAAATTCAGCCGCCAGGCGGCCGCCCAAGGAGCAGCCGACCAAGTGGATTTTAGCCAGGCCCAGTGCATCCAATAATCCCTTGTAGTGAGCAACATAATCCAGGGTGGATGTCAGGTGAGGGGCATCAGCGGATTCGGCGAACCCCGGGTGATACGGAACATAAACTTTGAAATCATTTATCCAGTCGCGGGCAAAATCAAAACCGTGAAAGGTACTGGCGCCATGAAAATAGAACAGAGGGCGCCCAGTGCCAGCCGTATACAGAACTTGCTCAACACCCTGAACAGTAATTTCAAGGCGTTCAAAGTCGCGCGTGCTGACGCGTGAATCTTTCAGTCGAGTCATTTTAATTATCTCACTGGTTAAAGAGTCCGCATGCACGCGCATTGAATGCAGGCTCAAGCGAGCACACGGCGCGCTCTTACGCGACGTGGAGTTGCATGCAGACAGTTCAGTGTGTCGGTATTGATCAGCGGAATTGCGATTGGCGCTGGCTGAGATCGATGCCGGCGTTTGGAGTAGGGTCGGTGCCCTCCCAGCGTGAACCAGGGCGGATGACATCGCCAATCAGTTTGAATGGGTACAGCATCATCTGGCGTCCTGCCTCGGGGTTGTCAGCCGTGGCCTGAAGCCGTTCCATGTCCAGGCGACGTTGGATCGGATCCTTCTCTTCGACCATGCGTTTGTTCTCCGACGCGCCAGCCGAGGCGACCTCCCAAAATACCCGCTTGCGCTCAATCGCCCATTGATCAAGGACGTCATCCTTGGATTCGTTGCGCAGAACCGCAGCCAGCAGATCAGCGAGAATCATGCCGTCCCAGAGTCCACCGGTAAGCCCTAGACCACCCAGCGGATTGGTGGCGTGAGCCGCATCACCTGCCAGCAGCGTTCTGCCGACGCGAAATGACGAGGCTGCGCGTTGGTGAATGGTGTAGGGGTTCGAGGCCACCAATTCGAACGGTTCGTCCTTGGGCATGATTCGGGCATAGCGCTGCATAATCCGCTCGCGATGGGTTTCGGGCGCCAGCGTGCCGTCTTCGGCATAGGTAACCCGCCAGAAGTCGGGTTTGCCCAGGGACATGACAACGCCACCGTCGATTGGGTCGAGCATGATGTTTGCGGGACAATAACCATGCTTGGTGAAATTACAGTAGACGTTGGTCGCAACGAAACGAGTGGGCCATGTATGGCCGTCAAAGCTCAGGTCCAGCAGCTTCCGAATTGTGCTGCGTGCGCCGTCGCAGCCGATCACATAGTCGGCTTTGAGAACCTGCTCTCCCTCCGGTGTCATGACGGTTAATGCGACGCCGTGACTATCTTGCGACAGGGCCAGCACCCTATGGTTAAAACGAATATCAACACCGACTTTTTCCGCGTGGCGAATGGCGATCAATGCCAGTTCATCCTGACCGCAATGAAGCTGATACTCATAGGTAATGCCCTTCATCACCGAATGCTGAATCTCTGAAATAAACCCGAACTCCGGAATTCGCGTAGCGAAGGATATTCCGCGCTCGGACGCAGCAGTCACGTCTTGAAGCATGCCCAACTTATCAAGAGCGGTGATCGTCGATGGAAAATAGACGGAGGCACGTGGTGCGTCCGACACCTTGGCATCTGCCTCAAGGACGATTACCGAAACGTTCTCCTGAGCGAGTGCGAGAGCAGTCAGAAGACCCACGGGGCCGGCACCGACAATGATTACTTGAGCGCTGTGTTTCATCTGGATCACCCATTATTATTGTTAGTTGTCTTATGTTCATTGATGATAATTGTTGCTGTCAGAACCCCGTCTCGCTGGCAACCCAGCCTGCGCCACGGTGTGCGTTATTGCCCGCGACTTCATCCTCCGTGAGCCATTTCTTCAACATTTCGTGAGCGCTGACGGCAGCCTCATCCATCATCTGCTGGCTCTGTGGCACGAGGGTGGTGAGCTCTACTTGCATGCCGTTTGGATCGTGGAAGTAGATCGAATAGCAGTAGCCGTGGTCGGTCTCGAAAGCCTGTACACCGGCGTCGCTCAAGCGGGCCTTGAAGTACTGGATTTCGTCGCGCCCAGCTACGGTTAATGCCAGGTGGTGAGCGAAGGGGTTGATGTCTGCGAAGCGGTTGATGGATTGTTCCAGCGAAGCGTCTTGAGACTTGAACTGAAAAAAAGCCAGGCAACTGCCATCGGACAGCTCGAAGAAGGTGTGAATGTAATTGTCTGGCTGGCCAGTCACTGGGTTGACACGCTCGACCCAGGTCCCCACCAGCGGCATTCCCAGAATGTCTTCATAAAAGTGACGTGTGGCCTCCATGTCTTTCGCCAGAAAGGCATGATGGTGCAATTTGCCCACTCGGTTAGCGGCGCGCCGTGCGTCCACATGCAAATGAGTGGACTTGATTGTTGTTGTCGTCATCTCAGTGCCTCCTGTAGTTGAGAGTGCTGCCTAACGGGATAAGGATTGGGTGAGCCATGTCTGCATGGCGAGGTTGATACTCTCCGGCGCTTCCATCGTCGGCATGTGGCCGCAACCCTCGATCACCAGGAAACGTGAGTGGGTAATAGCGAGGTGCATCTCTTCAAGTAAGGCGGGCGGCCGCAAGACGTCCTGTTCTCCGGCAATCAGCAGGGTCGGACAGGTGATGGAGGAAAGGAGAGCATGGGCATCCGGGCGGGTTCTGCCCGCTTCGATGTGATGGGCTAGCGTTTCGACTGAGTGGGCACTGATCATCGCCCTCAACGCGTCTTGTACACGCCTATCATTCTGTGACCTGGGGCCCAGCAGAGCAGGTATCCAGGCATTGGCCATGGCTTGCATACCCTGGTCGACGGCCAGCTTCAGCAAGCCCATCCGTGTACTGTCTTCAGCTTGTCCTCGCTCACCTTCTGGACGTGCACGACTTTCCGTCGCGATCAAACACAGGCCTAGAACACGATGGGGCGCCAGGCGGTAGATCTCCAGCGCAACCCTTGCTCCCATTGAGTGCCCGGCCAACAGCAAGGGGGCATCGAAGAATGCCAGTAACTGACGGGCCATGACGGTGATGTTGTCCGCAGAATCGTAATCGGCGATAACGATCTGAACATTCCCTGCTAGGGCCTCTGCTTGCTGTTGCCAGGAGGCTGGGCCGCATACCATGCCTGGGAGCATCAGCAGTACTGGCGCGGCAATGCCTGGCGGCAGCTGATTGGTGAGGGGTGTTGAAGGTTGCATGTGCGGGCCCCGTTTTTATTGGTTTTGGTTCATGGAAAGAATGTTAGGGGGCAATTAACTCACATGAAAATGATGATTTTCTCTAATATCAATCGATGGGGTAGATTGATTGGCCGGCGATGCACTGTAGGGGCAAGGCGCCAGGCCGATCTCGGTGCCGACGCTTCAGTCGTCGCTCGTATCATCCTGATTCAACTGTCTACGTACGACTTTGGAAAACTCCTGGCTGCCCAGGTTCTTCGTTCCACCACGTAACCAGAGCAGCCCGGGTGTACGCATTGGGGTCGGATCTTCCAGGGGAACCACGCTGAGCCCGGTGCGATCAGCAACGGCGGTTGCCGCGACTATGCCCGCCAGTTCGGTTTGACGAATCAGCTCGATCATGGGGCCTATGGTATTCAGTTCCACAACTACCTGCGGCCGGGCACCTGCCGACCGAAAACACTCATCAAGCAGCAGTCGTGTGCTGTAGATAGACGGTAGAAGCGTCATGCGCAGGTTGTGTAACTCGACCATGCGAACACGCTTACGCAACGCCAGTGGATGCCAATCTGCGACCACCAGTACCAGCTCTTCGTTATAAAGCGGTTCAAACCAGAGGTTATGTTCTTCGAACGGCCGGTATGCAATACCAAGGTCCAGGTCGCCCGACTGCAGGCGTTCGACGATACGCTCCTGAGATAACTCCTCCACGGTGATCTTCAGGCTTGGGTATCTGTCCAGGAAACTGGCGACGCATTTGGGCACCAACCGGGTATTGAAGCTATGGGTGGCGCCAATCCGTATCTGTCCGGTGAGTTCGTCCGGCGTGTCGTGGATTTCGCTGACGGCGCTGTCTATCTGCTCCAGCGCCGGCAAGATCCGTCCAAGTAAGGTGTCGCCCGCCTCGGTGATGACCACTCGTTTGCCCACGCGATCGAACAGCGGAGCGCCCAGCTCCTCCTCCAACTGCTTGATCTGGTGCGACAGCGTTGATTGGGTGACGTGGCACTTCATTGCAGCTCGTGTGAAGTTCAACGTCTCTGCCAGCGCGGCAAAATAGCGCAGATGCCTTAGTTCCATAATGGTTACCAGTGATGGGGTCGATCATTTTTATGGAAATTTATCACTTCTAAATGTGATTGGCTGCTTCTACTCTCTGCTTCACCAAGGCTCTGGCGCTTGTCGGTATTACACAGGGGTTGTGCATGACTAATGACGCCTTTCACAGCAGGCTATAAAAATGAAAATTGGCAAAGAAACGATACCTCGCACTGCGATCTGCACAGCCAATCAAGACACTATCGTGATTCGGGGGCTCGATCTGTGTGATGACGCAATCGGCAAAATGGGTTTCACGGAATACTTCTATCTACTGCTCACCGGTAAAAAGCCAGGCCCTGCAGCGCTGGCGGTGTTGGATGCGACGTTGGTAGCTATCGCAGAGCATGGCCTTGTGCCGAGTGTTCAAACGGCGAGAATGACCTTTGCTGCTTCTCCCGAAGCGTTGCAAGGAGCGGTCGCCGCCGGACTGTTGGGGTGTGGTTCGGTGATTCTTGGTGCTGCCGAACAAGCTGGCGTGTTGTTCGAATCTGTTCGCCAGCGCCAGATGGCGGCCGGCGTGACGCTCGATGACGCGGCCCTGGCTGTAGTACGTGCATATCGTGAAGAGCGCCGCTCTATTCCTGGTTATGGTCACCCTCTGCACAAAGCGCGCGACCCGCGGGTCGATGCTTTGTTTACCGTATCGGAGCAAGTCGGGGCCGGTCAGGAATACATCCGCATTGCCGAGGCGGTTGAGCGGGCGATTCTTGAGGTTACAGGCAAGGATCTTCGACTCAACGTGTCAGCAGCCATCCCGGCCGTATTGCTAGGGGTCGACTATCCACTGAGGGCACTGCGCGGTGTGCCTATCCTTGCGAGAAGCGCCGGATTGATCGCCCACCTCTTTGAGGAGATGAATCGCCCGATCGGCTTTGCGCTTTCGTACCAGGCTGGCCGAGCGACGGAGTATGACGGTGAAGTCCCTCCCGGTTTCCAAGCCGATCACTGATCCCTTCAATTTTCCAGGAGTAATCTATGGCTAAAGTCCTAGAAGGCGTCCGTGTTATCGAGCAAGGTACATTCATCACCGGCCCCAACGCCGGCATGCTGCTGGCCGATCTGGGGGCGGAAGTTATTAAAGTTGAACAGCCTGGAACGGGAGATCCGTTTAGAGCCTTTAAGGGCGGGTTGTACAGTCCGCACTTCCAAACTTATAACCGCAACAAGCGCAGCGTCACTCTCAACACCAAGGTTGCCGAAGAGCGCGAGCTCTTCGATCAACTCATTCGTGATGCCGATGTGTACATCCAGAATTTCCGACCCGGTGCGGCGGATAGACTGGGCGCAGGATACGAACGCTTGATGGATTTGAACCCGCGTCTGATTTATTGCGCGATCAGCGGGTTCGGCCAGGACGGTCCGGCAGCGGGAAGGCCTGCCTACGACACGGTGGCACAGGCCGCAAGTGGTTTTCTTAATCTACTGATCAACCCCGCTAATCCTCGTGTGGTAGGACCTGCCCTGGCTGACTCGATCACCGGCTTCTACGCCGCGTACGGCGTTCTCGGCGCTTTGTACGAACGTAACAAGACTGGCAGAGGGCGGCTGGTCGAGGTCTCGATGTTGGAATCGATGTGCCATTTCAATCTCGATGCCTTCACCCATTTCTTCGCCGAGGGTGAGGTGATGACTCCCTACAGCCGACCCAGCGTATCGCAGTCTTATGTGCTTAAGTGTCGAGACGGAAAGTGGATTGCGCTGCACATGTCATCGCCGGAGAAGTTTTGGCAGGGATTGGCCAATGCCATCGAAATGCCGAATCTGTTTCAAGATGAACGCTTCTCGACCCGGGCGGTACGGATCGAAAACCAGGATCAACTGATTGAGCTGTTGGGGCAAAACTTCGCCCGCCATGATCGAGCGCAGTGGTGCGCTCGCCTTGAGCAAGAGGATGTGCCGCACGCGCCGATGTATGACACCAGCGAAGCGCTTCAGGATCCCCAGGCACAGCACCTGCAGTTGGAAATCAGCGCTGTTCAGCCGGATGGCAGCCTGTGGCGTACTGTACGTTCTCCTTTGAGCTTTGACCATGAGCGGCCGTTGTCGGTGACGCCGCCGCCGCAGTTGGGTGAGTACGATGCCGCATTGCGCGAGAAAATGAGTGTCGCTAAGCGCAATGGTGGCGGTGTTTCATGACAACGGCACGAACACTTTACGATAAACTCTGGAGCGGACATCTTGTTGATCCCACCGGAGATATTGATCAGGACCAACTGCTCTATATCGACCGTCATCTGATCAACGAGGTAACCAGCCCACAAGCTTTCGAAGGTTTGCGAATGGCCGGCCGTCGCACTTGGCGTTCAGCCAGCGTTATCGCAACTGCCGATCATAGTGTGCCAACTGACGGCACGGACAACCCCATCAGCGATGAGCTGGCGCGGATTCAGGTGCAGACGCTGGAGCGCAACATCGATCAGCATGGAGCGTTGGCATGGTTTCCTTATCGTGCTCCAGGGCAAGGTATTGTCCATGTAGTGGGGCCAGAGTTGGGCGCGACGCAGCCGGGAATGACCATCGTCTGTGGCGACTCACACACATCTACTCACGGCGCATTTGCAGCCTTGGCCTTCGGTATCGGCACCTCGGAGGTCGAGCACGTACTGGCCACGCAAACGCTATCGACACGGCGATCGAAAACCTTACTCGTGGTGCTGGAAGGTGAGCTGCCAGCGGGTGTGTACGCCAAGGATATGGCTTTGGCAGTCATCGCGGAGCTGGGTACTGCTGGAGCAAGCGGCCATGTTATCGAGTTCTGTGGGAGTAGCGTCCGTTCGCTGTCGATGGAGGGACGCATGACGTTGTGCAACATGGCCATTGAAGCCGGCGCTCGTGCAGGTCTGATCGCAGTCGACGCGGTCACCCTCAACTATTTGAAAGGTCGCCCAATGGCGCCTAAAGAACAGTATTGGGATCAGGCCGTTGCTTACTGGTCCACGCTGGTATCTGATCCAGGTGCCACTTTTGATCGTCAATTGCGAATAGATGTTCAGCGCTTGCAGCCCATGGTGACATGGGGCACCACTCCTGAAATGTCTGTGGGGGTGAATGGGAGCGTCCCTGATCCGGCGCGAGAGACCAATCCAATAAGGCGGCGTAGCCTCGAACGTGCGTTGAGCTATATGAACTTACGTGCTGGCCAAGCCCTGCGAGGTCTTGTTATCGACAAGGTTTTTATAGGCTCCTGCACAAACGCGCGGATTGAAGATTTGCGTATCGCCGCATCTATAGTTGCAGGACGCCGTATTGCCAGTACCTTACTGACAGCCCTGGTGGTGCCTGGCTCCGGTGCAGTGAAACGCCAGGCTGAAGATGAAGGTCTTGATCGTATTTTTATCGCGGCTGGCTTTGAATGGCGCAGCCCGGGTTGCTCGATGTGCCTGGGCATGAATGATGATCGACTTTCTCCGGGTGAACGCTGTGCTTCAACGTCGAACCGAAACTTCGAAGGCCGTCAGGGGGCAGGAGGGCGCAGTCATCTGCTTAGTCCGGCGATGGCTGCCGCCGCAGCGCTGGCGGGCTGTTTGACCGACGTTAGGGAGTGGACGGTATGAAAGCAATAGATCGCCATGATGGACTGGTCGCCGTGCTCAACCGAAACGATGTCGACACCGACGCAATCTTGCCTAAGCAGTTCATGAAATCCGTCAGTCGCTCAGGCTATGGTCCTCACGTCTTTGATGAGTGGCGCTACACCGATAGCGGAGTGCTCGGCATGGATTGCACTCTTCGACCGGTTAACACTTCTTTTGAACTCAACCAGCGGCAATATCTCGGCGCCTCGGTGCTTCTGACTCGACGCAATTTCGGCTGCGGTTCCTCGCGCGAACATGCTGTCTGGGGATTGCTAGAGTACGGATTCAGCGTCGTGATTGGCGAAAGTTTCGCTGATATCTTCCGTTCCAATTGCGTCAACAACGGTCTGTTGACGATACAACTGAGTATGCGTCAAATTGAGGATCTCATCGTCGCAGTCAATGCCAATCCGGGGTATCGATTGTCGGTCAGGCTAGGCGAGCAGTACGTGGAAATGCCGGGCGGAAATAGACTGGCGTTTGATGTTCCTCTGCCAGATAAGCAACGACTTATGGCTGGGCTGGATACCATCGGCAATACCCTTCAGCAGCGCGACAAAATCAGCGCTTTCGAACAGAGGCAGAAAACACGGTTTCCCTGGCTTTACTCAGACTGATTTCCCTAGGTCGCGGAGGTTCCTTGAGAAATCACCGAGCTTTCCGAGATAGGTCCCTTGATCAAAATCTTGGAACAGGTCGCTCCACGACGCTCCAATATGACGATGTGTCGATAAGGCTCAGGACGCGACTCTGTTCCTGGTCCAGGCTCAGGGTGCCTCGGATCAAATCACCAGCTAGCCAGCTCGGTGTGTTAGCCGCCAACACTCTACCTTCGGCATTAAGTAACAACGCCTCGTTACTAACCCGCATAAGGCTGCGCACGAGTAAGGGTTCCAACGAGTGCAAAGAAATATCGGCAGCAGCTACACCAATGAAGCGATCTGCAAAAAAAATAGGGACCGAGAAGGCGACGATGTATTGCTCTGTGCCGTACAAATCCACAAACGGGCCGTCTATAGATGGCTGTCGGGTTTGCTGGGGGCGGGTGTACCAGGGCATGTGCAGATAATCGTAGAAGCGCTCACTACGGCTATTGAAGTTCAGTGTCAAAGGCTGAATCTCCGCTTTTTGGTTTCGGCACCACCACTCCAGATGCATTTCGCGATCTTCCAGTTCACCAGGAGCGAAGACCACTCCGGCGCCATGAAACTTGAGGCTTTCCGAGTTCAGGATCTGCCGGATTATCGGCAGCAATGGCTTGAGGTCGCCTTGGCGGGGGCGCTCCGTTGTGCAACACAGATGTTCCCAAATTCTCAATACCTGGGCGCTTATATCGTTGAGCCCCTTGAATACGTTACTAATGGAAGCGTTGATCAGCGTCGCACATTGGGACAACTCGTTTGTCGACATTTCGTTGGTCATGGCTCTACCTCATGACTCAGAGAAGATACTGCGATGCCTGCAGTCGACGAGGTACGCGACGGCGACCTGCACTGCGAGTAAATAATTCAGCAAGTTTCGTTCCATTCACAAGTCGCCTTCTGCCATCTGTTGTAGTCGTAGGGTGCTCAGGCGGCGAACACCTCGTGTTACATGCGCTTCTGCCAGGGCGCCGGCCAGATTGGCGTCGTTCGCTACGATGGCTTCCAGGATAGCTCTGTGTTCCCGTTCGATGGTCTGTGGATCCGGTTGACCGGAAAACGGCAGCCATAACAGTTCCCCAAGTTCCGCCTGCAAGCGCGCTTCGCTGTGTGTCAGGCGCACAGACTGCGCTGCCACGGCTATTTCGATATGGAATCTGGCGTCGGCTCGTCGGCGTTCTCGCCGCTCTTGAGCGTTGGCCAGGGCGTCGACAAAGCTGCTCAGTCTTGCATGTTGCTCAGGCCCGGCGCGCTGAGCTGCCAGTCGGGCGGCTGCGCCTGAAATGGCAGCGTGTTCGTCTGCGAGGTCGCGTAGCTCAAGCGTGCTGATTTCAGAAAGTTGATCGAACAGAGACTGATCCGAGGCTTGCGGCGCTGCGCAGATGAAGCTCCCGCCACTGCGTCCGCGCCGGGTTTCGATAACCCCACGTGCTCGCAAGATCGCCAGCGCGTCCCGGAGTGTGACCGTCGCAACCCCAAGTTGTGTGGCCAGGACACTCTCATTGGGGAGCTGTTCGCCTTCTGAAAACAAACCCAGATCGATCATTTCTACCAGGCGACGGGTAACAGACTCGGTTTTACCTTCCTGGTTAAGGCGTATGAGGCTTGAAGTAGGGCTCATCGTCGATTCTTTCATGGGCGGCGCCGTTTACGCCTGTGGCAATGGCCGGGGTAGCGTCAAGCACCCGGATGTGGCTCTTTAAAATTCTATTTCATATTTAATATTGTTTTTGTGGGCATTTTTCGGGTGATTCTAGAATTTAAATGCATAAAAAGTCAAAAAAATCACCTTTTCATTGCTTTTTTGGGGTTCTCATAAATTTAAAGATATGGTTCCATATGTTTAAGGCGATTCGAGATCGCGTCCATCCGAACCAGGAGCGTTTTTAACCATGAGTCAGTTGACCCGATCAGAGTGGGAAGCCCAAGCCATGACGCTGAACATCGAAGGGCGAGCCTTTATCAATGGCAAATATGTGTCGGCCAGCTCCGGTGCAACCTTCGAATGCATAAGCCCTATCGACGGGCGTGTGCTTGCCCTGGTCGCGAGTTGCGATACGGCGGATGCTGATTTGGCGGTCGCCAGCGCCCGGTCGGCGTTTGAGTCCGGCGTCTGGTCGCGCCAGGCACCTGCCATGCGCAAGGCAGTGATGGTGCGTTTTTCCGAATTGTTGGAGGCTCATGCCGAAGAGCTGGCCCTGCTGGAAACGTTGGACATGGGCAAGCCGATTTCTGATTCGCTGTCTGTCGACCTCCCAGGCACCGTTGACAGTATCCGCTGGTGCGGTGAGGCAATCGACAAGATCTATGATGAGGTGGCAGCGACCTCGGTCGATCAGCTCGGGCTGGTTACTCGTGAGCCGGTTGGGGTGGTTGCTGCTATCGTGCCGTGGAATTTCCCGCTGATGATGGCGTCCTGGAAGCTGGGGCCGGCGCTGGCTACTGGCAACTCGGTAATCCTGAAGCCCTCGGAACGTTCTCCGCTGACCGCTATCCGCATTGCACAGCTAGCTCTGGAAGCCGGCCTACCAGCGGGTGTCCTCAATGTCTTGCCAGGCTATGGCATCACCGTGGGCAAGGCGTTGGCCTTGCACAGTGACGTTGATACCTTGGCATTTACCGGGTCTACCCAAGTGGCCAAGCAATTACTGGTTTATGCGGGTGAGTCGAATATGAAGCGAGTTTGGCTCGAGGCAGGCGGCAAGAGCCCCAATATTGTATTTGCCGATGCCCCCGATCTGCAGGTGGCGGCCGAAGCGGCAGCAGCAGCCGTTGTTTTCAATCAGGGCGAGGTTTGCACCGCTGGTTCACGTTTGTTGGTGCAGGCGTCAATCAAGGAGCGTTTTGTGCCGATGGTTGTAGAGGCCATGAAGGGTTGGAAACCAGGGCATCCACTCAGTCCTGAAACCAATGTCGGTGCACTGGTGGACGGCCGTCATCTGGAAGGAGTATTGCAGTCCATCCACGACGGTCAGGTACAAGGTGCGCGGCTACTGCTGGGGGGGCGCGCGGTACTGGTAGAAACCGGTGGCAGTTATGTTGAGCCAACCCTATTCGACAATGTCAGCAACTCGATGAAAGTCGCCCGGGAAGAGATCTTTGGTCCCGTACTGTCCGTGATCGAATTCGACGAAGCCGAGGATGCGGTACGCATCGCCAACGACACCCCTTACGGGCTGGCGGCAGCTGTCTGGACGGCTGACCTGTCTCGAGCCCACAACATGGCCCGCGCCCTTCGTGCCGGGAGCGTTTGGGTCAATCTCTATGATGGCGGTGACATGATGGCGCCGTTCGGCGGCTTTAAGCAGTCCGGTAATGGCCGTGACAAATCCCTGCATGCCTTTGACAAGTACACCGAGATCAAGGCCACCTGGATTCAACTCTGAGGCTCCTCCTTAACTGCGCTACCGGCGGGATTACACCGTCCGATCAACGCCTACTAAAACAAATTCCTTTTTGAAGGATGCTGGAATGAACAGCTCAATAAGCCCCTCGGTTGCTGCGGACCAGGATGCGGAGCAACTCCGCGCTCTGGGGTACACCTCAAGTTTCGAACGTAGTATGAGTCTATGGCAGAACTTTGCCCTTGGGTTCACTTATCTATCCCCGGTGGTCGGGGTCTACACCTTGTTCGGCCTGTGCCTGGCTGCTGGTGGGCCGCCAATGTTGTGGTCCTACCTGCTGGTGGGGTTTGGCCAGATGCTGGTATGCCTGATTTTTTGCGAAGTGGTGTCTCAGTACCCGATTTCCGGTGGCGTCTATCCTTGGGCTCGTCGTCTGGTTGGCAAGAAGTGGGCCTGGATGGTCGGGTGGATCTATGCCATTTCTCTATGCGTTACCATTGCCGCCGTCGCGCTAGGGGCTGGGCCTTATATTGCTAACCTTCTAGGTTTCGAGTCGTCGCCGGTGACTAATACATTGGTCGCGCTATTTCTGACGGCCACCGCGACGGTCTTGAATCTCAGTGGCACCAAGCTGTTGGCTCGGGTGGCGATGTTTGGTTTTCTCTGCGAATTGGTCGGGGCTTTGTTGATCGGTGGTTACCTGCTGATCTATGAACGCCACCAGCCCTTGAGCGTATTGTTCGACACTTTTGATATTTCTATCGATGGGGCCTATTGGCCTGCCTTCCTGACGGCCTCGTTAGCGGGAATGTTCCTGTACTACGGTTTTGAGGCCTGCGGCGATGTAGCCGAGGAAACTCCAAATCCTAGCCGCCAGGTTCCCAAGGCGATGCGAATGACTATTTGGATCGGCGGCGCCGCCTCGATCTTTGCCGCCTTGGCGTTGATCCTGGCAGTGCCTGACATGGCCGCAGTTATTTCCGGAGAAGACAAGGACCCAATGTCCACAATCTTCGGCGCAGCGTTCGGTCCTGTCGGCTCTCGGGTAGTCATGGCGGTGATTACGGTTTCGTTCGTTTCCTGCGTGCTGAGTTTGCAGGCATCTGCCAGTCGCCTGCTCTATGCCTATGCTCGAGACGAAATGCTTATGGGCAGTAACGTGTTGAAGAAACTCTCGCCTGCGACTCATGTCCCGACCGCAGCCCTGGTGGTATGTGGCGTGCTGCCGGCGATCATCGTGTGCGTCGGCTTCTACCTTCAGAATGCCGTTGCCTTGGTGGTGAGCTTTGCTGCCATCGGTATCTACCTGGCGTTCCAAATGATTGTCGGTGGTGCGCTGTACGCCCGCATTCGAGGATGGAAACCCAAGGGCCAGTTCACCATGGGACGTTGGGGGTGGGTAGTGAACATCGTTGCGCTCTGCTACGGCTTGTTTGCCATCGTCAACATGTCCTGGCCACGTACCCCGGATGCTCCCTGGTACGTGAATTATGGCATCGCGCTTGTCGGTGTCATCGTCATCCTCGTCGGTGTTCTTTACATGACCCTGTTTCGTCCCTATGAAAAGGGCAGGGCACCAGCTTCGGATGCCTGGAAAAACCGCTAGGTGACATCAATGCCTGCCGCTGAGCGTGGCAGGCAAACTCATTTCCCAACAAAACGGTTGAATGCCATGACGCCTCGAATCCACTCGCTGCTGTTTGGGCTGCTTCTGGTTCTGACCAGCCATACAAGTTTTTCGGCAGGCCGAAACGACACTCTCGATGTGATCCATGACTATATGAAGGCTTGGAATGCTCACAATGCGGATGCTGCGGCTGAGTACTTTTCTGATGATGTTGAGTTCCTTGACGCTTCGGTGGGCACGCCCCAGGTTGGTCGCGACAACGCCAAGACCAATGTAATTCAGGTATTCATGCAGGCGGTACCTGATCTGAAGTGGAAAATGCTCGGCAAGCCGATAGTCAACGGCGATAGCATTGCCTTCGAATGGGAGTTTAACGGCAACAACACCGGCCCCTGGAGCGCCGAAACTCCAGCCACTAAACGCCCCCTCGAATTTAAGGGTGTCAGTTTCATGCGGCTCAAGGACGGTAAAATTTTAACGCAACATGACTATTACGACGCGCTTGGCTTCAATAAGCAATTGGGGTGGTAACGCAACAACCAAGCTTTGAAAATCGCACTCAACCCATTGGCCGTCCACTGTAAGATACATTCATGTTCGACAGGCTCTCGATTCACCTGAACATATCCTGTAGTCCGACTTGATCTGCTCGGAGCGATGCCTTGATTGCGACGGCCTCGCCCTTTTCGTGAAAAGCGGATGAACCTGATGGGTGAAGGGGGATGGGCGCTTACGGCAGCTAAACTTGCTGCTGCAAAAAGTGCATCCTGACGTGTCCATCGATGTGGCCTACGATGGCAGGGAGACTTTCCTATTTCAGCCACGGGGCTGGGCCCACATAAAAAAGCCACCACCCGCGTGGGAGTGGTGGCTAAAAGGTGCTGAAAGCCATAACAGCACCTTGTCCGATCAGTTGTGAGGAGTAAAACCTTGTGACCGCAGCCTCACATGCTGATCAAATCCCAGAAGTGCGTTGGACGTACCGCTGGGCCGGACTCTGTATCCCCTCAGAATTTCGATGCCTGCGTCTGTGAAACGTGAGCACCTGTGTTTTTTCGGGAGGAAATGCGTTGGGTCGGGTCGCTTGCCTATACAAGATTATTGGCCGCTCCCATTGCTTGGGGCCGTGATATACACGGAATTCGCCTGACCACTTATGTCGTCTATTTGTTCTTGGAGGCGAGGGTTCAAGCCCCGTAGAAAGCCACGATGCGTTCTGCTTCGGCGATCACGGGGGCGTCGATCATCTTGCCTTCCAATCGAAACGCACCGGGTGCTCCGCTGGCGGCCTCAACGACACGTTTCGCCCAGTCGATTTCACTCGCGGACGGCGTGAATACTTGATGGATCACTTCAACCTGACTGGGATGGATGGCGAGCATCCCCGCAAAGCCCAGATCTCTTGCATCTTGCGCAAAAGAGGACAGACCACTCGAATCTGCAATGTTCGGGAAAACGGTATCGAGAGGCTTTTCAAGCTCATGAAGTGTGCTGTTGAGAAGCAACTGGTAGCGAACTTGGTCGAAGACTCGATAGGCGGCTGCACTGGAGGCACGCACCCCCAGATTCAATGCCAGATCGAGAGCGCCGAATGTGAGTCGCTGGACAGCCCACACCCCCGAGATTTCATTCAGGTTGGAGACACCTGCGGCGCTTTCGATCAATGGCCAAATCGGTTTTTTGCATTCAGCTGCGGTGATCACTTGCTCTGCAGTTTCGGCCTTCGGGAGCAGCACAGCGGCGATGCCGGGATAACGCCCGCAGAATTTGATGTCATCGGTGTGCATGTGATGGTCTGCAGCATTGATGCGCACCACGACGGACGCTTGCGGATTTGCAGTCAGGAACGCGGCCAGGTTCTCACGGGCTTGGGCTTTCAACGCCTCCTCAACGGCGTCCTCGAAATCCACGATAACAATGTCAGCCCCGCTGGCCAGGGCTTTTGCAAAGCGCTCCGGGCGGCTGCCTGGAACGAAGAGAGCGCTGCGGGCGAGCTGTTTATTTTGGGCAGTCACAGTGCACCTACCGTTTTGAGTTCAGCGATCTGATCTTTCGAATAGCCAAGCTCGGTTAGGATCGATTCGCTGTGTTGGCCGATTGATGGGATGGCATCCATGCGTGGCTGAAATGCATGGTTGGCTCCTGGCGGAAGAAGGGCCGGAAGTTTGCCTTGTGGAGAGTCCACCTCGACCCAGCGCTGGCGGGCGCGCAGTTGTGGGTGCTCCCAGACCTGGTGCATGTTGTTGACTTGAGCATTCGCAATCGGCGCGTTGTCCAGTCGAGTAACCACCTCCTGGGTACCAAGCTCTGCAAACTTCTCAACGATGATGGCCCTCAGGGCATCGCGGTTGGCGGAACGTTTGGCATTCGAGTTGAAGCGCTCGTCCTGCAGAAGCTCAGGTTTCTCCAGCACTTTCTCGCAGAACAGCGCCCATTCACGCTCATTTTGCAAGCCGAGCATCACGGTTTCGCCGACGCTAGCCGGGAAAGGTCCATAGGGATAGATTGTGGCGTGGGAGGCACCTGCACGAGGAGGAGGTGTCGCACCGTCGTAGGAGTAATACAACGGGAAGCCCATCCACTCAACCAGGCTTTCCAGCATGCTGACGTCGACACGGCTGCCTTTGCCCGTCTTATTGCGCAGATGGAGAGCCGAGAGCACGCCGGTATAGGCATACATGCCAGCAGCGATGTCTGCGATAGAGCATCCCGCTTTAGCGATCTCGTCGTCATTAGCGCCACCGGTGACGGAAAGGAAACCGCCCTCACTCTGGATCAGCAGGTCGTAGGCCTTCTTCTGCTCGTAGGGGCCACCTTCTCCATAGCCCGAAATGTCGCAAACAATCAGTTTGGGGAAGCGCTCATGCAGCGCCTCGAAGGACAGTCCCATGCGAGAAGCCGCGCCTGGAGCCAAGTTCTGAACCAGGACATCGGCGTTGGCCAGGAGGCCCATAATGATGGCGTCTGCTCCAGGTTTTTTGGCATCCAGGGCCAGGCTTTCTTTGGAGCGGTTCGTCCATACGAAGTGCGAAGACAGGCCGTTTGCACGGTTGTCATAGGCCCGGGCGAAATCCCCAACTTCCGGGCGCTCGATTTTAATGACCCGAGCACCCAGATCAGCCAACTGTCGAGTACAGAATGGGGCTGCGATGGCATGTTCGAAGCTGACTACAGTGATGCCGTCAAGCGGACGTGGGGAAGAGCTGAAATCGGTCACGGGCGTACTCCGTAAAGCCACTGTCTCAACGACCTGTCGATCAGCATGATCGTGAAGGACGTGGAGCACTGTTGTTAGAGGAGGTGGCCACCGACGAAGATCGGTGATCGCCGTCAGGTGTTATGGAGAGCATGAAGACTGAGTGGCGTTCTGGGAATCGGTATTCTGTTAAGTGGGCGTTCGGTGTAGCCTAACGCCGATCTCTACCAGTCGAGGCGCTTGATGAATATCGATTTCAAGGATCTGGCGCTCTTCATCCAGATTGCGGAGGCACCTAGTCTGACGCAGGGCGCGAAGCGCTCGTTCATGTCACCGGCTGCCGCCAGTGCTCGAATCAAGGCCCTTGAGGGAGAACTGAAGACCCAGCTTCTCTACCGGGACAGCAGGGGAGTGGGTCTGACGGAAGGTGGCCAAAGACTCCTTACGCATGCCAGGCTGATCATGCGTCAGCTCGGCTATCTCAAGACTGAATTCGATGAATATGGGGCCGATGTGTCCGGCCACATCAGGATATTCGCGAACACAACGGCGGTTAGCGAATTCCTCCCCGAGGTGCTGGCTGGTTTTTTGGCGAGTTACCCCGGGGTCACCATTGATCTTCAGGAGCGACACTCTCCTGACATTGTCAGAGGCGTGCAGGATGGCTCGACTGATATGGGGATTACCGCAGGCCCTGTGTCCGCAAAAGACCTCGAGATAATCCATTTCAGTACCGACCGGTTGGTGTTGGTGTTGCCTCGAGGTCATGAGCAGGAAACTGCTGAAGCTGTGAAGTTTGAGAAGGCGATTAAGTATCCTCAAATAGGTTTGCAGGAGGGAAGCACCCTCCATGAGTTTCTCAGGGAGCAGGCGCGGCATGTGGGACATAGCCTCACGTGGAGGATTCAGGTATCGAGCTTTGAATCTGTATGTCGAATGGTGGAGGCCGGCGTCGGAGTCGGTGTCATTCCTGAGTCGGCGGCGTTGCGGCATCAACGAATGATGAACCTGACGGTCAAGCAGCTCGACGAGGATTGGGCTGTCCGGGAGCGCAGCATCGTGGTTCGCGAATATGAAGCGCTACCGGGGTGTGTAAAAGCACTCATCAACCTGATCAAGCCTGCCAGCGGTATCAATCAGATCTGACCAATAGGTCGTGGATATAGATAACCCCTATATCCGTATCGAACTGGCCCTTTTGGTTTTTTATTGGCCGTTTCGGATATATCTTTGGAAGAAATATTGACGCAGAATTTTCAGCGTGGGGCTCAGTCAAGTTCACGTTTTCGCGAACGACCTAATAACAATAGGTGCTCTATGCTTAATAAAATCCTGCGTATCGCCTTCGATGTGATTTCTTATACCTGTGTCCGCTCTGAGTTTGTGGGTGGGCAGGTTTAGAAATTGATTATCTAAGTCTTTGAGTGCTTTTGCATTCGACTGTTCTGCCATAACAACAACATTGAGAATAGCTATGAAAAGAACGCTGTTGGGCTTGATTGTGGGCGCTGTATTGACTCAAACCCCGCTCGCTAGTGCTGTGCCACTGAGTGAAAATTTCGAATTGATCGGCTCGGTCGGTGCGCTCTCTGAATACTCAATGCGTGGTATCTCCTACACTCAACGAAAGCCTGCGGTCCAGGCCACTGCGACGCTTGCACATTCGAGTGGGCTCTATGCTGGAGTGTGGAGTTCGAATGTTGATATCAACGGAATCGACGCTCGTTACGAAGCAGATTATTTTGCGGGGTATACCCATCAATTCAGCGATAAAGTCGGAATTGATGTTGGATACATCAAGTACACTTTCCCTAAAGGAACGATTCTGAATGCCGGCGAGACCTATGCCGTCCTGACTGCCTATGGGTTCAAGCTTGGAAGCTATTATTCGAATGATTACTATGGCGATCAATCCTATATGTACAACTACGTAGGGTATGGAGTTAAGGATCTGCCCTATGGCCTGGGATTGGATGTTCGTTACGGCCTTGCTGACTACAAGGATCCTAGTTTCTTTTCTTCTAATGGAAACGCCAAGGACTCCTATCGAGAATGGGAAGTCAAAGTCAGCAAAAATTGGCTGGCTCTCGATTGGTCTGCAAGTTATGTCGATACCAATCTGTCAGAAACCGAGTGTCTTCAGTTCCAAGGGGACAAAGAATCCTGCTCGGCCCGATTGGTCGTTGGGGTCAGCAAAAGTTTTTGATGCATCATTTTCTCACCTTTTCGCCAGGCTCTCGCCTGGCTTTTTTTTGCCTGCTCTTCGGGCAACCGGAGCCACAACGCTTGAGCCGTTTGTCGGCTTGCTTTTGTTTGCATAACAGTCGTGTTAAAAAGGTTCTGCAGATGATGCTCAGAAATGGCCGACATGCATACGGCCATTCACCCTACAAGAATGCTAAGAAGGCCGAGCCCCATGAGACTACACGAGATACTCGCCACCCTGATGCAACTGTTCGCAGCGCGGGGAGCCACGGCCGCTGGGTAGTGCGCAAGTAGTCCCTCCTCGGCGGGGGCATGGCAGCGTGTAGCCTGCCGTGCTGGTTTTCAGGGCATTCTTGAGAGTACGCACATGAGTGGTTGGAAAAGCTGTTCACTGACGTCCTTGCATCATACGAGACAATTGCTCGCCCAAGTCCGGGCAGCCGGCCGTGATCCGGCCGTTGCCCTGAAAGGCAGTGAAATCACCACTGAAATGCTCGCTGACTTGACTCGAAAAATCAAAATCGTTGATGAGTATGTGGTCTATCGAAACGTCAATGCGATGTTTCCAAATCGGAATATCACGTTGGAGATAGGTCTGAATGCCCGGGTTTCGGTGTACGGACTCCTCGGTTACGCCCTGCTGACTGCCAACACCCTGAGAGATGCGTTAAAGGTGGCTTCTGAGTTTCCGGCTCTCATTGCAAATGGTTTCAATCTTACGCTTGAAGAGCGGGAGGGAAAGGGACGGCTCATTTTTGGCGGGTATTCAGGCGCCACGGACTTGAAAATATCCTATGCAGAGCTGGCTGTTGCTTCGTTCAAGAGAAGTTGCAGTGATATTTTGGAGAAAGATTTTCCACTTGAAGAGGTGACTTTTGAGGGCAGTGTTTTTGCTAGCCACGTTTCTTGTTGCGAGGATTACCTCCAATGCAGGGTTTCATACAACCAACCCCGCAATATGATGATTTTCGATGCAGCATTACTCGATGAACCTCTACCTATGCGGGATGCAGTTTCCCACCATGAGGTAACAGAGGCGTGCCGTAGGCAGAATCGAGAATATGCTGCCGAGAGAGAATGGCTTCACAAGGTTAAAGCGATCTTGGAGAAAGACTTGCAAAGCCCTGCGCCCCTGGAAGAAGTAGCTGATCAAATGCATTGCTCTGCTCGCACCTTGCGGCGTCAGTTGGGCGTATTCAAAACGAGTTACCGGCATCTCCTCGATGAGGTGCGTTTCGAGAAAGCGAAAATCATGCTCAAGGAAGGCAAGCTGCATACAGATCAGATCGCTGAGAAACTCGGGTTCTGTGATGGAGCAGGTTTCCGCCGGGCCTTTCAGCGGTGGAGCGGCCTGGCTCCAGGTGCTTACAAAGCCTGAAGGAGCCGGCGTCTAAGCCGTTTGAGCCCTCATCTTTTGCCATTATTAGATGCACACTTTTTATAGGGTTACTGACTGACATGCCTAAAATCGTAGATCACGAATTAAGAAAAACCGAGATTACTCGAGCAGTGATTCGCTCGATCGGAAAAGAAGGATTGGCGAACGTAACCATTCGCGGAATCGCTCGAGAGGGTGGTTTTAGTAGTGGAACGTTGGCCCATTATTTCAACAGCAAAGAAGAGCTCATAAATTTCGCATTCGACGAGATCTCTAAAGCCGCCTTTCTTCGGATTGAAAATCGGGTTTCTGAATACGAGACCGCCCAGGACAAGGTGCGAGCGGTAATTGAAGAGCTTACGCCACAGATAAGCGATGAGCATGATGCGGTAATTTCAGTGTCTTTCTGGGCTGCTGCTCGCCAGGATGAGAAGCTGCGTCGCAAATTTCATGACGTCTACGAAAACTTCAGGAGCCACCTGCGCGATTACATCGGCGAAGGCCTGAGCAGTGGAGAGTTCAAAATTCAAGGCCAGATTGAGGACGAGATCGACTTCATTGTCGCGGTAACGGACGGGCTTCTTGTCTCTTTCTTGTTAGATTCCGATCGGTTTCCCGCTCACCGGATTCAATGGCTGGTGACTGCCGCCATGAGCCGATTGGCGTAGGTCTCCATGAGTCAGGCTTTGAGCTGAGCTCACTGTCTACAGAAGCCTCGTCAGCTGCGAAAAAGGCCCCGTATGAAACGGGGCAAAGCGCGTATTCGGTAGCGTACTCAAACGATCTGGGAGCTGTACCATTGCTCGGTGTCACTCAGCGCTCGCTCAAATCGATCAACGATGCTCTGCATCTCCGCCTTGGTTGTAATCAGTGGCGGACAGAAGGCAATCGCATCACCGATGTTGCGAGTGATGAGGCCGTGATGTTGTGCTTGCTGGCTCAAATAGGCTCCGACTTTGCCGGGTACCGTGAATCGAGCCTTGGTGGCCTTATCTGCAACCAGCTCGACAGCAGCGATCAGCCCTTGGCCCCGAACTTCGCCTACCAGTGGATGGTCAAGGAAGCAGCCAAGCTTTTCGTTCAAGAGCGCGCCCATTTCTGCTGCTCGGGCGACGAGATTGTCTTCTTGGATAATCCTGATGTTCTCGAGGGAAACCGCTGCCGCGACAGGATGGCCCGTTGCAGTGAAACCATGTCCTAACGTTCCGATTTGGTGGGACTGATCAGCAATAGGTTCGAAGATGCGGTCGTTGATCAGCACTGCCGCGATGGGTTGGTAGCTAGACGACAATTGCTTGGAGACGAGCATAGCGTCCGGGTAAATGTCGAAGGTGTCACAGCCAAACATCGAGCCGGTACGGCCAAAGCCGCAAATGACTTCATCGGCAACGAGAAGAATGTCGTATTTGCGGCATACAGCTTGAATTTTCTGCCAGTACGTCCGAGGTGGCACCAGTACACCACCGGCGCCCATGAGTGGCTCGCCGAAGAAGGCCGCAATGGTGTCAGCACCTTCCTTCAGGATCAGGTCTTCCAGCTCTTGCGCGAGGCGGTCGGCGTACTGCTCTTCAGTTTCATCAAGTTGGCCGTAGCGGTAGAAGTGGGGGCAACTGACATGCAGTACCTGAGGCAACGGCAAGTCGAAACCCCGATGATTATTGGGTAGACCAGTCAGGCTTGCGCTCATGACTGTAACACCGTGATAGGCATTCAACCTGCTGATGAGCTTCTTCTTTTGCGGCTTCCCCAGCGCATTGTTTCGATACCAGATGAGCTTGACGATCGTATCGTTGGCTTCTGAGCCTGAGTTAGTGAAGAACACTTTGCTCATAGGTACTGGGGCCAGATCCAATAGCTTTCGGGCAAGCTTCGTACTTGGAGCGTGCGCCTTCTGATTGAAGATGTGGTAGAACGGCAGGGTGCGAAGCTGAGCTTCCGCCGCCTTGATCAGGCGCTCTTCACTGAATCCGAGAGCTACACTCCATAGCCCGGACATTGCCTCGATGTACGCTTTTCCTGTTGAGTCATAGACGTAAACCCCCTCGCCACGCTCGATCATTAGGGGCCCTGTTTCCTGGTGTTTGCGGGCATCGGTATACGGATGTAGAACGCTACTGACGTCTACATCAGCTAGTGCGCAAGGATTTTTGTTCATGGTAGGCGCTCGCGAAGCACCGAGGCAGGGATCTACCTCGGCGCGCTATCAGCTCAGTTGAAGGGGAGTGGAGGGATAGCCAACCCTTCCAGGTTCATCAGGACTTCTGCCCCACCATCCACGATGAGGTCAGTGCCGTTGACCCAGAAGCCCCTCGGATCGAGCATCAGAAGAATCGCGTTGGCAATTTCATCCGGATAGGCATCACGACCACCCGCCTGCTGCTTCAGACTCTGAAGAAGTTCATTGCCCATGGTGTCGTAGAAGTCCGCCAGAATTGGGGTGCATACAGCACCTGGGCTGACAGAGTTCACGCGCACGCCACGGTGGCGCTGGTTGCTCGCTACGAGCATTGTGTAGAGGATGACAAGTTCTTTCGTGAAGTCATAGGTCGCCACCGCATTCATACTCAGCTCCTGGAATCTCGCCAGGCACTGGTGCCAGCCTCCCAATGTCAGGAGACTCGTGCTAACGGCCTTGCGATTCCTCCAGCCGGCACCTGCAGTGGACGCAACGTTGACCACGCAGGCCTTGTCGGCAAGTTTGGGCAGCAGCAGATTCGTCAGGTAGCGCAGTCCCAGGAAGTTCACCTTGAATACAACGTCAGCTGGCAGGCTGCCGGGAACGCCGGCAATGTTGGCCAGGCCGTTGATAGGCTGCTTGATCTGGAGCACTGCTTCGTCGATAGAGTCCGGATTGGACAGGTCGCAGAGAATGAACTGGTTGCAGTTGTCATTCGCGGGTTTGACATCCAAGCCAATCACGAACGCACCTGCATTCATCAGAGCAAGGGCCGTCGCTTGCCCAACGCCTGATGAGGCACCGGTGACTACGATTCGTTTGTCATTGAACGACATGATGAATTCCTTAGGCGGCCTTGAAGCGAATGGGTAGAGAGGCGATCCCGTTGATGAAGCGCGAAGGAATCATTTCTGGCGAACCGGCCAACTCGATGTCCTTGAGCTGCTTGAGTGTTTCCTCCAGCAGGAAGGGCAATTCCAGACGGGCCAGGTGAGCGCCCAGGCAGGTATGGCGGCCACCGCCACCGAACCCCAGGTGCGGGTTGGGGGAGCGCAGTACGTTGAAGTCGTAAGGATTCTCGAATTTGCTTGGGTCACGGTTCGCCGAGTTGTACCACATGACCACTTTGTCGCCTTCTGCGATACGCTGGCCATTGATCTCGGTATCGCGCGAAGCGGTGCGACGCATGTGCATGACCGGGCTCACCCAGCGCACAAGTTCTTCGAAACCGGTGCCAGCGACGCCGACTGGGTCGTTTGCCCAGATCTTCATCTGCTCAGGGAACTCGAGGAAGCATTTCAGGGCGTGAGCGCCGACGGTGCCCGTGGTTTCCATCCCGGCAGTCACCAGAAGCTGGAAGAAGTAGCCCGCCTCAACGTCATCCAGTTTTTTGCCTTCGACTTCTGTGGCTAGAATCATCGAAAGGATGTCATCACTCGGATTCTTTCGCTTCTCGGCAGCGAGGTAGCGACCGTAGTCGTTCAATTCTGCGAATGCGCCGGTGATCGCTTCCACGGCGTTTGAACCGAGGATGTCACCAGCCAGTGCTGTCACGGTCAGTTGATGCAGACGGCGGCGATTTTCCTTAGGCGCGCCCAGGAAGTCGCAGACCACTTCTACCGGAAAGACTTGCGCGACGTCCTTGGCATAGTCGCACTCGCCCCGATCTTTGACGCTTGCTACGACGGAGGCCGCATACTGCTTGGCAACCTCCGCCATTTTGGTAACGCCTTGAGGCGAGAACGCACGGGCCACCACCTGGCGAAGCTTGAAGTGACGCGGAGCATCCATGTTCAGGAACCAGCCTTCTTGAAGCGCTTCTTCAACGGACTGGTCGCCTACGATAGTACCCTCCCCACTGATGAACGTCTTCGCGTCGCTACTCACTGCAACGATGTCATCGTATCGAACGACCGACCAGAACCCCTTGCAACCGTACTCCGCAGAGCCTTCCGGGAAATCGTGCCAGCTCACTGGTTTCTGTTCACGAAGTGCGGCGAAAACTTCTTCGCGATCCGGGCGCTTCCAAAACTCCATATCCGCCAGGTTGATACTGTCTACATTGATACGGCTCATGAGTCTTTACCCACAAAGTTGATTGTTATTAGACGTTGTGAAATTTGACGCCAGGCAGGACGCAAAGCATTTCGAACAGAAGGTTCGCGCCCAAAAGGGATGTGTTCCCGGAGTTGTCATAGGGCGGGGAAATTTCCACGACGTCGCCACCAATGACGTTCAGGCCTTTGCATCCACGGATGATTTGCTGCCCTTGGAAGGCGGACAAACCACCGATTTCAGGCGTGCCGGTGCCGGGAGCGACGGAGGGGTCGAGCCCATCAATATCGAACGAAATATAGACTTTCGTATTGCCGATCTTCTCTCGGATCGCATCCATAAGCGGGGCGAGCGATACGCCTTGGCATTCATCGGCCGTCACGACGGTGAAGCCCTTGCTCCGCGACCAGTTGAAGTCGTCCGGGGAGTATCCGGTGCCGCGCAGGCCGATCTGGAAAGTCAGGTCGGGGTTGATCAGACCATCCTCATACGCTCGGCGAAATGTCGTGCCGTGAGCAATCTTCTCACCGAACATGTGCTCGCCGACGTCTGCGTGAGCGTCGATGTGGATCAACGCCACTGGGCCGTGTTTCTTGGCGATGGACTGCAGAATTGGATAGGTGATCGTGTGATCGCCACCGAGAGTCAGCGGAGCCACATCGTTCTCGAGAATGATGTCGTAAGCTTCCTGAATGCGTCTGACGGCGTCTGGAAGGTTGAAGGTGTTGATAGCCACATCACCGATGTCTGCTACCTGCAGACTTTCGAACGGGGCCGCACCCGTTGCCAGGTTGAAAGGGCGCAACAAGCACGACTCGGCGCGAATGCTGCGCGGACCCATCCGAGTGCCGGAGCGGTTGGACGCGCCGATGTCGAGCGGCACACCAACAAAGCATGCATCCAGTCCGGCAGCACTTTTGGCTTCCGGTAGACGCATCATTGTAGGAATGCCACCAAAGCGGGGCATCTGGTTGCCACCCAAAGGTTGATTGAAACTCATGGCTTCATCTCCTTTATGAGAAGGGAGAACCCGGTCAGCTTTGCTGACTAGGTACGCGAATCACCAAGCCTTCCATCTCCGAGGTGATCCGGAGTTGGCAGGAAAGGCGACTGGAGGCGTCAGGTTCGAAGGCGTACTCGAGCATGTCGCTTTCCATCACCTCAGCGGCCAGGAGCTTCTCTTTCCACGCATCGGAGATGTAGACGTGGCAGGTGGCGCATGCGCATGCTCCACCGCAGTCGGCATCAATGCCTTTGACCATGTTGTTCACCGCGGCTTCCATCACGGTTCCGCCGACTTTTGCGTCGACGTCAACGGAGGAACCATCAGGCTGCACGAAAGTAATCTTGACCATTTTTATTATCTCGACTCGGTAAAGGGTTAGGCCTTGAGGGCGCCGGCCAGGCGGGAAAGTCCCGTTTCCAGAACGTCGTCACTGATCGTCAAGGGGGCAGAAACTCGTATGGTATTGCCGTAGTAGCCGCATGGAAGCAGGAGCAATCCCAGCTCTTTTGCTCTGGCGGCAACACGCTTGGTCGCATCCGCATCAGGGGTATGGCTACCGGCTTGGGCAACGATCTCGAAGGCGACCATCGCCCCAAGACCTCGGATGTCACCCAGTGGCAGAGTACCGGGAGTGCCTTTCAGGTCGGTCAGGAAGGATTGGATCTTTTGGCCAATCTGACTGGCGCGTGCCAGCAGATCTTCGCTCTCGATCACGTCCAGAACGGCGTTTGCAGCTGCGCAGGAGAGCGGGTTGCCGGCAAACGTGCCACCCAGGAAACCTGGCGGCGGAGCGTCGATCACTTCGGTGCGTCCGATCAGGCCGGACAGAGGCAGGCCGCCACCCATGGCTTTGCCGATGGCTATCAGGTCGGGTTGAACGCCCGCATGTTCGGTAGCGAAAAACTTCCCGGTGCGACCGAAGCCAGATTGGACTTCGTCCACGACAAAGCAGATTCCGTGGTCGTCGCAGATCTTGCGCAGCGCCTGCATGAATGCAGGTGACGCCTGGTAGAAGCCGCCTTCACCCTGCACAGGCTCGATAACGATGGCCGCGACCTGGTCTGGAGAAATGGTTGCGCGGAACAGATGATCGAGCGCTTTCAGACTCTCCTGCTCGGAGGTCCCGTGATGGGCAATCGGAAACGGAATCTGGTACACGCCTGCTTGAGAAGGGGAGACGCCAGCACGCAACGGAAGTACTTTGCCAGTCATTGCCAAGGCGAGTTGAGTGCGCCCATGGAACGAGCCGGTGAAGGTCACGACGCCTTGGCGGCCGGTGTAGTAGCGAGCGACCTTGACTGCGTTTTCAGTAGCCTCTGCACCGGTAGTAAAGAGGGTGGCCTTCGCATCGGAGATCGGTGCCAGCTCGATCAGGCGTTCACACAAACGAACATAGGGCTCGCACGAAAGAACGGGGAAGCCGATATGTGCGTAGTCCTTGAGCTGGGCTTCAATGGCTGCCACCACCTTGGGGTGGAGGTTGCCGGTGTTGTTCACCGCAATACCCGATGCGAAATCAACGTAATGGTTGCCTTCGACGTCCCATATCTCACTACCGGCGGCTTTCTTGACGAAAACGGGTAGGGCAGTTGCCGCACCGCGAGGCAGAGCTTTGTCGCGGCGGGCCAGAAGATCGTTATTGTTCATTTTCATTCTTCTCAGTTCAGGACGTCAGAACGCCAGACCATCATTTTTTCGATTTGCATTTCATGCATGGTGTAGGGAATGCCGCCTACGCCGTGGCCGGAATGGCGGGCGCCGGCGAAAGGCATCCAGTCCACACGGAACAAAGTGTTCTCGTTGACCATCACTGCGGTGCCGTCGAGGTGCTTGTAGCAGTGCAGGGCGGTGTCCAGGTTTTGCGTGAAGACTGCTGCCTGGAAGGAGAAATCGAGCGAGTTCGCTTCCGCCAGCGCGACGTCGATGTCATCGAAGCTGGAAACGCAAATGACCGGGCCAAAGACTTCCTTGCGCATCACTTTCGAGTCGTCAGATGGATTCAGCAGGACCGTTGGCGCGTAGCAGCTATCCGAAAGCTTTTTGCCTCCGCAGATGAGTTCGGCACCCTGGGCAACTGCATCTTGGACCCACTGGTGGATCCGGTCGTTTTCCTGATGCGAGATGATTGGCCCGATGTCGGTGGTCTCAAGCACCGGATCACCTACAGTCATTTTTTCCGCGGCGGCAGCAAGTCGCTCGGCAACCTCACGTGCTACTCGGCGGTCTGCGAACACACGTTGCACAGAGACGCACGCCTGGCCGGCATGCCAGAAGCCGCCTCGGGCGAGACGAGGAATTGCCATCGGCAGATCTGCGTCGTGGGCAACGATGACGGGAGCAACACCGCCGTGCTCCAGGGCGCATCGGGTACCAGGTGCCAGTTTTGAGCGCAGCATCCAGCCGACAGGCGCTGAACCAATGAACGAGAAGAAGCCGACGCGCGGGTCTGCAACCAGCCTGGCAACTTGCTCGTTGCTGTCTGGCAGAACAATCTGCGCCCACTCCTGTGGCAAGCCTGCTTCGTGAAGAATCTCGATAAAGGCATAACCGCTCAGCGGGGTTTTGGCTGCTGGTTTAATGATGACTGGAGCGCCGACTGCAATTGCCGGCGCTGCCTGGTGAACAACCAGGTTGAACGGGTGGTTGAATGCGCTGACCCCCACGACGACGCCAATGGGTTCTGGCTGGGTAAAAGCGATACGTCCCGCTGACGTGACGTTCAGATCCATCGGGATCACGGATCCGGCTTTGGTGCGCAGCTCCTCCACACAAATGTGCAGGCAGTCCACACCACGATCAACTTCTATCAGCGCGTCCTTGTACGGTTTGCCGCACTCTCGCGCAACCAGGCGGGCAAGATCCTCGCGGCGGCTGGCAATAATGTCCGCCGCTTTTTTCAGAATCGCGATTCGTTGTGCTTTCTTCAGCCAGCCATTGCGATCACGATACAGCGCGTACGCCGTTGCCAGCGCCTGTTCAATTTGCTGGTCGGTGGAGGCGGGCAGTTCTGCGAGCAGCGCGCCATTGAACGGTGCATTGATTTTTATGGTTTGGGTCATGAGGCTCTTCCAGTTGTCAGGTAGAGTTGCGTTAGCCGGCCAGGAGCGACTTCAGTTCTACGGTTGAATCGCAAACTTTCGCGGGCGTGGGGCTGGTGCCGGTAGTAATCAGCTTGCGGGCAACCATGTGGTCACCCGCCGAGTTGATGCTTTCAACTGCGATCAACTTGTCTTCGCGATAGTGAAAGACACTGAATTTTTTCTGATCTATTGAACCTCGAACGACCAGTCGATCCGTGCCCAGCGGTAAGCCAACGATTTGAAGTTTGATGTCGCCCTGATCCGACCAGAACCATGGCGCGGCGTTGTAAGCCGATGCGTTACCGAGAATGCTGGAGGCGGCGACCTTCGCCTGGTCAATGGCGTTCTGCACTGACTCCAGGCGGAATCGGCCATTCGCATAAGGGTTCGGGTGGTTTGTGCAATCGCCTGCAGAAACGATGTCTGGGTCGGACGTGACGGCAAATTCGTCAACCAGGATGCCGTTTTCGCAGGACAGTCCAGCCGACTCTGCAAGTTCGATGTTGGGAACTGCACCGACACCCACCAGGATCAAGTCGCAAGAGATCTGCTCGCCGCCTTGCAGCCATACGCCCTGGGCGCGATCAGTGCCTACGATCTGCTCAATGCGTGCGTCGGTGATGATCCGAACACCCAGGCTCTCATGGTAGGCCTTGAAGAAGTCCGAGCTTATGATCGAGATCGCCCGGCCCATCAGGCGCGGCGCGTACTCCAGAACGGTTACGGTCTTACCTAGACCAGCAGCGCAGGCTGCTACTTCCAGGCCAATGAACCCGCCACCGATGATGGTAATGTTCTGGTACTTCTGGATGTCATCACGCAGATCGGCGGCGTGCAAGAAAGAGCGCAGAGCGTGCACGCCAGCCAAGCCCGCGCCAGGCAGGTCAAGAGGGCGAGGGCGGGTGCCGGTGGTAATCGCCAGTTTGTCGTATGCCAGTTGCTTCCCGCTGGCGGTCACCACAATTCTGGCGTCTCGGTCGATGTGTTCTACTTTATCTCCCTTGATCAGCTCAATGCGGTTGTCGGCATAGAAATTATCCGGACGCAGTTGGATCGATGTTTCATCCGCAAGATTCTTCAGGTAAGCCTTCGACAGCGGCGGCCGCTGGTAAGGGATGTTGTGTTCATCACCAACGATGGTCACAGCCCCTTGGAAGCCAGCCTGACGAAGTGAGGCCGCAACCTGGAAGCCCGCTTGCCCTGCACCGATGATCACAACTTTATCGAGACTCATGGCGTCACCTCTCAATACTTGATCCAGGTGGTCTTCAAGGATGAGTATTTTTCGAATGCATGGAGGGAGTTGTCGCGACCGTTACCCGATTGCTTGACGCCACCGAATGGCACCAGTGGGGAGATCATGTCGACGGTGTTTACTGTGACGGTACCGGCTTTCAGGGCCTCGGCAACGCGATGGGCGCGGGAAAGGTTCGAAGTGAAGACCGAGGCCATGAGACCGTAGATCGAGTCGTTGGCAATCTCGATTGCTTCTGCTTCAGTGTTGAACTTGATGATGCTCAGGACTGGGCCAAAGATCTCCTCTTTGGCGACGCGCATCTCGTTGGAGACGCCGGTAAAGATTGTTGGGCGAATAAAGTTGGAGCTGCCGTTGATTACAACCTGCTCGCCCCCATAGGCCAGGGTTGCTTCGGCTTTGCCAGCTTCAACGTATTGCATGACTCGATGGGTATGAGCATCCTCGACCATCGCCCCCATCAGTGCATTCGGGTTGAGCGGGTCGGTTGGCTCGTAGCTCTGGGCGTACTTGATGACCCGGGCGACGAACTCGTCGTGAATGCTGTCCTCTACGAGCAGCCGGGTTGGGGAGGAACAGACTTCACCCTGGTTGTAGAACACGCGGGCGGCCAGCTCTGCAGCTTGATCCAGATTTTCAGTATCTGCGAAGACGATGTTCGGGCTTTTGCCGCCGCATTCCAGCCAGACGAGCTTCATGTTCGATTCAGCGGAGTATTTGAGAAAATATTTCCCGACCTCGGTCGAGCCGGTGAATGCGAGGCAAGCTACGTCCATGTGCAGGCCCAGCGATGCACCGACAGTCTCGCCGAAGCCAGTCACTACGTTGAAAACACCGTCTGGAACACCGGCAGCCTTTACCAGTTCAGCAAGTTTGATGGCCGTCAGAGAGGATTGCTCTGCCGGTTTCAGAACGACCGAGTTGCCCATGGCCAACGCTGGGACGCATTTCCAGATGGCCATGTCGAGAGGAAAGTTCCAAGGAACGACGCACGCTACGACGCCCAGCGCTTCACGGCGGATCAACGCCAAATCGCCCAGGCCGGTTGGAGCTACTTCGTCGTACAGCTTGTCGACTGCTTCAGCGATCCACTGCACGTAACTGGCGAGCTCTGGCATTTCATAGGCGTACGAAACCTCGACGGGTTTGCCCATGTCCAGAGACTCGAGGATGGACAACTGTTCCATGTTTTCCTGAATCAGAGCGGCCAGTTTCAGCAGGACGTTCTTGCGCTCGGTAGGGGAGCGCTTGGCCCATACGCCACTTTCGAAACGTTGCTTGGCAATCGAAACCGCTAGGTCCACATCCGCCCGGTCACATTCGGCGATCGTGCCGATTACTTTCCCTGTTGCCGGGTTGATGCACGGGAAGGTTCTTCCTGAGATCGAATCGACATACTTTCCATCGATGAAGGCCCTCCCTTCTGGATTCAGGCTTTCACTTTTGGCTTGCCAATACTCGATAGAGCGATTCATCGACTCAGTACCTCCGATTTTTTGTTGGTGTCCTACCGTGATTCCCCGCGGCTGTGTGAAGAGCAATCAGGAGTGGGACGTTTTAAAAATGTTATAGCACGACAGTTGTGTTAAAAAAAGACCTTTGGTCAGAGAGCGAAAGCATCAAACCTTGAACTGGGACATCAGGGACTGCTGATGGCTGGCCAGAGCGTTCAGAGATTTGCTGATCTGGGCCGATTCGTCAGCTTGGGAGGCCAGCGATTCTGTCACCTGCCTGACGTTTGCCACGTTGCGATTAACTTCTTCGGCCACGCAGCTTTGCTCTTCGGCAGCGGTTGCAATCTGCAGATTCATGTCGTTGATGATCCGAACGGCGTCACTGATCCGGGTGAGGGCGGATAGCGCCACTGTTGCCTGCTCCGCAGTGTCCTGGACATCCGAGTGGCTTTTGCCGATTGCTCCGACGACCACGCGGGTGCCGCTCTGCAGGTTCTCAATGACTTCGCGGATCTGCTCGACGGATTCCTGCGTGCGGCGTGCCAGGTTGCGAACCTCGTCAGCTACCACGGCAAATCCTCGGCCCGCATCCCCCGCCCGAGCGGCTTCTATCGCGGCGTTCAAGGCGAGCAGGTTTGTCTGTTCAGCAATGGATTTGATGACGTCAAGAACGGAGCCAATTTGCTCGCTGCTGTGAGAAAGATTTTCTACTTGGGACATCGCTTCGTTCATTTCGCTGGCCAGATGGGCAATCCGCCCCGATGTAGAGTGGATGACATCAAGGCCTGCTCGTGCCGCTGACTCTGCGTCTTGAGCTGCTGCCGCTGCTTGGGACGCGCTTTTTGCAACGTCATGGGCTGTTGCACTCATTTCATGCGAAGCCGTCGCGACCTGATCAATCTCCCGGTACTGGTGTTGCATGCCGTCGCTGGTGCTGACGGCGATATTGGATGAGCGGTGGGCGGTATCTCTTGCCTCTAGTACGGACGATTTCACCTGGGCGACGATGGGTTGAAGCTTGTCCAGGAATAGGTTGAACCCTGACGAGAGTTCGCCTAGCTCATCATTCTGTCGCTTGGGTAGTCGCTGAGTAAGATCGCCTTCTCCACTCGCAATGCTCTTGAGCAGTGACGAAACGGTGCCTATAGGTTGTGTCACCCTGTGTGCGGTGAACCCCATCAACAGCAACCCTACGAAGGCGGCAACTAACCCGCCGACAAAGTTGTTGCGCTCGGCGGTTTGAACTTGCTGGTCGAGTTGTACCTCCAGGGCTCGGGAGGGCTCGAAAAGCATGGAAGTCGGAATCTCGATCACTACCAGCCACGGTTTGCTCTCGGGTATGGGAGAGAAGCGGCTGACAATTCGTAAGGTTTCAGCCGCGCGAATGACTTTCGAACTCGCGGAGTCCAAGCCGGAGAGAATTTCCGCAGTCTGCGCACCGAAGGCATCTGAGGCAGGTTTGCTCAGAAGCGCCGGATTTTTGCTATCAGCTGCGAGCAACCCACCCGAACTGATGATGCTGATGTTCGCCCGCCCATTGAAAAGCGACCGTGCTCCCTCCGTTGCGAGCTGCTGTAAGCGCTGTAGGCTGATGTCCATGCCGAAAACCGCAACGGGTTTGTCATTTTCAAGCATGGGGAAGGTGATGGAGGTAATCAGGTTCCTTTGGCTGCCAAGCTCTTCAATGTAAGGATTCAGCACGCAGGGCTTGAGCGTGTTGATGGGGCACGTGTACCAAGCGTTGAAGGGCGTTCCGTCGAGCATGGGCGTCGTATCGCCCATGGTTTGCTCGTCGGTTTGAAGCTGGTATACCGCGCCGTCGCGGCGAGTCCAGTAGCTTGAGAATCGACCGCTGTCGATGCTGCCAACGTCTTTGCGGTTCAGGAAACTACGGTCGTCACCATCAAGACCGTTTCTTTCGTAAACCGTGTAAATGCTCAGTAGGGAATTATTGCTTGATAACGATTTTTGAATTTGAGTGTGAAGTTGGCTTCTAAGCTGCTCGTGAGAAAGCGAATATTTATCCGCGTCTGCTTTGTATTGCGAAAGCTGATTGACGAGCCCTCCGCCATACAGGTACGTGCGAATGAAGTAATCCTGGATTTTCAGGGATTGGTTGTCACTGTAGGCCTTCATTCTTTCTATGGCGGCATCATCTGCCAGTAACAGCGTTTTTTCTTTGATGAAATCTATACTTTTTTGCGATTGTGAATTGTTTATTGTCAAAAGAACTCCCACTACGGAGAGTAGGCTCAGCCCAGCGAGTAGCACGATCTTGCTTTTAATTGATAGCTGCACGGGCACACCAGTTTGTTATTGAAGTCAGGGCGCTTTCGATTTAGTGAGCGAGGGCGCGATTTTGCTCCTGCTCCAATCGTAAAAAAATGGCCGAAGCGGACATGGAAATACCGAAACGGCCAATATCAATGCCGGTGCTTGACGAGCGCGACAAACTCCGCGAGAAAGACATATCCTTCGGAGCAGCCAACATGACAGCGCTTATAAAAATGATAATGGTTTGGTTGGACAGTGAGTTGGCGAACAGCGAGCGTGAAGTGTTGCGGCTACCACCTGAAGAGGGGTCAGCTCTTCTCGTCCACTTGTACAAGCTTTGACTTATGTTCCTTTGGTGCGCTGCGCGACGAGCCTGGGATAAGGCCGTGGATCATGCAGCCACTGACAATAATCAGCGCACATATTGCGTAGCCAATCCAGTCATTTTCCATTTTGTAACTCCATAGTTTTAAAAGCTTGACGCGCTGCAGTGAGCGCGCCCTCCATCGTATTCAGTGACCCGAGGTGATTTTCAAGCCAACAATGCAGGCGACCACACCTAGGATAAGTAGGATCCGGACAGTAGTGCTTGGCTCGCCAAACCAGATCATGCCAATGGCCACGGTGCCCAGCGCACCAATTCCTGTCCATATTGCATAGGCCGTTCCAAGGGGAATTGTGCGAGCGGCGAATTCCAGAAAAAACATACTTAGCCCGATACACACTAAGAAGGCCAGTGTCCAAGGTATGTTCTTGAACCCTTCGGTGTAACGCATGCAGGTGGTAAAGCCTACTTCAAAGATCCCGCCAAGGATTAAATAGAACCAAGCCATGTTTCTTCCTCTGTTTAAGAATCGATTGATCTGTCAGATCGCGAACAGGCAGCGGTGGCGCCGGATGAGCGCCACGAGCGTGACAAGAATTAAACCAGGGTTGGATTGGTAAAGATGGTTTCCCCCAGGCCTTCCAACTCAGCACATTTACATGCTGCAGGACGCTTTTCCAATTTCTGAAGCAGCGTATGCAGGGAAGGGTAGTCCCGGCTTGATATATGTGCGGGATGAGTGGCTTCAAAACCGTTCATCCAGCGCATCAGCAAGCCCAGGTAGTAGTTCAGTGCCGTTGGCTTCTCTGCGTTCATCCAGGAAGGTTCAGAGTTCATCAACATTGAATCTACAATACCGAGAGCCACCTGAATCTGTGCTCTCGCGTTCTGCATGGTTTCGTTAGCGCAGGACGCGCTGGAGACTCGTTCAGGGTGGAACAAGGACAGGATATTGTTGTGGATCGAATTATTGATGAACAGCAGCCATTTGAGATAGGCAGCGCGCTCTTGTGAGCTGGGTACTGGTGATACCCCCTCGTGGCGGTCTCCCAGCCACAGCAAGATCGCGAGGGTTTCGCACATGTCGCCATCGGGTGTCGAGAAAGCGGGAACAAGCCCTAGCGGGCTCATTTTCCTGAAGGCCGCGCTGTCTCGCTCATTGGAGTCATTGTCGATCAGGGCGGCTTTATACGGGATATCGAACTCTTCCAGGGTCAGTCGCACGGCGAGCGACGCCCAATCCGGAACGTAATGCAGTGTATACATCCTTTTCTCCTGATTTTGTTAGCGCTGCTGAGTCATCCAGTTTTCTGGAATGTAGTAATCGGCTAACTCGGGCTTCAGTGGCTCAAGCTCCAATATCAAGTCGGCAGCCTTTTCCGCGATCATGATCGTTGGAGCATTCAAGTTCGCATTTGTAATGACCGGGATTACCGAAGAATCAACCACTCTGAGCTTGTCGATACCGATCACTTTGAGGCTGGGGTCGACTACTGCCTCGGGATCCATTGGGCAGCCCATCTTGCAGGTGCCCGAAGGGTGGAAGCCGCTTTCGACGTGACTTGCTATGAAGTCATTGAGCTCTTCATCCGACTGAAGGTGGCTGCCTGGGATGATCTCTTCGCCGGCAAATCCGGCCAGCGAAGGTTGCCGGATAATCTCTCTCACCAAACGGATGCAGGCACGCATCTCGGACCAGTCTTCTGGCTGGCTGAGATAGTTGTACGAAATTTTCGGCGGATCCGCGGGATCTGAAGAGCGAAGCGTGATGTGTCCGACACTTTTGGATTTTGTCGGTCCGACATCGACTTGAAATCCATGCTCCCTGAGCTTCGGATCACTTTTTTCCCGTACCGCAACCGGTAGGAAATGGATCTCGATGTCAGGGCGTTTGATACCGGCTCGCGAACGAATAAAGCCACCGCATTCGAAATGGTTGCTCGCGCCGAGTCCGTCACGCTTGAGCAGCCACCGTACTCCGATCCTGGCTTTATCGATGAAATTTATTGCATTGAGCGATACGGGCTTTTTGCATTCGACTTGCAGGTACAGAGAAATGTGATCCTGGAGGTTTTTTCCGACACCGGGAAGGTTGTGAACCGGTTTGATGCCATGCTCAAGGAGCTCTGACGGCTGGCCAACGCCGGACAGCATGAGCAGCTTCGGGCTGTTGATTGGCCCGCTCGACAGAACGATTTCACGTCTTGCACCGTAAACGTGCTTTCTGCCAGCGCATGTGAACTCCACCGCTTCAGCTTTACTGTCGATGATGTTCACCTTGGTGGCCACAGCATTGTAAACCACGTGTAGGTTCTTTCTTTTGAGCACGGGTTTAAGGTAGGCGGCTGCCGTCGACCACCGCAGTCCGTTATGTACCGTCATGTCAAAACGACCGAAGCCTTCCTGACGGTAGCCATTGAGGTCTTCGGATTCCGCGTAGCCAGCATCAACTGCGGCTTCAATGAATGCCCGGTAAAGAGGGTTCGCGAGCTTCCCATAGCGTGTTTTCAGAGGCCCGCTGGAACCGCGCCACTCGTCACCGCCATCAGCCTTCTGTTCGGCACGCTTGAAGTAGGGGAGTACATCTGCGTAGCTCCAACCCTTCGCCCCATTGGTTTCCCACTCATCGAAATCAAGTGGGTGTCCACGCATGTACACCATGCCATTGATGGATGAGCAGCCTCCAATCACCCTCCCACGAGGAGAAGAAATTCGCCGTCCGTTCAGATGACTCTCAGGCTCTGACTCAAAGGGCCAAGTGAATTTTGGCGTTGCAAGTGGTACCGCAACAGCGCTGGGCATTTTGATGAAAATGGAATTGTCGGAGCCGCCGGCTTCAAGCAGGCAGACCTCAAACCGCCCGCATTCCGATAGCCGATTAGCCAGCACGCACCCCGCTGAGCCGCCGCCCACAATGAGGTAATCGAACATCTTATTCATGCTTTCAGGATCCTTGCGAAAAGCCGTAACAGGCAGCGTCGCGCGACGAGGAGATTGCCATTCGAACTACAAGTAGGCTGGATTGACCGACTATTTTGGTCTGCCTGGCTGACCTCAGGTCTTCACCATGAGTCTGAATAGATTTTCGGCAAAGTTCGGCAGGCTGGATATGGCGAGGTAGGCCAAAAAGGGGCGAGTAGGGCCAGGGAGGCTCAGTTAGGAGGTGTTGCACTTATCTATTCATCACCTGCCTACCTGGGCGGTACGCATGCGATTGAGGGGGGACGCCATCCATGGCATTTGGAACTACGCGCGAGCCTCATCGGGCAGCAGGTGATCCAGTCCTTCGGAAAGAGCGCGCGAGTTGCGAAGGTTTTTGCGGATGCTTAGCCAGACGAGGGCGCCGAAGACGCCGATCAGCGATACAGCGATGAAGACTGCCCAGTTCACATACCAGCTTTGACCCGCAACCTCGCGTGGCCATGCGGAGTTGGCAATTTCGAAAACAATCCAGCAGGCCGCACCTAAAACGACTGGGACTGTCATCGACGCAAGGTTGAAAGCTCCCGGCTGCCATTTTTTAATAATCAGGCGTGAGAGTAAGCCAAACACGGCAAACCCCATAGTGATGAAGAAGCTGGTGGTAGCAGAGGATATGAGGGTTGCATATACCCGTTCGGAGAAGGCAAGCAATGTCACCAGCATGGCAAGTATGCCCACAGTAGTGATGGCTCTGTCTGGAGTGCCGTGTTTTTTCGAGAGCTTCGAAAGGAACTGGGAGCCAGGCAGGATTTTGTCGCGAGAGAAGGCCCAGATGACCCGGGAAATACTGGTTTGCGCCATCATCATGGAAGCAGCGAAACCGATGATGACCAGGATGAAAAACACCTGAGTGATGCGCTCACCGAATGCGGCTTGGATGGTGAACGCTGCTGGATCGACGATAGCCCCACTGACAATCGCTCCGAAATCCGGAGTGGCAAGGATGAGGGCGAGTGCGCAGTAACTAACGACCACACCAATGGCCAGGAGAGCGCCGACAATGGCCTTCGGGAGATTCTTCTCAGGCTGTTCAATCTCTTCTGCCATGCTGCACACGGATTCAAAGCCTGCCAAACCGAACCCTATGAAGCCCAGGGCCACCAACAGACCGCCAAGCACATAATTGTCGCCACCAGCGCCTGCCGAGGTAAACAGGATGTCGAGGTCATGCTTTCGGTGCCAAATGAGCAACACCGTTGCTAGTCCCAGAGAGCCAATAACCTCTGCGCCAAGGCTAAGTTTGCCCAAGAGCTTCAATGTATTTGGACCGAGGAGATTGAGCCCTGTTGCCACACAAATGATTAAGAGTGAAAGAAGGACTTGAGTCGAAGTGGTAAATGGATCAATGCCTAATGCCGCAGGAAGGAAACTTGCGATAGCATATCCATTGGAAGCGAAAACAAATATCAGCGTCCAAATGTAAAACCAGCCGGTGAGCCAGCCGTAGTTATCTCCAACTAGACGGCGGGCCCATTGGTAACTCCCGCCTTGAAGTGGCCAGCGTGAAACCATGATGCCTAATGATAGTGCGATTAAAAGTTGTAGACAAAGTCCAATGGGGAAAACCCACCAGCCCGCAGGGCCTGCGGCTTGTATGATCAGTCCGAAGACTGCATAAAGCGCAACCATTGGGGAGATGAAGACAAACGCAAGGGTGAACGCATCATGCATTTTGAACTGGCGCTTCAATGGCTCAGCGGTTGCGATATGACTTTGTGCGGGCTGGAATTTCATTGTTAGGATTCCGAATTGTAGTAAACCTGCCGTTTAAGTTCGCACCAACCTTTTTATTTTATGCCGTTTGACGACAACTTTTGGTTAGGCTGGAACCATTGTGTCATCAGGATTGAAAAAAACTCTATAGAGAGGCTGCAAGTTGGCCGTTTGGGTTGCTTTGTGGCCATTCGGGATAAATCAAGCCATGCCGATCGTGGCTAATATGTTCCTGACTTCAGTAAGAGGGCTGTCCCTAGCGACGTGGCCAGCCGCCCTGTCGACGTGCCCTCAAGAAAAGGACTTTTACGTACGCTAAGCATGTGCGCCGACGTTTTCGAATGTCGGGCAAACTCTCCTAACGACCCTTTGAGCGGGGCAAGGGAGGAAAAGATGCTATTCGGCCCATACCGCAATCCGTTCCGCTATCGCCTCTGGGGCCTCGATGTGCAGGAAATGACCTGCACCGGGGATGACTTCCATCGCGTGCGCGGCGGCGAACCGATGTCGGTCGTCGACCTGTGAGGGGAGGATGCAGCCGTCGTTGGCACCGTGAAGCTGCAATAGGGGCACCGTGATCGGCTGCGACAGGCGACGTGTCGCCCCAAGCATGCCGGGGCGCAGCATTGCCCGGTAGTACTTCAGAGGCGCGGGCATGCTCGCCCGCAGGTGCTCGTGTAGCTCCGCCTGAAGAGCAGGATCGAGCGAGAGGCCGGGCGACCACTGGCGCCAGAGGCGGTCGATGAGGGCGAGATCGCGAGCGGTGACCAGCCAGCCGCTACCTGGCAGTTGAAAGAGCCCCATGTACCAGCTCCGGCGTAACTGAGCGGGATGCGTCAGCCGACTCATGAACGTGAGTGGGTGAGGGATTGCGAGCGTGACCGCGCGTTCGATCTTCTCCGGTGCGGTGACGCAGGCGTCATAGGTGATCAGGGCGCCCCAGTCGTGGCCAATCAACTCCACGGCTCGCCCCGGAGACCAGCGGTCGATCAACGCGAGCACGTCGCTGGTGAGAGCTGCGAAGTCGAACGGCCCCGCGGTTGGGGACGGCGCGTAACCGCGAAGCCAGGGGGCGACGACGTGACGTCCACGGCGACCGAGCTCGGCAAGGAAGGGCCTCGCGGTCGGCGGATGATCCGGGAAGCCGTGCAAGACAAGCGTCGGTTGCCCATCGGGATCGCCACACTGCAGCGCGTGGAAGGTGCCGTGTGGCAGGTCGAAGGTAACGTGTTCGAACTCCATGTGTGTCAGCCTTCAAACCAGCATCGACTGCTGGGCGGAGATACCCGCCGTCGCACCGTGCGATATTGCCAGGGTGACCGAGGCCATGAGGGGATTCGCGAGGTCGCCCGCGGCGTAGACGCCGGGCATGCTGGTTTCGCGACGCTCGTCGACCTTGAGGGCGATGCCCAGGGGCGTATCGACCGTGGCGAGGCCCAGCGATTCATGCAGGCGTGCGGACGGCTTGTTGCGCGGATGCGCGAACACGATGTCGACCGCAATATTGGGGCCAGTATCGAGCTTGACGGTGGCGCTACGGTCCTCGTGTTGCGCGATTTCGGTGACCCGGCCATCGACGACAGGGATGCCGCGGCGCGCCAGATCGGCCCGGATGTCGGGTGGAATCTCGTGACCATTGGCCAAGACCGTCAATGTGTCGGTCCAATCGTGGTACAGCCTGACATAAGTGTGCGATTGCGGGCCGGACCAGACGAGGCCCCAATGCCGGCCGGCGACTTCAAAGCCGTCGCAGTAGGGGCAGGGCACGATGGAAGAGCCCCAGCTTTCGGCAAAGCCCGGAACATCAGGCATCTGGTCGGCGACGCCATAGCTCAGGATCAGGCGGCGCGCCTTGAGGCTTTCGCCATCGCCAGTGAGGACGGAGAAATCGTCGATGGCGCCGGAGATGCTCTCGGCCCGGGCATTGACCAGCCTGACCGTGGGATAGCGCGCCAGCTGCTGCCGCGCCTCGGCCAGGATCTCCAGCGGTGGCTTGTGGTCGTGGCCGAGCAGGCCATGCGAGTGGTCGGCGAAGCGATTGCGCGGCAGGCCGGTATCGAGGACGGTGACCTTGCGGCGGGCACGGCCGAGCTGCAGGGCGGCGGCTAGGCCGGCAAAGCTACCGCCGATGATGATGACGTCATTCATGGTGATGGGCTCCGTGTTATGGGGGAGTGACTTGCGCTTTTAGGATACTTCGGAGTACCCTAATCCAAGAATTAGAATACTGTCAAGTACTGGAATTTTTATGACGGAAAATAGCCAGGCCCGGCGCGGCCGGCCTATCAACGAGGCGCTTGGCCAAACTATAGTCGACGCCGCCTGCGAGCTTTTTGTGGAATTGGGTTTTCAAGCGACGACCATGGACAAGGTCGCCCAGCGGGCGAAGATATCCAAGCTGAGCATCTATCGGCACTTCGAGAACAAGGAGGCGCTGTTCAGCGCGGCCATTGCGGCCCACTGCCATCCGTTCGCACCACAGGCCCTTTTTGAAGACTTCAACGGTTCGGCCGAAGATCAGCTCATGGAGGTGGGATCATCCTTGCTTCGCACGCTGCTGAGCCCGGACGTGCGCAGTGTCGAAGCCATGATCATGGCCGACAAGACGAATCAAAAGTCGTTAAGCGAGCGCCAATACGAAGCCGGCCCCGCCTATGTCATCGCGCAAATCGAGGCCCTGTTGCGTCAGTTGCACGCGAAGGCGGTTCTGAACGTGCCTGATCCGCGCCAGTCCGCCCGCCTGTTCGCCGCGCTTATCAAGGGATCCGATCTCCTGATCATCGCGCGCTTCGATGAGGCGAGAGCAGAGGACGACAACGAAATCGAATCCTATTGCCGATCGGCCGTCGCCATGTTCGTCGCTGCGCACGGCGGCAACAACCACGCGGTTGGATAAGCATTTGACTGCTCCGGGCAGTTTGGCCGGGGCCGTCGTCCAGGCGTTTCGTCATATTGGGGCGGACGCTCACGTTCAAGGCACTCGCCAAAGTCATTGAGGCTTCGTTGGCCACAAGGACGGCTGGGTGTCTCGTCCTGAATAAGGTTGACACCTGCTCCATAGCTGGACACTGAGATTTGCATGGTGAGGCGTGAGCCTCAGTATCCGTAATCAATCTTGAGGCTGATGCAATTGCACAGCCGGTATTGATCAGGCCTGGGTCATCAACTACCCGAAGTGGATTTGAAAACGCCACTGAGGATGAAGGCATAGCGTTCCGGTCGGATGTAAAACGTCGTACGGTCGCAGCAGCGGCCGTCGGCGAAATAGGACGTGCGCTCCATGACCAGCAGCGCTGCGCCGCGTTTGATCTGCAGCGCGTCGGCCAGCTTTTTGTCGGCCTCTTGCGCACGGATTGCCAGGTCGGCGCGAATGACCGGCAGGCCGGTGATGGATTCGAGAATGGAATAAATCGGTTGATGTTCGACTTCCGCCCAGGCCACCTCGGCCAGCTCGGCAGGTAAATGGCTGCGGCCCAGGGCGATGGGTTCGCCATCGACAGAGTGCAGCCGTTCCAGTAGCAGACAATCCCCAACGTTTTCAAACAATCCCCGCAAGGCCTCTGGAACGGCCTGCAAGGCATGGCTGACCACTTGCATGGTCGGCTGAAGTCCTTGCAGCAACAACGCCTCATGGAAACTGCGCAACGCGTCCAGGCCGTGGCGCACCTGCTTGGCCGCCACGAACGTGCCTTTGCCTTGTTTGCGCTCCACCACGCCGTCGTCGCTGAGCTTGCCGACCGCCAGGCGAACCGTGACGCGGCTCACCCCGAACCGCTCGCCCAACTGCGCCTCGGACGGCAGCTTGCCGCTGGGTTCGTAGTCGCCGCGTTGAATTTCCTCCAGCAGCCGATGGGCGATCTGTTCGTAGAGCGAGGTGGTGCTTTCACGAAGAATGGACGTAGACACTGTCAGCTTCCAGGGCACTGAGTGGGGCAGGGCCGTCACTTCTAAGGTTATAAAAATAGGTTATTGGGCGAGCTTGTATTAATACGTATTATGTCAGGCATTGCCATTGTAAACGACCTGACGACACTTGCCATGCTCAAAACCCTCCCGCACCGACCGCCGCAAGCCGATGCCCTGACCGTCGCTGATATCAGCTTCAGTTACCCCAATGGGCATCGGGTGTTTTCCTCGTTCAGCCTGAATGCCAGGCCCGGTGAATTCGTCGCGATCCTCGGGCCATCCGGCTGCGGGAAAACCACCTTGCTGAACTTGTTGTCGGGTTTCGTGCAACCGCAAAGCGGGCAGATCACCATCAACCAGACCGCAGTGCGGCCCGAGCGTTCGGAGTTGGGTTATGTGTTCCAGGCTGCGCAATTGTTTCCCTGGCTGAGCGCCCTGGAAAACGTCCGTTTTGGTCTGCGGATGAGCGCCCAGTCCAGCGAAGCGCAGCAGCGCATCAAAGCGCTGCAATACCTGCGTCTGGTGGGTCTGGAAAAGGCGGCGAACCGGTTGCCGCATCAACTGTCCGGTGGCATGCAACAGCGCGTCTCCCTGGCCAGGACCCTGGCACTCGAACCCAGCGTGCTGCTGATGGACGAACCCTTCGCCGCGCTGGACGCCATCAGTCGCAACAGCATGAACGAAGAGACGTTGCGTATCTGGGCCGAACTCGGCCAGACGGTATTGTTCATTACCCACGATATCGACGAAGCGGTGTTCCTGGCGGACCGGGTCATCGTGTTGAACATCGCCCCTGGCGGTATTCAAAGCGAACTGGAGATTCGCCTGCCGCGTCCCCGTTCCAATTTGCAAACCCGCCGCTTGCCGGCCTTCCTCGATTACCGCAATGAGCTGATGGAACGCATTTCCCAGGTCATGGGCGCACCCCAGGCTACGGCTTTTCCCACCCCCCGACTTGAGATGACAGCATGATCAAACGTTCGCTGTTTGCCTTTTCCTTGTCTGTTGCCACGTTGGCAGGCAGCGCTTTTGCCGTGGCTGGCGAGAATAAACCCTTGCGTATCGGCTACGTCTTTGCCATGGCCAACGCGCCGGCGTTGATCGCCGACAAGCAGGGGTTCTACCGCGAGGAGGGCCTGGACGTCGACCTCAAGGCGTTGGGCGATGGCCCGGTGATCCAGCAGGCCTTGGCTGCCGGTGAACTGGATGTGGCCTACGTCGGGACACCGCCGGTATACCAGTGGTTTTCTCGAGGCTTGCAAAGCCGGATCCTGGCAAAGGTCAACTACGGTCAGGCGGCCGTGATTGTCGATAGCAAAAGCCCGATCGCCGACCTGGAAGCGCTCAAGGGCAAGAAGCTGGCCGGGGTCAAGAAGGGCAGTGGCATGGATGTGCTGCTGCGCGGTTACGTGCTCAAGGAAAAGGCCGGCCTCAATCCTGACCAGGACTTGGATATCATCGACATGCCGCCCGGCAATATGAACGCTGCCCTGGAACGTGGCATCGTCGACGCGGCGTTTTCCTGGGAGCCTTTTGTCAGCCAGTCAGTGCTGCGCGGTTCGAGCCGGATCCTGTTGGATGTCAACCAGGCGCTGCCACAGTATCCCTGGTACGTGGTGATCGCCTTGCCGAAAACCTTGCAGGAGCGACCCGATGACGTGGTCAAACTGCTGCGCGCCCATCGCAAGGCCATCGCCTTTCTCAACGAGCATCCCGCCGAATCGAATCGGCTCATCGCCGAGGCCTTCAAGCTTGAAGCGGTACAAGGCCTGGATGGCAAGACCATCGCGCCGGAGGCCATTGTTGCCCAGGCCCGGACGCGACTGGGCTGGTCGGCGGACTTGCAGGTCTCGGATATCCAGTTCATCCAACGCCTGATGGATTACTCCCACGACCTGGGCTTTATCGATACCACGCTCAAGACTGATCAGATCGTGGATACCTCTTACCTGGAAAAAGCCACTCACTGAGTCCTTCATGTCCTTGCCAAAGCCGAACTGGGGATGGGCTTCGCTGCCGTTCCTGTTGTTGATCTGGGTGGCCCTGGCCAGCCACTTTCCTACCTACATCCTGCCGCAGCCCTGGGATGTGGCCCGCGAGGCTGTTCGCTGGCTAGGCGACAGCTCGCTGTGGCAACACCTGCGGGCCAGTGTCCTGGAAGAGCTGGGTGGTTTCTGCGCGGCGGTCGTCGTCGCTGTCGTGCTGGGTACGGCGGGCGGGCTGTCATCGCGCTTTCGTGATTTCAGCTCGCCGCTCAACAGCCTGTTCATGGCCATCCCGCCGATCGCCTGGGCACCGCTGATCATGATCATTTTCGGCCTGGGCTATGTCTCCATCGTCCTGGTGATCTTCATCGCGGCGATGTTTCCCATGGCGGTGACCATCCAGGAAGGCGTGCAAAACATTCGCGGCGGTGAAGTCCGCGCGGCACGTACCTTGGGTGCCAACGCCTGGCAATTGCTGGCTCACGTCTATCTGCCAGCTTCGTTGCCCTTTGTGACCGCCGCGTTGCGCATCGGCTTCAGCCAGGGCTGGAGGGCGTTGGTCGCGGCGGAAATGATCGGCGCCTCTCAGGGTATCGGCTGGATGGTGTCCACCGGTGGGCAGATCGGCAACAGCAGCCAGGTGCTGCTGGGCATCGTCGTGATCGGCCTGATTGCCTGGCTGATGGAGAGTTTTGTGTTCCGGCGCATCGAGCGTCATTACCAGAAATGGCGAGTGCAATAAGCCTCGCCATTGTCTTGGCCCCCCTTCAAACCTTCAGTGGACTACTGCACGAGGTGTCATGTGAGTAACGTTTTCGATCCCCGCGAAGCCGGGCATTACATCGCTCCCCAGGGCCTGTACGAGCGCAACAAGCAACGGCCGTTCCTGGGCAGTATTCAGTGCGACCGTGACACGCTGGTCGCCGGTCAATGGGATGAAATCACTCTGATCTACGAGGTCGGTGGCAGTGGTCTGGCCGACGGTGCCTGGCTCAAGCTGGCCTTCAAGTTCTACTCCGATTGGGCCCTGTTCCAGACCTCGAACCCGGCCGGCCCCAACTATGTCAGCGCAGAGTACCAGGCCGGCGAGCTCGTTCCGGGCCAGAGCCAGGCCACCGTGCAGCACCTCAAGGTGCGCTTCGACCAGAAGGGCCATGAACGGCCGTTCCAGAAGGCAATCATCATCGATATCGTCGACGGTTATCTGAATCCGGGCGACAAGGTCATCATTCGCCTGGGTGATCGGCGTCAGGGCGGGGCGGGCACGCGGGTGCAGAGTTTCGTTGAAAAAGACTTCCGCTTCCGTCTGTTCATCGACCCGTTGGGCAGCTCGAAATTTGCCGAGGTGCCGGGTGATCCGTTGCTCGACATCGTACCGGGCCCCGCCTACGGTTTGCAGTTGATCGCGCCGCGACTGGTCAGTGCGTCAGAGGCGTTCGACGTGCTGCTCAGGGCCGATGATGCCTGGGGCAACACCTGCCGCCAGTTGCCGCTCAACGGCACCCTGACGTTGGTTGATCCTGAGGGTGTGGAGCACCAACAACCGTTCACGTTGGCCGCTGAAGGCTGGGCCATTGCCCGGATTGCGGCCGTTGACCTCGACACGCCGGGCGAGTGGCGCATGAGGGCCGAGGTGAAGGCGCGGTCCGTACGTGGGGCCCAGGCTTTTGTCACGGTCGACCCAGCGGGAACAGCATTGCGTCCTCTCTACGCAGACCTGCATGTACATTCCGATGACACCGTGGGCACCAACGACACCTTGTACAACCTCAGCTACGGCCGCGACGTCGCCGGGCTCGATGTACTGGGCTACACCGCCAACGACTTCAATATCACCGAGCAACGCTGGGACCAGGCGGTCAGGCTGATCCATGAACTCAATGAACCGGGCCGGTTCGTCTGCTACCCCGGGACCGAGTGGTGCGGTAACTCCTGTGCGGGCGGGGATCGCAATGTGGTGTTCCTGCATGACCGCAAGCCCGAGTTTCCCTTCGATAATCAAGGCCGCCTGGTGCGCTCCTTCGAATGGAACGAGTTCACCGCCGGTACCATCAAGCCGGGCGCCTGGCCGGTGGATGAGTTGTATGCCGCTTATGCCAAGGATCCCGAAGGCCATCTAATGATGCCCCACGTGGGAGGACGCCGTTGCAATCTTGACTGGCACCACCCGCAGCTTGAGCGACTGATCGAAGTCGGTTCGGCCTGGGGGCAGTTCCATTGGGTCTACGCCGAGGCGCTGGCCCGTGGTTATCGGGTGGGAGCCGCGGCCAATAGCGACGAACACCAGGGGCGTTGCGGCGGTGGTGTCCCGGCCACGGCGGTGTTTGGCTCCCGTGGCGGGTTGACCGGTGTGTTGGCCGACGGCTTTGACCGGGCCAGTGTCGGCAAGGCGCTTCGTGCCCGACGCACCTTTGCCACGACCGGCGAGCGCTCGTTCGCCAGTCTGCGCCAGGGCGAACATTTCATGGGCGAGGTCTTCACCGCCGATTCGACCGCCACGCTGGACTATCGACTGCTGGGAGAGGCCGGCTGGGAACAGGTAGACCTGTTCGACGGCGATCAACTGATCTGGTCGCGCAACCTGCATCAGGAGCTGGGTTTTTCCGCGCAACGCATCCGTCTTCGCCTGGGCGGTGCACGGATCAAGGACCGTTATCGCGGGGCCTACTGGACCGGCGAGATTCGCATCACCGGCGCAGTCATCAATGGCTTCCAAGCGTTGGGCCTCGATCACCCCGAGCAAACAGTCTGGCGCCAGGATGCTACGGTCCTGGCCTTTCGTACCGATACCAATGGCGATACCGACAGCATCGAAATCGAGCTGTCGCAACTGGCCGGCGCCACGTTGCAGATCCACAGTCGTATCGACAACTACATCAAGGTTGGCGATCCATCGGAACCGCAGCCTTACGTGCATGCGCCCACGGTGCGGATGGAAGTGCCCGGTGAGCAATTGCTGGCGCTATCGGAAGTGGTTGAAGAGTTGCCGGGTGCGGAGCTGAAGGTGTCCCTGGAGAGGGTCACGGCTGCGTCGCTGCCTCGCGAGTTGCAAGGGACAATCGACCTTGCCCGGTTGAACCTGGAGCGGGTTCGTGAACACCCCCTGTTCATTTGCGCCCGGCAGCGGGATCAGTCACGGGTCTGGACATCGGCGTTGTTTTTCACCTTGCCTGCCTGACGTTGCTCCAAGAGCGGGTCGCTCGACCGTTCGTTTTCGGACTTGCATCATTCGAGGCCCTGTCTAGAACGATTATTTCTTACGGTTATTTCCATAGGCTCTGATTGCATATCCATAACCACTTAATCGAATTGATCACTGACAGGGTTTCTGCAATGAAAGCGAAATGTGTGTAATGACGGATGATCTGGCGTTCTTGACTTCGCCAGGGCTGCTCGAGCATTCATTCCCGCTGTTGGATCGCCATCTTGTTGGCCTCGGCTCAAGGCTTAGAATCCGCGCCATCAGTCTTGTCCACTCTCGATCCTTGAAGGAACACACCATGATGAACGCCATGCAGATGCAAATGCCGATGAACGCCAACATGCCGATGATGGGGATGCCGATGATGATGGCTACCATGACCTGCGACATGATGGATGACGGCATGATGTGCAAAATGATGCCGGCAGCCGGCATGGACATGGCGATGTTCAAGAACAGTGCCGAGATGATGCAGATGATGATGAACTGCGGCATGCCGATGATGATGCACTGCGGCAACATGAGCATGATGTGCATGTCCCAGGCGAGCATGGCCATGCCGATGGCGAACATGATGATGCCTATGCCGATGATGGGCATGCCGATGCCATCGATGAAATGCGTGATGGAATGCACCGTGATGGCTGATTGCATGATGTGCAAAGTCATGCCGATGGCCGGCATGAACATGGACCTGATGAAAAACTGCTGCAACCTGATGATGAAGATGATGAACGACTGCGGCATGCCGATGATGATGAGCTGCAATGGCATGCCAATGATGTGCTGCACCTGCTGAGTGTTACCAGGACCCCTGTGGCGAGGGAGTGGCCGCCGCGTCTTCGACGCTGCGCTGTCGCGCAGCAAACAAGCGCCCGACCTAAGATTGAGGTGCGCGCGGGGATGGAGACCGTAGCCATCACTGGTGTGTCAGCACCCGAGAGGGAGAGTGGTCCGCACGGTATCGGCGTGGAGTCGTTGTAGGCACAGCAAGCTGTGACCACGTATGAGAGAGTGAATCCGTTCGCCACCGTGCTCCCCGCGCGCCTTTCAATCCTGCGAGGAATTGTCATGGCGCGCAAGAACCAACAGAAACGCTTTGAAGTGATTCACCCTCATTGTGCGGGTATCGATATTGGCAGTCGTGAGCACTGGGTCGCTGTTCATCCTGATCAAAGCGATCCGCCGGTTCGCTGCTTTTCGACCTTTACCGAAGATTTGGTGAAACTGGCCGAATGGCTGGAATCACTGAAAATCAAGGTCGTGGCGATGGAGGCAACCGGTGTTTACTGGATACCCCTATTCGAACTTCTCGATTCGAGAGGCTTTGAGGTGTATCTGGTCAACTCTCGTGCGACCCGCCAGATCACCGGTCGTAAATCTGACGTTCTGGATTGTCAGTGGATTTGGCAACTCATGACTCATGGTTTGCTCAGAGGCGCTTTTCGGCCTGCTGATGATATTTGCTCGATGCGATCCTTGGTTCGTCAGCGTGCCATGAAGGTCCGCGATCAGGCCAAAACCAATCGTATGCAAAAAGCCCTGACCCAGATGAACATCCAGTTGGCCAATGTCATCAGCAATATCGCCGGCCTGACCGGTATGAAAATCATCAAGGCCATTATCGGCGGCGAGCGCGATCCTCAAGTACTGGCCAACTTTCGAGACGGTCGTATCAAGGCAGATCACCAGACCATTGCCCGTAGTTTGCATGGGAACTGGCGAGTCGAGCATCTGCATGCCCTGGCTCAGGAAGTGGCCGCCCATGACTTTCTGGAAGGGCAAATTACCGAATGCGACCAGGCCATCGTCGAGGCTCTAGATCGACTCCCTGTGTTGAACGATGTGCCCACGCAGCCCACCAAGCCATTACGCAGCCCGCATCGCTCCGCAGATGAACAGGCCAGCCTGCATCGTGCGCTTGTGAAAATCATGGGGGTTGATCTGACGGCTATTCCTACCATTGGAATTGAAAGTGCTTTGGTTCTGGCAAGCGAAATCGGGCCTGACTTGTCGCGCTTTCCCACTCAGCAGCAATTCAGTTCATGGATGGGGCTGGCGCCCCCCACCCGAATATCAGGGGGAAAGCCATTACCCGGTCAGGTTGCGAAAGTGTTTAACCGAGCGGCACAGGCTCTGAAGCAGGCCGCTTCCAGTGCTCGTAACGACAAGAGTTTCATCGGTGCCAGTCATCGCGCCCGACTGGCCCGTATGGATACCTCATGCGCGATCAAAGCGACCGCACATCAACTGGCCCGATTGATCTACGCCATGCTGACCAAAGGACAGCCGTATGTGGAGCAAGGCATGGAAGAATTTGAAGCCAAAAGTCGTGATCGCCAGCTCAGAGCCTTGCAACGCAAAGCGACCAAGCTGGGCATGAGGTTGGTTGATGTTGCTTAAAAGGCAATTAAAACAATGGGTTATATTTTGTTTGATGAGAGCAAGCTCTCTCGCCGCAGGTTTACCTGCTTTTCAGTCCAGGCGTTCCGGATAGGTCACTACCAGGTACGCCACCGCTTCGCTGTCGGCCGGGTTGCGGTAACGGTGCGCCTGGTCGGCATAAAACAGAATCGAGTCACCCGTGGAGAGCAGGTAGCGTTCGTCGCTGACGCTGATTTCCAGCACGCCTTGGGAGACCACCAGGTTTTCCTGGACACCGGGGGCGTGTCCATCGGATTGTTCCTCTCCCAGCGGGCTCAAGCGCAACTCGTAGAATTCCGACTGACGTGCGACATCGAAAGGGAACAGAGTGCGGCTGACAAAGGCGCCATTGGCGCTGACCAGGCGTTTGCTCTGGCTGGCCGCCAGCACCGCCACGCCCTCGAAAGCCCGGTGCTCAAGGAAGGCAGCCACGGAAACTTTCAAACCCTTGGCGATTTTGCACAGCACCTTGATCGAGGGCACGCTCCGCCCGGATTCGATCTGCGCGAGCATGGCCCGGCTGACACCGCACTGGCGGGCGAGGGCATCGAGAGATAGGTGTCGCTTGCCCCGCAGGCGTTGCAGATTCTGCGCAACCCGTTCGCAGATAGGGTCTTCATCCAGGGCTTCCAGGTGATTCAGTTTCACTTCAGGTTCGTCGGAACTCGCCAGGAAACGCGAAGGTTCCAGGGCGCTCACGCGTGGTACGTCCGGGTCGGCCGAGTGGCTTGAACCCACTGGAACGTCTGGTAACCGGCATTACGCGCGTACATTTCCCACATGGCGCGGGCCTGTTGTTGGGCCTGCTTGCGTTTGCGGAACTGGACGAAGTCGATAACGTTGTCAGTCGGTTTCATAAGGCACTTCACTGTCGTGAACGTTGGCGGGATGAGTTGAGATTACGTGGTTATTGTTATAACCATAAATACTGATTTTTTATTTGTTAATTCTTTTTGGTTCTTTTTCGAGGCGCCTGATCAAATGACATGGGCGCAGCGCAATTCGCCGAGGGCCAATGCCTTGAGCCGAGCCAACGACGGGTCTCGCCGGTCCCGCGGGTGCTCCAGTTGCACCGTCAGCTCTTGGCGAATGCTGCTGGGGCGGGTATCCATCATCAGTACCCGGTCGCTCAGGTACAGCGCCTCGTCCACATCGTGCGTCACCAGCAGCAGAGCGATGCCGTGTCGCTCGGCCAGTTGCAATAGCAGGTCCTGCAATTTCATCCGGGTGAAGGCGTCCACCGCGCTGAAGGGTTCGTCCAGCAACAGCACCCGTGGTCGTGAATACAGGCCGCGGGCAATCGCCACACGTTGTGCCATACCGCCGGACAATGCCTTGGGCAAGGCGTCGGCGAAGCCTGTGAGGCCGACTTCGTCGATCAGATGCGCAACCCAGGCTTCGTCGTAATCGTCGTCTTCGCTGAACCCGATGTTCTGCTGTACCGTCAGCCAGGGCATCAATCGCGCCTCCTGGAACACGAAGGCCAGTTGTTCGGTGTCGCAGAGCAGGTGTCCTTCGAAGTCTTTTTCCAGGCCGGCGACGATGCGCAGCAAGGTGCTTTTGCCGCAGCCGCTGGGACCCAGCAGGCTCACGGTTTCCCGGGGTTGTAGTTGAAGGTGGATGTTACTGAGCACGGTGGTGGTGGCGAAGGTCTTGCGCTCGACATGGATATCCAGCAGGGCTTGGGTCATGGCTCATTCCTCGGTGCCGGTAAAGGTGTCGCGCCAGGCCAGGAAACGTTTTTCCAAGCCGGCAAGAATGCCGTCGCTGAGCTTGCCCAGCACGGCGAGCACGATGATCGCCGCCAGCACGATATCCGGGCGCGAGGTTTCGCGGCCGTCGCTCAACAGATAACCCAAGCCCTTGGTGGCGGCGATCAGTTCGGCGGCTACCAGGAACATCCAGGCCAGGCTCATGCCGCTGCGCAATCCGGTGAACAGGCCGGGCAGGGCGGCGGGCAGGAGAATCCGGCGTACCAGGCGGCGGCGATTGAAACCGTACATATGGCCGACCTCCACCAGCTTGCGGTCGATGTTGCGAATTGCTGCCACGCCATTGAGGTAGACGGGGAAGAACGCGCCGATGGCGATCAGCACCACCTTCGAGGTTTCGTCGATGCCCAGCCACAGCAGGAGCAACGGCACCCAGGCCAGGCTGGGGATCGAGCGCAGGCCGGCGAAGGTGGGTTCCAGGTAGGCTTCGGCTTCCCGGCTCAAGCCAACCCAGGCGGCGAAGATCAATGCCAGGCTGGCGCCGATGGTGAAGCCCAGCAATACCCGTAGCAGGCTGGCGCTGATGTGTTTCCACAGCGCACCCTCGGCCAGGTCGCCTAGCGTAAGGGCGATCTCGCTGGGGGCCGGCATCTGGTAAGAGGGCAGCCAACCGATGCGCACGATGATTTCCAGGATCAAGATGATCAACACCGGCAGCGCCAGCCCCTTGAGCCGCAAGCGCCAGTCGGGGTTGAACGGGGGCGCCTTGCTCGGTAGTGATAGGGCCAGGCGTGGGCTGGAAAGGTCTTTGCTATGACTGCTCATGGTGGTTCTCCGCCAATGCCGAATCCGCGCCAGGCGCGGATCGGTTATCGCCTGGGTTATTGACGGGCCACGGCCTGCTGGCGACCGGTGTCGAGCAGTTGTTCGATCACCTGGTCCACATTCACCCCGCGACGGACCAATTCCTCGGAGACCAGGATCGGCGCGGCAGCCTTGGAGGCCAGCACATCCTTGGCGCTCAGTTGTGGGTTACCCAGGTCAGTGCGCGACAACTGCAATCTGGCCACTTCCAATGGCAGCCCGGATTCGTCGGCCAGCAACCTGGCCAGCTCCTGCGGATGGCCTACCGCCCACTCACGCGCTTGTTCGTAGGCGGCAAGCACAGTCTTGATGGTCTGCGGGTGCTCCTGGGCATATTTCTCCGTGACGCTGACCACGCCGTAGCTGTTGAAAGCGGGGTTGCGATACAACAGGCGTGATCCGGCCTGGACTTCGCTGGCGGCCATGTGCGGGTCGAGGCCTGCCCAGGCGTCGACGTCACCTTTTTCCAGGGCGGTGCGACCATCCGGATGTTGCAGGTGCACCAGCTCCACGTCGTCTTTGTTCAGTCCAGCCTGTTGCAGGGTGCGCAGGGTAAACAGATAGGGATCGGTGCCTTTGGTGGCGGCGATCTTCTTGCCCTTCAGGTCAGCGACCGTCTGGTACGGCGAATCCTTGCGCACCACCAGGGCGGTCCATTCGGCGCGGCTGTAGACATACACCGACTTGATCGGGCTGCCGTTGGCTCGGCTCAACACCGCCGCCAGGCTGGCGGAGGAGGCGAAATCGACGCCGCCGCTGTTGAGGTATTCCAGGGAACGGTTACTGCCCTGGCTCAGGACCCAATTCACCTTGGTCTGGGGCAGGGCCTTTTCCAGATAACCAAAGTGCTTGAGCACCAGACTGACCGGCGAGTAATAGGCGTAATCCAGATGCACCTCGGCCGGCGGGCTCTCTGCGGCCTGGGTCATGGACGGCAAGCTCAGTACCAGGATGCAGGCACTGATCAGGAATCTGGCACGGGCCAGGGAGAAGCGGAAGGCGGGTTTCATGGAACAGCTCCAGACAAGGCGGCGAGAGGGCGACGTTTCTATTTCCAGAAGATCGGGAGGCAGGAGCAAATCCCGCTTGAATGGAAGATTGCAGGCTCTGTGCCATAGCTGGGAAAGGGCGATTTTCCGGGCACTCCACGGGGTGAGGAGCTTCGGAAATGTTGCAGGGCCAACAGTCTGTTGCTGCACTGTTGCGCCATGAATAGTGGATACAGGTAACGATGAGCTTATGCGCAAATAGAATTTCAAATCGCATTTATGAGAGCGCTATGTTCTATCAAATTCAATCAGGATCCTCTCATGACATTCTCTCGAACCTTGCGCCATCTGCTTATCAGTACATTATTCGCCGCCCCCCTGGCCCAGGCCGCCGAGTCGTTTGTGCTGCATGTCGGTGACCAGAATTACTACAACGTACGGGCTTCAGTGGAAGCCTCCGGTGTGCTTGAGGGTGCCCCTTATCGCGTTGACTGGAAACACTTCCAGGCCGCCGCGCCCCTGGCGGAAGCCCTCGGCACCGGTGACCTGGACTTGGGATTTCTCGGTGATTCGGGCTTCCTGTTCCTGGCCGCCAAGCAGGCGCCGGTCAAGTTGATCGGTGTCTCGCGGCAAAACCCGGACACCATCGCGCTACTGGTACCCAAGGATTCGCCGGTCAAGACCATCGCCGACCTCAAGGGCAAGAAGATTGCCTATTGGCCCGGTGCCTGGAGCCAGCAACTGACGCTGCGTGCTCTGGAGCAGGCCGGCTTGCCCGAGAATCATGTCAAACTGATCAAGCTGATGCCCATCGACGCGGCCGCCGCCTTGCCCCAAGGCAGCATCGACGCCTTCCCGGTGTGGGAACCCTACATCTCGCAACAGATTCTGTTTTCCGGCGCACGGCCGATCCTGACGGCGAAGAACCTGATGCCCGGCCTTAGCGCCATCGCCGCCTCGACGCCGGCCATCGACAGCAAGCGTGAAGCGATCGCAGACTTCCTTGCTCGCGTGAAACAAGCCCGCGCCTGGGTTGACACCCATACCGACCAATACGCCGACCTATGGGCGAAAAAAGCCAATCTCGACCAGGATGTCTCGCGTCATTGGTTACGTCAGGCCCACATGAGCGTCGGCCCGGTGGACCAGCAGGCCGCCGCCGATCTGCAAAGTACTGCGGACTTCCTGTTCAGCGTCAAGGCGCTGCCGGCTCCGCTGGCCACTGCCGCGATGATCGATACGTCCTTCAGCCAGGCGTTGAGTCATTGAGTACGAATAGCAGGATCAGTCACGGGGTGCTCTCGTCGGAATAGGAAAACAGGCCGGGCATCCACAGCCTTGGGCAACAGTCCTGCGGCGAAAAGCGTCGGCAATAAACCACTTGAGCATCTCAGGGTGGGCCTTGGCAGTGTCGTGGGCGCTTCTCCGAGCATAGGATGCCACTGCAAGTGGCGGCCAATATTGGAGAAGCGATCAATCGAGAACAGCATCCCGGGTCGATCATTTACAAGCGAATCAGACCTCGGTCGCCCTCGATGTCGATAGTCGTACCGTAGGCGGCGGAGAGGCGCTGCAGACGGCTCAGTATCCTGTGCGCATCCGCGCCATGTGCCAAACGAGGTATGCCCCGATCCGCGTCGCGCTCGTCCTGCCAGTGCATTTCGACAGGGCACAACAGGACCTCCCGCAGGTGCCCGTCTGCACTGAATCTATTGACTGCGATCACGCTCTCATACCAGATCTGCTCCTTGAATACGCCGTGTACCCGGCGATGCTCCATAAACTCGGCTTCTGTCAGGGTGCCTGGCTCTATGCGGTCTTTTTCATACTCGTCTCGGGTGATTGGGAACTGTTGATTCTCCATGAAAAAGAAATTACCCAAGGAATAATAGATCGGTTTGCCTTTGTAGATTTCGATGCCTCGGAGTTGATGTGGACCATGCCCGATCACCGTGTCAGCGCCATGATCGATGGCTTCTCGGGCTATGACCGGCATGAAGTCGGGCGGTGTTTCGCAGTAGTTGCCCGGTTCATGGGTATGCAGCGAAAAGACTGAAAAATCGGAGGTCTGTTTGGCTTGGCGTATGTTTTGGAGGATACGGCGCCGGTCTCGCTCATCCGGTGTGAAAGTGAACTCGACCTCCTTGTCAACGTTGGTGCGGGCTCGATACTTGGTGTCGAACAGAGTGACCACTTGGTTTTTCGCATCGGCCGCGAGCACAGAGCGTCGCATCATCCCTTGAGGGAGCGCGTCGCGCAGATCGGCCAATTGCTGCAGCCGTTGTTCAGAGACCAGGACAAATCGCGTGGTTCGCAGTGCGTTCAGGCCCGGCCGCCCCTGGATCTGCCCGAGTGGGTCGATGGCACGAGCATCCGCCTCAAAGCGTGAAGCTGCGGCCACCAGCGATACCCGTCCGGCGCCGGTGCTTAATAGGGCGGGAGCACTGGCTTGGGCGAGTGTTTCACCTGTTCCTGCCTGGACGATGCCTGCACGGCGAAAAAGCTCGTCAGTGCTGCGCATGCCCTGAACGCCCCAGTCGGTGCTGTGATTGTTTGCGCGACTGACCAGATTGAACCCCATTTCTTTTAGATCTTCGGCTACGGCGGGTGTGCTGATCAGCCAAGAGCCTCCCGACAGCGCGGATGGGTAACCTGCGTACTGCTGAAGATCAATGGCGGTACCTTCGAAATTACCAAAGGTTACGTCAGCATTTTTCAGCACCTCGAGAAGATCCGGGGAGCGTCGGCTTATGCGAGCATGAATGGCGTCGGAGATGATCAAGTCTCCTACTGCCACAAGCGTGAAGTTGTCTTCGACGTTGGCCGAAAGCCAGGAAGATGAAAGTTTCCCCGGCGCGTCGGCCGTGGCAGCGCTGTTGATCAGTGTTTTATCCATGAGCCAGCGCTCCGGTTGATGGAAAGCCATCCCAACAGACTCGAGCGAGTCGCCCTAATGTTGAAAAGGCTGACGCGTAGCCGGGCAGTCCGTTGGGCATGATCAGGGGAACTTGATCGGTGTAACCCGTGAAGATGAACCGCGGAACGCCGTCACGATAGACAATGCCGCCATCCATTCGACCCCGCTTGCCCGTGCCGCCCTTGTGGGCGACCTTTGCATCTGCCGGAAGCAATGAGGCCATCTTTGTGCGTAGCTTTTGCCAACTGAGGACCTCCAAGGCAAAGGTGCACAGTTCGGGGGAGCAACCCAGCAATGTAGCTGCGCCAGGATCTACACTGCCTTGGAGGATGAGGTCGTAGAGCAATCCCTGGTCGAAAGCCGAAATAGTAGTGACCTCTTCCAGCTTATGGTCCATTGGCAAGTCCGGACGAGGAATGGTATTTCGATGCACGGTATCGTGCATACCAATGGCTTGGCAGAATCCATTGATCTGAGCGAGTTCGATACGCTCCAATACCATGCGGGTGCAAACGTTATCACTCACGATAATCATCTGAACCAGAGCATCCCGCAGGCTGATGCTGAATCCAGGCGTCAGGTATTTGAATGTCCCTGATACGACGCCTTCACGGAGTCTATCTTCGTAGAGGATTTGCTCATTCAGATCGAGATGCCCTCGATGCACTTCTCGAAGAACCGCCATTAATATTGATGTCTTGCGTGTGCTTCCGGCAGCGAATGCGGTATGGCCGCTGCGGTGTGCAACTTCACCAGTGACTAAATTCTTAACGTGCCAAGCGGTGATGTAGGGTTGCTCTTCACAAATTTGGTTGAGTTGGTTTATCACGGTCTGCATGCTAACTCCGAGGCAAGGGTGGGCGTCCTATATGACTAGGGTGGCTAAGTAGTTAATTAACCCAGTGCAAAGAAAACAGGTGATTATCGAGTTGTCTGCGATTCATCCAAGGTGGTTAATATCAAGCGAGAGGGACACTGTTTGGAAAAATGCACGGTGTTTAATACTTTGGTTTTTTGCAGAGCCTGGCCTTCAGGTTCGCCACTATTGGGATTGACGTCAAAATGCGGGAAATTACTACTTGCAATGTCCAGTCGAAGCCTATGCCCCTTGGCAAAACGGTTGCAAGTTGCGAACGGTTCAATTCGAATCCTCACGCGCTCCCCCGGCGTCATCAGCGTCGGTTCCGACCAATTATTCCGATAGCGGCAACGCAGGATGCCATCGGTAATATTCATCGCATAACCTTGTGGATAGTCCGAAGAGGGAGGATATACATCTACCAACTTGGCGGTGAAGTCCGTGTCCAGGCCCTCGCTTTCTACAAAGAGTTCGATGGAAATCGGGCCGGCGACGATAAGATCCTTCTCTAGCGGCGCTGTTTGAAAAGACAGGACGTCCGGCCTGGCGCAGAGAGGTAGGTCGTTTCCCTGGCTGGCAAAAAAACCGGATGTCTCACGTTGGTCAAAAGCGCCGCCATAAAACACCGGGGCACCCGAGGTCAGCGCGCCGCCGATGGTTGGAACCGGATGGTCGGGATTGGAGATGTAGCTTCTGCATGCGTGGGTCTCAACCGGTGGCTGCGATCCCAGGCTGAGATTGTTGTGCAGATAAAACACTTCTTCCTGACTGCCCATTAGCGGCCACTGGTCGCCCCTCAACCATTGACCGCCATGGTCCAGATGTCCCTCTTGATCGCGCTGGCCGCTGCCGCCGCCCATCAGGAAAACTTTCACTGTTGCGCCGACCTGGCGCTCGTCGTTTTGAGTTAACCACCGTTCAAACCACCGAATCCGGCAAGCCACCCAATCGGTATCGACGTTTCCATCAAAAGCTGCGGCGGGGCCAAAATCGACATCGCCACTGTGAGTCACGTTTCGATCACCGTGTAACCACGGCCCCATGATCAGGTGTTGTGGTGCGCACTTTGACTCACTCAGCGATGTCCGATTCTTCAGCGTGGATCCGACATACACGTCGTACCAACTGGACATGTGCAGGATCGGGATGTCCGGGATATTCTCGTAGTGGTGTTCAGCGTTGATCCCGATCTGCTCCCAGTAGGGCCCGAAGGTTCCCATTCGCCACTGTTCAAGCAGATAGTCTTCGTACTCCGGTACATGGCGCAAGGGTGACTCGCCTTGCACCCACGGCATGCATGTAAACCACTGGCGGATGTCCTCGTGTTCCAGTGCCTTCAGCACATTAGGATCTGCCAGTGCCGTTGGACTTTGCAGCGCTTGTTTATAGGCCCATGTTGCCTGCTTGAGCTCGAAGGCTCCGCCTTGGCGAATCCCACAGTGATACGCATTGGAGAAACCACCGGAGTCGAGCACCATGGTCATGAGTCCAGGGGGATTCAGGCATGCCATTGCCAACTGGGTATGCGCGGCATATGAAAGTCCCATACTGCCAATCTTGCCATTACACCAGGGTTGTTCCAGCAGCCAGACCAACGTGTCAAATCCATCCTCGCCTTCAGACAGATACTTAACGAACTCGCCTTGTGACGCGTACCGGCCTCTGCAATCTTGAAATACAGTGATAAATCCCGCCGCCGCAAAACGCGCTGCCATTTCCTCACGCGTCAGCAGATGACCGTCAAGGCTCAGCTCTGATCGAGATGGATTGGTTTTACCGTAGGGGGTGCGTTCGATAATGACCGGCAGCGCGCCGTTTCGATCACGAGGAAAATAGATATCCGTGGCTAGGCTAATCCCATCGCGCACCGTCACTTGCTGATCACGCATGACTTTCAGTGCGTCAAAACCAGATACGGAAGTAAGGTTCATCAGTAATACCTTCAAAGTGCCGCGTCCGGTGAATCAATAGCCCGTGGAGACCGCAATGGCGAGCATGACGAGTGCGATACCGAAGTAGGTAACGAATAAGGGAAGAATAAAGCGCGCCCATTGACCCCAACCTACTTGTGCGGTGGCGAGCAATACCAACAAGCCACTGGACGTAGGAGTAATCATATTGGTCAGCCCATGCCCCAGCAAAAACGCGTAGACGCTTGTTTGTGGTGTCACGCCTGTTAATTGGCCAAGAGGACCAAAAATCGGCATCGTTACCGCCGCGCCTCCTGAGGTCGATGGAATCAGTACATCGAGACCCAGTTGCGCAAAAAACATGCCAAAAGCCGAAACTGTGGGACTATGGCCTCCTATCATGCTGGCAAGTCCATTAACCACGGAGTCGAGGATTTTTCCGGTTGAAAGAACGTCTTCCACCGCGGTTGCCAATCCAATGAGAAGGCCCGCCATCATGACTTTTTTCATTCCGCTCAGGAACGCGTCGGCGGCGGCAGTCGCACCCACGCCGCTGATGGCGGCGAACAGAATGCTCATCCCGATATAGTAGGCACTGAGTTCGGTAAACTTCCACTTCCAAGTGTTGGAGGCATAGACCAGAAAACTGACGCCTGCTAATAAGGTCAGGAGCGTAAGTACATGCCGAGCCGAGAGGCGCGTGTTGTCATTGATGACATGGGCACGTACATCTACCCCGGTACGGCGGATGCACATCAAGACGAATGCAGTACCGACTAGCATGAATACAACAAATGTAGCGGCGCGCATTCCCATTCCGCTAAATACAGGTAAGCCAACGATGGGTTGGGCAATCCCTAGAGCCACTGGGTTGGAAATGGAAGAAAGAAATCCTATTTTCACCGAAATGACGACAATGGCGAGTCCAATTATTGTAGGCAGTCCCATTCTATGGGCCATGGCAACCATGAGCGGCACGACCATCACGTATTCTTTAGCCATACCAAGACATGAGCTGCCCAAGGAAAGTATCAGCATGATCGACGGGACCAATATGTAGATATTTCCCCTTGCAAGTGCCAGCATCCGGGTCAGGCCGGAGTCTATTGTTCCCGATCGGTTTAGAACGCCAAACATGCCGCCTATCAATATGACCATGAAAATCAATCCGGATTGTTTTACCAATCCGTTGGGGATTGCCATGAGCCCTTCAACAATTGATACGGGTTTGACATCTGCTTCTTTTCGCGCTTCCACGCTGAATAAATGTGAGAGCGCGCTATTTTTTTCCAACTGTTCAAACGTGCCCGGTAATACGAGTTCGCCTTTTCGTCGGTACTCTCCGGAATCAACCAGGTAGGTCAAGATGACTGCTAAGAAAACGATGGCAAGCAAAATAACCGCAGGATTGATCTGCCGGCTGGACGTCGAGTGCTTTTCACCAGCAATCTTTTCGTCGAGGGCGGCGCTACTTTTAGTAATGGCTGTCATGGTAAGTCACTCTTGCTGGTGCAAATGCGCTAATTTTTATAAAACAGGACAAGGCCCTGGCTCATTGGCAGTTGAAGCAAAAGTACGCTTTGGTTTTGTTGAGGTGGCCGGCGGATATGTTCGTGCTGGGCTTTATCAGATTCTCGAATGTTGCAGCCATGAGCGGTCTCCTGTTTTTATTTTTTATGATTGATTTAATCCAGGCTGACCTTATCAAGATGAAGTTTGCCTGCGCAAGATTATGAGTTATCGAGATATCCCTATGCGTTTATGGCTTTTCATTGCTATGAAAATGTGGCGCTGTGCTCGCTCAGGTAGGCGATGAAGTGCCTGGCAAAATCGTCCACCACCCTGGACCGTGGTTGATTGGCGTGAAAGGCCAATCCAAATGAATATTCGATCGATGGTTTTAGAGGACGTGACACGATGGGGAGCTGGTCGAAATGAGACGCGAGCAGTGAGTTGATGATGGATACCCCTAGTCCCTCCGCTACGAAACCGCAGGCGACTGCCGCAGAGTGAACCTCTACCCGGACATGGGGACTCAGTTTGGCGGCGCGAAAGGCCAGGTCCAGATCGGTTCGCAACGTACGTTGTCGTCCCAGCAGCACGAGTGGGATGTTTCGCAGGTCTTCGATTGCAACAGACGTTTTCTGGCTCAGGGGATGGCCGGAGGGCATGACACAAACGGCCTCGGTGGTGATTTTGTAATTGATCTCGAAGTCAGCGAGTTCGCTGGGCATCCGAACAATTCCAAGGTCTGCAGAGCGGTCCAGGATCGCCCGTTCGATCGCTTCATAGGAGCCCGATACGATCTCCACTACGGCATCTTCATGCTGCTCCAGGAAGCCGGACACAACGCGGGGCATCATTTGCTGCGCCATGCTCGTCGGCACCCCAACCTTGATCAACGTCTTGCGCACGCCTCCGACTCGAATCTCGTCCGCCAGACGTTGGACTCGCTGGATCTGATCCACAACTTTGCTTATTTCCGCCAGCAATTCACCCGCTTCGGGGGTCGCCATCAGGCGGCCTTTCTTCCGTGCGAACAGGGTTAACCCGAGCGACTCCTCAAGCTGCGCCAGGAGCCGGCTTACGGCTGATTGTGATAAACCCATCCGAGCACCAGCGCCGATGGTGGACCCCGTCGCGATGATCGCCTGAAGGGCTTCGAGTTGCTTGAAGTTCATCCTGCCAATCCTCTATGTCATACATCGTCGCAGCGTCACCTGCCTAGTGAGAATCTGCATAGAGATATGCGCGACACTCATACTCTTGTGCGTTCGCACGTTCCTCAATATTGTCCTGTCCAGAAGAACGTGCGTCTAGAAAAATAATAAGGATTTGCTTCTATTCCTCGGGTTCGCCGACTGCTAAAAAAAACTAAAAAGCTGTGGAGGAAGTTATGCGTTCTGTTTTTAAACGTAGTGAGTGTTTGTGCGCGTCATTAATAGTTGGCCTGGTTCCAGAAGTTTTTGCTGAGGGCTTTGTAGAGGACTCGCATGCGAATGTGCAATTTCGAAATTACTATTTCAATGATGACTATCACGAAGGCGCTAATGATCGGCGGGAGTGGGCGCAGGGCTTTCTGCTCAATTTAAAGTCGGGATTCACGCCTGGGGCCATTGGCTTCGCCCTGGAGGGTCAGGGACTTGCGGCCATTCGCTTGGACTCCAGTCCAGAGCACGCTAACACCGGTTTATTGCCCGTTAACTCGGACGGCCATGCAGCCTCTGAGTTCTCCAGTTTTGGCTTGACCGGTAAAGTAAAATATAAGGATGTCATGTTCAGTCAGGGGACATCCGAGCTTAAAATTCCCGTATTGGTAACCAATGATGGGCGTGTATTGCCGCAAACAGTCACAGGGAGCCAGGTTGAATATAAAGGTGTAGAGGGACTTTATATTCAGGCTGGCCATCTTGAACAGGAGAAGTTGCGTAATTCTTCTGATAATCAAGACTTTACGCCCACCGGTTACGTCGGAGCGGAGGGCGCTGATTTTGATTTTGCCGGCGGGCGATACAGTTTAGATAAGCAGCTCAGTGTCTCGTATTACTACGGCGAGATGAAGGACTTCTACAGCCAGGCTTTTTTTGGGTTGAACCATAAGCTGAATATCGGATCAGTTTCGCTGACTTCGGATCTCCGCTATTTTTCGAGTAATAAGGCGGGTAGTGCCTGGGCTGGAAATATCGACGCCGATATGTTCAGTGGACTCTGGACGCTGGGGTATGGCAATCACGCGCTGGGCCTTGGGTACCAGAAAGTGACCGGTGATACTTCATTGCCATACATTAATGGTGGCTCCGTCTACTCATTTACCAACGCCAATGTTGGTAAGTTCGTTCAGGCCAACGAACACACGACCATGCTTCGCTATGATTACGACTTCGTCGGAATGGGATTGCCGGGGCTCTCCTTCATGGCCCGATATTACAAGGCCGGTGGCGGAGAGTACAAAGGACGAGCAGCCAGCGAATGGGAGCGTGATTCTGCGCTGAAGTACGTGGTGCAGAGTGGAACACTTAAAGGACTGGGCATTGAGTATAAGGGGGCGACCTTCCGTACTGACTACTCGGCCAATCACGATGATAATCGGTTTTATCTGACCTATGACTTGGCTATCTGGTAGTCGCGGTCTGTGACGCAAAGCCTGAGTGCAGCGGATTCATTGACCAGGAAAAGGCTGGAGCAATCAGTCATTTTGAACGGTTCACAAGGTCGACGCTGGCCCGCAACTGCATCGGCAGCGCTCGATTGCACCGATAAATAATACCTTGACATCGCTCGAAGGAGCTGTGTAACGTTTGCCCCATCGGTCGCTTTTTCTTGTCAGAAATCGCAGACCCCCGGCAATAGTGCTGGGTACATAACGGCTATAGAAGCCCCTGATTTGCGTGAAAGCGCATTCGGGGGCTTTTTTTTGGAAAAAATAAAATGTCGACTCTGCAATCTGCTGACGAAACCCAGGAATTCCCGAGCATCACGGTGGCCGCCTTACAAATGGAGCCACGGGTGGGCTGCAAGGCTGCAAACCTCGAAGTGTCGCTACGGCTGATCGACGAAGCGGCGACTCGCGGGGCGCAGATTGTGGTACTGCCCGAGCTGGTCAGCAGCGGGTATGTCTTTTCCAGTCGCGAGGAAGCCTTTGAACTGGCAGAGGCGATACCAGGAGGCGCCAGCATCCAGGCGTGGGAAGACATCGCTCGGCAGCGCAACGTCTACGTCATCGCCGGCCTCGCTGAGCGAGTGGGGCACAAGCTCTACAATTCTGCCGTCATGATCGGGCCTGAAGGCTACATCGGTACTTATCGCAAGCTCCATCTCTGGGGTGACGAGCACCTGTACTTCGAGGCCGGCGATCTGGGTTTACCTGTGTTCCATACGCCCTTCGGCCGTTTGGCGATGATCATCTGCTATGACGGCTGGTTCCCGGAAGTGTATCGGCTGTTGGCCATGCAAGGCGCTGATATCGTCTGCATGCCTACCAATTGGGTGCCCATGCCAGGCCAGGGTGATCACCCGATGATCATGGCCAACACCCTGACCATGGCCAATGCACACGCCAACAGCCTGAACATCATTTGCGCTAACCGTGTCGGTACCGAACGCGGTCAGCGTTTCGTTGGCAATAGCCTCATTGTCGGTGCCGACGGTTGGCCGTTGGTGGCCCCTGCCAGTGCGGACCGCCAGCAAATCCTCTACGCCGACATCAACCTGAAGGCGTCTCGCCAATCCCGGCATCTTACGACGTTCAACACGGTCCTGCGTGACCGACGTACCGACATCTACGACCCCATGCTTGGCACGGGCTGGCCGCTGCCTCACTACTAACCCCCCGATCTACAATAAAAACTATTGAGGACACTCACATGAACACCACTCATTCCCTCATCCGCATCGCTGTTCTTGCCACGACGGCGTTCGTCGCAACCCAGGGTCATGCCGCTGAACCGATCAAGATTGGTGTGGCGGTGGGACTCTCTGGCGCCAACAGCGTCGTGGCACCCGCTGTTGTCCAGTCCTCCGAACTCGCCGTGGAGCAAATCAACGCAGCGGGGGGAATACTAGGTCGCCCTGTGCAGTTGGAGATCGTCGACGATGCGTCCGGCGCAATCGGGGCCCAGAAAGCGTTTGATACGCTGGTGCTGGAAAAGAAAGTAGACGCCATTATCGCGATGGAAAGCAGTGCGGCGCGTAATGCTGCGCTGCCCGTTATTTCTCGAGGGCGCGTGCCGTATATCTATACCTCGTTCTATGAGGGCCGTTCTTGCAACAAGTGGATGTATGCCAACGGTTGGGTGCCAGAACAGCAAGTCGCTCCGGTAGTGGATTACTTCACTCAGAAACTCGGAGCAAAGAACTACTTTCTTGTCGGCAACGACTACGCCTTTGGCCGGGGCATGCTCAAGTTTACAAAAGCGTACATCGAGCAGCACGGTGGCAAGGTGATCGGCGAAGAATACCTGCCCATGGACGGCAGTGACTGGACCGCCGTTATTTCAAAAATTCGCTCGACGCAACCTGACGCGCTTATCAGTGCTACCGCAGGGGGCGCGCCTAACGTGTCCTTGGCCAAGCAGTTGAAGGCGGCTGCGTTGACACTGCCCTACGGCAACCTGGCCATCGACGAAGGCACGGGCAAGACCATGGGGGATGTCGCAACGGGCATGTATATGTCCGCCTCGTACCTGACCAGTATCGATACCCCGGAGAATAAAAAATTCCTGGCTGACCTCGGCCAGAAATTTGCGGCGAACCTGTCCACACCAAACGAGCTGTCCGAGCCGCAATATGAAGCCTTCTTTCTCTATAAGGCCGCGGTGGAAAAAGCCAACTCCACCGACTCCGCTGCAGTCGTGGATGCACTGAAAGATGTATCCATTACAGGGCCGCGTGGTGTGGTGCAGATGAATGCCAGCCGCCATACACCGCTGGCGATGCGCCTTGGCCAGATCCAAAGCGATGGCTCCATTCGCATCCTTGAAACCCAGGAGGGGGTCAGCCCGGGTATCCAATGCCCGAACCTGAAATAGTCCACTGCCATATCGCTCAGTATCGCTTCACGTACAGGCTCCCCGGAGGGAGACGTCATGGTGTTAATTCTAGATATAACAACAACAATAGCCATGTTGTTCATTGTGACCGCGGGGTTGATGATGATTTTCGGAATCATGAAAATCGTCAACTTCGCCCATGGTGCCTTGCTGACAATGGGCGGGTACGCGGCTTTTGTCGTGACCCAACTGGGATGGAGTCCTTGGCTTGCCTGGCCGTTGGCGCTGGTCACAGGCGTGACAGTAGGCGCGATCATCGAATACCTGATTGTTCGGCCACTCTATAAACGCCCCTTGGATGCCATCCTGGCAACCTGGGGCCTGGGCATCGTGATCGGTCAATTGATCATCATCGGCTTCGGTCGGGATGTGAAATTTGCAGACGTGCCCGTGACCGGAACCTGGTCGCTGGGCGGAGCGGATTACTCCTCTTACCGGTTGCTGCTGGTGCCCTTGGCACTCGGCTTGTGTGCATTGCTGACGGCGCTCCTGAACGGCACGCGCTTCGGTGTCAAGACTCGTGCGGTCATCATGAACGAGGAGTTGGCCAGCGGCCTGGGTATCCATGCCGGGCGCATACGGTTCATCACCTTCAGCCTGGGTGCAGGCCTGGGCACCTTGGCAGGCGCCTTGATCAGCCCGCTCTCGAGCATTGACCCGGGCATGGGAATCACCTGGCTGGTTTCGGCCTTCATGCTGGTGATGGTTTCCGGGCATTCGATGCTCAGCCTGATAGTGACGTGCGCGGTATTTGGCGCGTGCCAGGTCCTCTTCAGTACGTATGCAAGCCCTGTACTGGGCGGACTCACGATTGCCGTGTTGGCGGCGTTGACCTTGCGTATTCGTCCAAAGGGGTTCGCCCATGACTAACACTACTTTGCACGCGGTGAGCACCCAACCCGCCGGTTCCAGTCGAGAGGGCGCATGGAGTCGTCCGGCCGTGCTGGCGTTGGTCGGCATCGCCTTGCTGGTCGCAGGACCATGGATTTTCGACAGCTATGTACTCAACCTGCTGATCAAGGCATTCCTGTTTGCGATCGTCGTCATCACGGTGGACGTGCTGTGGGGCTATACGGGCTATCTGACCTTCGGGCAGTCGGCATTCTTTGGTATCGGTGCGTATGCCGCAGGGTTGGTATTCACGCACTTTGGCCTGTCGCCCAGCACCATTGCCATCGCAGTCGGGCTGGCGATCATTGTCCCAATGGGAGTCGCAGCGCTGGTGGGGTGGCTGTCCTTCTACCGGGGGGCGTCACCTTTCTTCGCCACGGTTATCTCGTTGGTGCTGCCTATCGTCATGACCCAACTGCTGCTTTCCGGTGGTGAGTGGACAGGCTCCAGCTCAGGCCTGACCGGCTATGACACCTTCGACTTGTCGCTGGAGGCCTGGTACTGGATCGCGGGAGGGGGCGTTGCACTGATAGGATTTTTTGCCTGGCTTTTCGTACGCAGTGATGCGGGGCGTGTGCTGGCATCGATTCGTGACAACGAGTCCAGGTGTGCGTACTTGGGCATCAATGTCCCGTCCATCAAAATCATCCTGCTGATAGTGACTGCCGCTGTTACAGGGATCGCTGGTTTTGGCTATGGCGCGTTCAGTGGCGTAGTGGCCCCCGAGTTATCCGGTTTCGTCCTGGGGACCGAGTTGATCATCTGGGTTGCCTTGGGTGGGCGTGGGACGTTATGGGGCCCCATGGCCGGGGCAATTCTGATCAATGTTGCCACCGCGTACCTGGGCAGCCGGGTGCCGTTTCTATGGCAACTGATCCTCGGCCTGTCTTTTGTGCTGGTCATCGTTCTGCTCCCGCAGGGTATCGTACCGGCGCTGCTCAAACCCTTCGGCTTCGGTGCTCGTGGGCGACGCGTTCCCGTGCTGGTCGAACGTGAAGTCAGAGCGGCTCCTGAGTCGGATGACGTTCCCGCACTTGTCATGGAGGAAGTAACCAAAAGCTATGGCTCGCTCAAGGTCCTGCAAGGTATCAACCTCACGGCTGCGGCGGGTGATCTGGTTGGACTGATCGGCCCCAATGGCGCCGGTAAAACCACATTGATGCGTTGCATGAGTGACGGGGCTGATCGTACTTCAGGGACGGTGCATCTCTGCGGTAACGATATCCGCCGACTTCCGGCCGAGGCCTGCGTTCGTTTTGGTCTCGGGCGCAAGTTTCAGAACGCCAACATTTTTGAATCGCTGACCGTAGCCGAGTGCCTGCGCATGGCGAGTACCCTTCACGAGCGCCCCTTGTTGTTCAGTCGGGCGGCCACGCTGGCGCTGCCATCCTATGCCTTGGACGTGTTGCGAGTTACCGGGCTGGAAACCATGCTGGACGTGGTCGCTCGCGATTTGTCCCACGGTGAACAGCAAGCGTTGGAACTGGCCATGGTCCTGGTGCTGGAGCCTCGTATCGTGCTTCTCGACGAGCCTACTGCAGGGTTGACCAAGACTGAGCGTACGCAAATCGGCGCAGTGCTTTCCTTGCTCGCGCACCGCTACAAGCTGTGTTGCCTGCTGGTTGAGCACGATCTGGATTTTGTTGAACAGATCGCTACGCGAATCGTGGTATTGCACCAAGGAAAAATGGTCATGCAGGGGACTTTCGAGGAAGTCGTCAACTCGGATCTGGTCAAGACGATTTATGCCGGATCTGCACTCGCTCCTCGGGAGGTTGTATGAACGGTGCTACGTTGGAACTGAATGCAGTCACGAGCGGTTACAGGGCATCGGTCGTCATACGGGATATGTCGTTCAAAGTCTCGGCCGGCGAAGCGGTTGCCTTGCTGGGCAAGAACGGCATGGGTAAGACGACGTTGCTCAAGACGATCATGGGTTATCTGCCCAAGAAGCACGGCTCTGTGCAGGTAAACGACAGCGACATTACGCGACTGCCGCCGCATCGAGTTGCGCAGGCGGGTATCGCTTATGCCGCCCAGGAGAAAGCGCTTTTCACCGAGTTGAGCATCCGGGACAACCTTCGCATGGGGCTCGAGAAAGACGCGTTGTTCGATGAGCGTTTCGCTGCAATCGAATCCGTGTTCCCGGTGTTCAAGGACCGTCTGAAGCAGTATGCCGGCACGCTGTCGGGAGGCGAACAGAAGATGCTGCTGGTGGCGCGTGCGTTGATGATGCGCCCCTCTGTCATTTTGCTCGACGAAATCACTGAGGGGTTGCAGCCCTCGGTGATTGAGCGAATAGCCATCGCCCTGGTGCACGAGCGACAACTGCACGGCACGACGATGCTGCTGATCGAGCAGAATGTGCCGTTCGCACTGAAGGTGGCGGATCGATACCTGGTTCTCAAACAGGGTGAAATCGAAGAGGAAGGCGATGCCAGCGCGCCGGGTGCCATCGAGGCTATTTTCAACCATTTGAGGGTGTGACGCTCATGGCCCAGTCCAGTTCAGACGATCTGCCTGCGTTCCTGTTCATCGCAACAGGCGGAACGATTGCCATGCAAGTTGATCCCTTGACCTCAGCCCCGATACCAGCGTTATCAGGCAGCGACCTGATCAAGGCCGTTCCAGGAATAGAGAAGATAGCGCGACTGGAAGTCAACAACCTGTCCAATGTGCCGTCCGTCGAAATGGGGCCGATGCGCTGGGTCCAGCTTCATCACGAGATTGATGCCGCATTGGCTCGCAAGGATATTGCGGGTGTGCTGGTTTCCCATGGCACCGATACCCTTGAAGAAACCGCATGGTTTCTCGACGTGACGTTGGCGTCCCGCAAGCCTGTTGTCCTCATCGGTGCACAACGTAACGCGTCTGAACCGGACTTCGATGGTCCGCGTAACCTGAGGAGCGGCGCAAGGGTATGCATTGAACCTGAGTCGTTTGGCAAAGGAGTGATGGTCGTCATGAACGATCAGATCAATGCCGCTCGGGAAGTCAGCAAAACACATACCTCGGACGTCGAGTCGTTCAACTCGGGCGATGCCGGCTTGCTCGGAAGAGTGGACGGCGATACCGTCACCTTCTGTCGTTCATCTTGCCGTCGACAACATCTGCCATTGGAGCATGACAGCCTGGCTCGCGTTGACATCGTGCCAATGTATGCCGGAGCGGACGGGGCATCATTAAAAGCGGCTGTACAGGCGGGCGCTAAAGGCGTTGTCATCCAGGCGCTGGGGGTGGGCAACGTGAATGCCGATATGTATGCAGCCATTTCGGATGCAATCGAATCGGGTATCACCGTTGTCGTTGCCACCCGGGTACCGCGTGGGCGGGTGAGGCCCTTGTATGGCTTCATGGGAGGCGGTATGACGTTGAAAGATGCAGGCGTCATTTTCGCCAATGATCTAAGTCCGCAGAAAGCCAGAATATTGTTGATGCTGGCTATCCAGGTCCCTAGATCCGCAACCGAACTACAAGACATTTTCGATCAATAGGTGAGCGTCATGCCAAGCACCAGGACAGCAGTCACTAAAGATCAGAGATGGCCTGTCGGCATCTTGTATTCGCGTTCGGGTGCCACCGGCGTCACCGAGTCCGAGCATTTTTTTGGTACTGCGCTTGCCATCGAAGAAATAAATGCGCTGGGCGGTGTGCTGGGTATGCCTTTGATCCCAACCGCCTATGACCCCAAGGGTTCTCCGGAAGAATACCGGCGCTTGACCAGCAAGCTGCTCATTGAAGACGAAATCAACGTCATTTTTGGTTGCTCGCGATCTTCCAGTCGCAAGGCCGTGCTACCCCTCGTCGAACGCCATAATGCGTTGCTTTGGTATTGCTCGTTCTACGAAGGGTTCGAATATTCACCGAACATCATCTACACCGGCGCCGTTCCCAATCAGAACAGCATCCAGCTCGCGGCGTACCTGTTGCAAAACAAGGGCACCCGGTTCTTTCTGGTGGGCGCGGACTATATCTACCCGCGTGAATCCAACCGCATCATGAGGGACGTCGTTGAACAGTACGGTGGCGAAATCGTGGATGAGGTCTACCTGCCCATCGAGGCAGAAGTAGAGCAGCTCAAGGAGGTCTTGAATGACATCCACAATGCCCAGCCGGACGTTGTCTTCTCGACCCTGGTTGGACAATCGGCACGCACCTTCTATCAGCTTTATGGCGAGCATGGGCTTGATCCGAAAAAAATCCCCATTGCCAGCCTCTCCATGGCCGAAGAGGAAATCCGGTTGATCGGGCCGCCGTTGTGTGAAGGTCACATCACCGCTGCCACCTATTTCGGTTCGCTGCCCAACGACAGTAATCAACGGTTCATTGAGCTTTGGCGCAAACGCTTTGGCGATCGACCGACCAGCACCTGGTCGGAGATGGCGTATTCCCAGGTTCACCTGTTTGCACGAGCCTTGGAGCGAGCGGGCAGCCTGGACAGGCGCAAGTTGGTCAACGCCGTCCACAAGGTAACGTTCGACTCTCCGGAAGGCCCCATTGCCATTGATGCCGAAAACAACCACTGCGCCCTGACCCCACGGATCGGCATCTGCCGCAATGACGGGCAGTTCGACGTCGTATGGGAAGGTTCAGGACCGGTCAAATCCGATCCTTACCTGTCCACCTTCGGTTTCTCTGAGTTCTGGTTGAGGTGACGCCATGAGTTCCAGCCTTCGCCGTCTCTATGAAGATTTGCGCAGTATCTGCGTTGCGTTCGTTTACCCGCCTGGTGACGATCGCGACATTGTCATGCAGCAGCTTAAAAGAATCGGATGCCGTGTGAAGATCATATGGCCGTTCCCCTCTGAGCCGCCTGCAGACGTCGACGTCATCCTCTTTCAGATCAGCCAGGAACTGGAAGGAAACAAAATCTGGTCGGGCGCCTCGGTGTCGGCGGCACTCATTGCGCTCTCCGACTATGAAAGTCCCACTATTTTGAAGTTGCTCCTCGATACTCGTGCTCACGGTGTGATTTCCAAGCCGTTTCGTTCCTCTGGAATCCTCAGCACGCTGGTCCTTGCCAGAGCCTCGTACAGCTATCAGGAACGGTTGCAGGGAAAGATAGATAAGCTGGAGCTCACTATAAAATCCCGGCGACAGATCGAAAAAGCCATTCATGTACTGGTCGAGCGTCAGAACCTGACCGAGACGCAGGCTTACGAGCACATGCGATCGCGGGCAACCAAGTTGCATGTAACAGTCGCCGAGGTATCCGGAATGATCATCGAGGCCCATGAGGCCATGGAAAAGCTTGGTTTGAAGCTTTAGCCTGAAGGGTACCTGTGTCATGGAGGGATGATCAGCTCTGATGCGAGCGACGATCGATCCTGAGCGGGAGAGGGGCAACAGAACAGATACTCATGATTTGCCTGTCTGAAGAATTGCTTGTGGTCGCCGATTTGTCGGTTATGAGTTGACTGATGGACGGGGGAAGTTGGGACGGCTTTTCGGAAGGGAGTTACCTGTTGATCCTGTGAGAATGGCTCTGGCAGCTAATGAACGTTCGTCCATTGGCTTTGGGCAGCATTCAACAGCCTTGTTTAGCATTACCCCTTTTTCGCTCTTGAAACACCCCAGAAACAAGGCCGGAATTGAGTCCGTTATTGCTTTGGCAATAAAAGAAAACCCTTAAGTTTCAATGAGTCGGCCGCCAGATGCGAGTCTCGTTTCCCGCTCCAGTATTCAGAAAAAAGCCACTCAGATGAGTGGCTTTTTTTGCCTATGAGTTGCGTCAGAAATGTGGCGCGTGGGCACAGGAAACTCGCCGCCGTGTTCGAGTAAGGCACTTGGCATACGACGCTTTCAGCCATAGGTTCAGCATTCTCTGTACGACCTGGAGTTACACCCTTCCTGACTTTGATGGCCTCGTTTGCGGGGACCGCATTACTCGGTTTTCGCCGCCATCAAAGTGTTCAACTTACCGTATGTACGGGCTTTCAAGGTTTGAGTGTCGAGTTGGCCGTTATCCAGTTTTTGGAGACAGTAATCGCTCGATGGCGCCTCCGATCATGTTCTTCATAAGATTATCGCGCTCTCGCTCATCCAATGAGTATTGCGTGAGCCAGCTGGGCGCGCTGTTGAGCAAGGCGGCAATGGCATGTCCGGCAGCCATCCGGCCCGGTTCACTTAATTGGTGTTGGAAGCCGAGCACCAGTAGCAGCTTGCGTTCGTACTGCTCGCGAAGTTGCCGGACGCGTTCCTGTTGCTCTTCAGTCAAACATTGGCTGTCGCGCTCTACCAGACGAAAGTGCCAGGGCATTTCCTGATGCAGAGTGAGGTGTTCGCGGATCAAGAGGTTGAGTCTGTCGCGTTTCGCCGGGGCGGTTTGCTCGATGTGTCCCAGTACGGTCAACAGCTCGTCATAGAACTCTTCGATCAGGTCGAGCAGCAGGTGCTGCTTGCTGGGGTAATGGTGGTACAGCGAGCCGGGGGCGAGTCCCAGGCAGGTAGCGAGTTCACGCATACCAACCTGACCGAACCCCTTGCTGGCAAAGAGCTCCAGCACCTTGTCCCGGTATTCGGCGAAGCGTGAGCAACGCTCAGGCATAGGCATGGAAGCCACGCCCTGTCTTGCGCCCCAGGTAACCGGCGGCGACCATCTCCTTGAGCAGCGGAGCAGGGCGGTACTTGCTGTCGTTGAAGCCATCGTAGAAGGCTTCAAGGATTGCCAGTACGGTGTCCAGGCCGATCAGGTCCGCCAACGCCAGCGGGCCGATCGGCTGGTTGCAGCCCAGGCGCATGCCGGCGTCGATGTCATCGGCGCTGGCCAGGCCTTCCTGGAACACCAGGATCGCCTCATTGATCATCGGTATGAGAATCCGGTTGACCACGAAGCCCGGACGGTTGCCAGCGGTGATTGCGGTTTTGCCGAGCGCGGTGGCCATGTCCAGCGCCAGGGCGTGGGTGGCATCGCTGGTTTGCAGGCCACGAATCACTTCAATCAGACCCATGACCGGCACCGGGTTGAAAAAGTGCAGGCCGATAAAGCGCTCAGGCTGGCTGACGCTGGCGGCGAGTTGGGTAATGGACAGCGAAGAGGTGTTCGAAGCGATTACACAATCGGCACTGACCTGCGCCGCGATCTGTTGCAGCACGCGCAGTTTCAGGTCGAGATTTTCGGTGGCGGCTTCAATCACCATTTGCACGTTGTGCAGGCTGGTGTAATCACAACGGGTGCGAATCCTGTCGAGGGCCGCGAGTTTTTGCTCTTGCGACAGTGTGTTCTTGGTGATCTGCCTATCGAGGTTTTTTTCGACAGTTGCGATTGCCTTCTGCAAGGCATTCTCGGAAATGTCGATCAGGATGACGTTGAGGCCGGCCAGGGCACAGACTTGGGCGATGCCGTTGCCCATGGTGCCGGCGCCGATGACGCCAATGTTCTGTAGATTCATCTGGTTCCCTGAATAGGCTTTTTGGTTGGGCATGAGTTTAGAATCAGCAGGGGCACTGGCCTATGCCGAAACTGTTCATGAAAAATGGCGCTTTTTGCCATGTGCAGATGCGACTGGAGAGGCATTCGAAACATGCGGGAAACGGATTCGGTGGCGGTCTACTTCATGTATCCCATGATCCATGCGCTGCGTGAGAAGCCGCAGCGTGTGCGGTCACTCCTTGAGCAGGTGGGCATCGACCCGACACTGATAGATCAGCCAACGGCACGGGTGGCGGCCACGGCTTTCGCCGCGTTGTGGCTGGTGCAGATTCGAGAATTGAACGACGAATTTTTCCAGTTGGACTCCCATGGTATGCCGCCGGGAAGTTTTGCCTTGATCTGTCGGGCGTTGATTCAGGAACCCACGCTGGAAAAAGCCATGCGTCAGTGCCTGGCCAACTTCGCCCTGTTCCTGAGTGATTTCCGCGGTACGTTGAGTGTGCGCGGCAAGCGTGCGGTCATCAGCTTGCAGACCCATTCGCCAAGTAGCGAGCTTGGCCGGTTGGGCGAAGAAACGTTTTTGGTGTTGATCATCAGTCTGTTGTGTTGGCTGGGCGGGAGACGAATTCCCATCGATCGTGCGGACTTTCGTCATCAGCGCTTGTCGCTGCGTGATGATGCGTTGCTCTGGGGCCCCAACCTGACCTTCGGTGCCAACCACACCGAAATCGAATTCGCCAGTCACTACCTGCGGTTGCCGGTGGTTCAAGACCTGGCCTCGCTGAAAGGGTTTTTGCGCACCGCACCACAATGGCTGGTGATCCGCTTCCGCAACCAGCATGGGGTGGCATCTCAGATTCATCAGCGTCTGCGCCACAGCCATTACAGCGAATGGCCGACCTTGCAGGCCTTCGCCCTGGAGCTGCACCTGAGCCCCAGTACCTTACGCCGGAAACTGGAACGCGAAGGCTGTTCGTATCAGGAGATCAAAGATGAGGTGCGGCGCGGCGTGGCGTTTGAACGATTACGCGAGGGCGAGGCGAGCATCAGCGAAATTGCTGAGCAGTTGGGGTTTCAGGAGCCGAGTGCGTTTCATCGCGCGTTCAAGAAGTGGACGGGGGAAAGCCCGGGGCAATACCGATTGCGGTTTCCCCGGCCGCGACCGTAACGATCGTGATGCCAGTAGCCAGATACGTGAACGCTTACGGAAATGGCGCAGCCAGCGCCGACGAGGACGTGGGCAAGCAGTTCGAGGCTACGGAACAGTCTCATATGAAAAACAATATTTTTTTTCATGATAAATCTTGATTTTTTTCACGGCTCGTTCCACAGTGGCTGCATAAAAATAAGGGCATACGTCCAGCCTTGAGGAAGGACTCATGAAGTCTGATCTTCACCATCACCGCTGTACCTTTCCGATATGGACAGATATCTCCTGTGCTTCGATCCAGCTACTGCCAAACTCAGGTAACCAGGCGTTATCGCTGATGATCGTTGTATTCCTGTCTAACTGCCTAACCGTGGTTTGTCCTTCAAGCGCACTCAATAAGCCGGGTCAAACCAGAACGTGGAACAAGATCAAAAACGGTAAATAAACAGGGCCGAGCGCAATGACGGTGGACTTAAATTTCGAGTTGACGTGCCTGGTTGACCTTATTCATTCACATCTGTGCTCAACAGTTCCGGATGTTGCAACGCGGCTTCGTCTTGAAGAGTTAGACATATCCGTTAATGAGGCTGTTTTATGCAGGCCGGAGAGTCAATATTCAGCGATGGCCAAAGCTACTATTGAAACAGCCGGAAAAGAGCTTGCAGGTTCCTTTGAGAAGCTTGGGGCGATGGCGAGCTGCATTTCGATGATCGCCGATGCGTTAGAGTGGTATAAAAAACCGCTCTCGACGGAGTTGCCCGAATTCCAGGCCGGTCACCTGAATGCAATCATCTTTGGCCGGAGTGGATTAGCGACGCTCGGCAACCTGACTCTTGGGGTAACAGTTATGAGTCCACACATAACTTATCCTGAGCATCACCATAGTCCTGAAGAACTGTACATTGCACTTTCGGAAAGTGAATGGTGGCAGCCTGAAAGCGGATGGCGCTCACCAGGCCTCGGCGGAACAGTTTACAACACTGGTGACTTGCTGCACTCCATGCGCTCTGGAGCCCAACACCACCTGTCCCTCTGGTTTCTTTTCGGCGATATGCATTTCTTTTCCGGCGCAGTTTAGCGCCCTGTTGGTTGATTAGGTGGAGTTCAAATGAAGTTCAAGTCCATTCAGCATTCCGTCGCGATGCTGGCCGGGGTCAGTGTACTTGCGGTTGTCGCCGCATTGGTTATGTACGCAATACACGCTGGCTCCAAAACGCAAAGTCTGGTGCAAACTCGCGCTGAAAGCCTTCTGGAAAAGGTGATAGAAGATCGCCTAAGGTCGTTAGCGGTCGCAAAGGTCGCTCAAATACAAGGCGAACTGGCTTATCCAATGACGATTGCAAAAACAGTTGCTCTGGCCAATGCATCTTTGAGTAAAGCGAGGGAGCAGGGGGGCACCGATACCTCTGGGCTGCGAAAGGACATGGCCGAACTAACCCATGGCATTCTGCTGGACAATCCGAAGCTGATTGATCTCTACGCCGCTTGGGAGCCCGGAGCATTCGATCAAGACGCGCTTCATACCGATACGCCAGGCACCGATTCGTCCGGCAGATTTACGCCATGGTGGTATCGAGATGCCTCCGGCATTCCACAGCTTTCCACCCTCGGAGACGAACTCGAAAGTCAAAATCTTCTTACCGCCGGGGTGCGCGAGGGAGAGTATTACCTGTGCCCACGGGAAAGTTTGCAACCCTGTGCAATCGATCCTGCGTCATACGAAGTGGCGGGTAAGACTGTTTTGATGTCGAGCTTCAATGCCCCGATCATGGTGGATAGTCATTTTCGAGGGGTGGCGGGGGCTAGTCTCTCGCTCGAGTTCATTCAGCGACTGATTGTCCAGGCAAACCAGGAGCTCTACGAGGGCGCTGGAGAGATGGCGCTGTTATCCAGCAACCGTCGGGTTGTCGGTTTCAGTGCCGATGACAAGCATCTGGGTAGCCCAAGCCAGGAGGTACTCGGCACTCCCTTGCAGGGACTGGTCCAGGCATTGACCAACCACCAAAGCATATTCCAACTGGATCGCGATAACGGCCGTCTCTATTTGATAGTGCCCTTTAGTGTCGAAGGGGCCAAAGCCCCCTGGCTACTGACGCTCAACCTGCCCATGAACGTCGTCATGGCCGATATGCACAAGTTGGAAATCCAGTTGGGCGAGCAGCGCTCTGACGACATTTGGGGGATGAGTATCATTGGGCTGATTGTCTCGCTGGCGGGTATAGCCGTGATCTGGCTGATCAGTTTCGGCATTGCTCATCCCATGCGCCAGATGGTTGCCATGCTGGATGATATTGCTAAAGGCGAAGGCGATTTAACCCGACGCCTGGTTTCCGATAGAGGCGACGAACTGGGCGCGATCGCCAGTGGCTTCAATGCGTTTCTTTCAAAGCTCCAGTCGATGATTTCTCAGGTTGCATCGTCAGTCAGCGGTCTCAAGGAATCGTCCCGGAATACTGCAGGCATCGCCGCGGACACGAGTTCTGAAGTCCAGCGGCAACTTGCTGAAATAGAGTTGGTGGCGACTGCCGTTCACGAGATGACGGCTACAGCCCAGGATGTAGCCCGTAGCGCTACGATGGCAGCACAGGCAGCCAGCCATGCTGATCATGCGGCTGAAGAAGGTAAACGGATCGTTCAATCCGCCGCTGATGCAAGCTTGCAGCTCGCTCAGGAGATGCAGCGGGCCGTCGCAGTTGTTGAACTGCTGGCCGGTGAGAGCGAGAGCATAAGTGCCATTCTGGTAACCATCAGTGGTATCGCCGAGCAGACGAATCTGCTCGCCCTGAACGCAGCCATCGAGGCCGCTCGGGCAGGCGATCAAGGCCGCGGTTTTGCGGTAGTAGCCGATGAGGTCAGGCAGCTTGCGCAGCGCACACGGCAAGCCACTGATGAGATACAACTGATGATTTCTCAGTTGCAGCAGGGAACACAGCAGGTGGTCCAAGTCATGCAGCAAAGCCAGAATCGGACTGAGTCCAGTCTGCAGCAGGCCGATGAAGCCAAAAATGCCCTGCAAACCATCGCTCAGGCTGTTTCAGTCATCAGCGATATGAATGCTCAAATCGCCAGTGCTGCAGAAGAGCAAAGTGCTGTAGCAGAAGACATCAACCGGAATATCACGAGCATCGGGCTCGTTGCGAGTGGTGTCGTAGGGAATGCTGATGAGGTCGCTCAGGCAAGCGTAGAACTGTCGGCGCTGGCGGAAAAACAGCACAGTCTCATGGGGGGCTTCAAGGTCTGAGGTCAGTTTTTCCGAGTTTGAGCCCCGTCATTTCCAGCCCCAGGTCTGTCCCCGCTGGTTAGGTGCCAGACGTCATTGCACTCGGCATGATCCCGGCTATCAACACTCGCTCCACAACGGCTCTGTGCTCGCGCGGCGGCAGATGTGAGTCAGCGGTCCAGATCAACAGGTGTTCCAGCAAGTTGAGGCAGGCGCTGCCTGGATCGCCTTGAACTTCGGGATCGCCCAACGCCTTCAGCAAACTCCGATTTATTTTCTGCCGCAATAACATGACTTCGCTGGCACCCGGAAGCTGCAGCAGCCTGTCTGCCTCACGTGCAGCGAGTTTGAAATACCACGGTCTGCGGGCTTGCAGGCGCAGGATCGCATCAATGGCTGCACTGATGCGGTGAACTGTTCTGTTGGAGCGCATGACCGTCATCAGGAAGTCGGCGTAGTGCGCCTCAATGAGGAAGGAAAAGTACTCGTCCTTGCCCGAAAAGTGGTGATAGAACGCGCCCGCTGTCACCTCCAGCGAGGCGGTCATTTCCCGTAGGCCTACATCGCTGAAGCCTTTGGTCGCCAATAGCTCGACGGCCCGATCTTGATTGCTTTCAATCCTTTTCAGCCCAGCAGCCACGGGTCGAGACAAGTCAGTCATGATAGGTAGCCTCTGAAGTATTTTTGTTGGATAGGCGCGTGCAAATGGAATCGCCTGATGAGCGATCCAATGATGAGACCGATAAGCGGTGCTGGCATCCTGCAGATGTAGGAGGTTGTGCGCGTTAGGGCGCGATGGCCTGTATCCTGATTCAGGTTCGCTTTGTAGCGATCCTGTGGGAGCGAGCTCGCGATAGCGGTTTCAGGTTCAACCAAAAAACCTGTGGCAAGGAAGCAAGCTCCCTCGCCACACCGCCACCTTCAGACCTGCGCAGCAGCCACCGCCCGACGGACTTCCGGCTGCTTCCAGGAATCGGCAGCACTTTCCTCGATGGCTTGCTGGATCGCCCGCTTGCGGTTTTCTTCGGCGCGGCGGCTGAAGTACCAGACCAGGAAGGTCACCAGCGACACCGCCAGCAGGATCAGGCTCGCCACGGCGTTGATCTCCGGCTTCACGCCCAGGCGCACCGCCGAGAACACTTCCATCGGCAGGGTCGTCGAGCCCGGGCCCGAGACGAAGCTCGCCAGCACCAGGTCGTCCAAGGACAACGCGAACGACATCATGCCCCCGGCCGCCAGCGACGGCGCGATCATCGGGATGGTGATCAGGATGAACACCTTCCACGGCCGCGCACCGAGGTCCATGGCCGCCTCTTCGATGGACAGGTCCAGCTCACGCAAGCGTGACGAAACCACCACCGCCACATAGGCCGCGCAGAACGTGGTGTGGGCGATCCAGATCGTGACGATGCCACGCTCCTGGGGCCAGCCGATCATCTGCGCCATGGCCACGAACAGCAGCAACAGCGACAGACCGGTGATCACTTCCGGCATCACCAGCGGCGCGGTGACCAGGCCGCCGAACAGCGTGCGTCCTTTGAAGCGGGTGATGCGGGTCAGCACGAAGGCCGCCAGCGTACCCAGGGCCACCGCGGCCACCGCCGTGTAGCAGGCGATTTCCAGCGAACGCAGCACCGAGCCCATCAGTTGGCTGTTGTCCAGCAGGCCGACGTACCACTTGACCGACCAACCGCCCCACACCGTCACCAGTTTCGAGGCGTTGAACGAGTAGATCACCAGGATCACCATTGGCGCGTAGATGAACAGCAATCCCAGCACCAGCATCAGGCTTGAAAAACTGAAGCGCTTCATTCCTTGCCCTCCATTTCTTTGGCCTGACTGCGGTTGAACAGGATGATCGGCACGATCAGGATCGCCAGCATCACCACCGCCAGGGCGGACGCCACCGGCCAGTCACGGTTATTGAAGAATTCCTGCCACAGCACTTTACCGATCATCAGGGTTTCCGGACCGCCGAGCAGTTCCGGGATCACGAACTCGCCCACCACCGGAATGAATACCAGCATGCAGCCGGCGATGATGCCGTTCTTGGACAGCGGCACGGTGATTTTCCAGAAGCTGTTGAACGTGCTCGAACCCAGGTCGGAGGCGGCCTCCAGCAGGCTGGCGTCATGTTTGACCAGGTTGGCGTACAGCGGCAGGATCATGAACGGCAGGTAGGAGTAGACCACGCCGATATAGACCGCCAGGTTGGTGTTGAGGATCTGCAGCGGTTCGCTGATCCAGCCCATGCTCATCAGGAAACCATTGAGCAGACCGTTGTTGCTGAGGATGCCCATCCACGCGTAGACGCGGATCAGGATCGCGGTCCAGGTCGGCATCATGATCAGCAGCACCAGCACCGTCTGCGTCTCTTTGCGGGCATTGGCGATGGCGTAGGCCATCGGGTAACCGATCAGCAGGCACAGCGCGGTGCTGATCAGGGCCATCTTCAACGAGCCCAGGTAAGCGGCGATGTACAGCTCATCCTCGCTGAGCATCGCGTAGTTGGCGAAGTTGAGCAGCACCTGCAGCTTCTGGTCGACGTAGCTGTAGATCTCGGTGTACGGCGGAATGGCCACGTCGGCTTCGGCGAAGCTGATCTTCAGGACGATGAAGAACGGCAGCATGAAGAACAGGAACAGCCAGATGAAGGGCACCCCGATGACCAGTTGACGGCCACCGGGCGTTATTCGATCGAGTCGGCGTTTGAATTTGCGCATGTTCATGAGCGAAGCACCACGCCGCTGTCGTCTTCCCACCAGACGAACACCTGGTCGCCCCAGGTCGGCCGCTGGCCACGGCGCTCGGCGTTGGCGACGAAGGACTGCACCAGCTTGCCGCTCGGCAGCTCGACGTAGAACACCGAATGCCCACCCAGGTAGGCAATGTCATGGACCTTGCCGCTGGACCAGTTGTGCTCACAGGTCGGCTGCTCGACGGTCACCAGCAGTTTTTCCGGGCGAATGGCGTAGGTCACCGACTTGTCCTGCACCGAGGTGCTGATGCCGTGGCCCACGTAGATGTTGCGGTCCAGGTCCTTGCAGGTCAGCACCGCGTGGCCTTCGGCGTCGTCCACCACTTCGGTCTCGAAGATGTTGACGTTGCCGATGAACTCGCAGACCAGTCGGCTGGTCGGGGTTTCGTAGATGTCGATCGGGCTGCCGATCTGGGCGATCCAGCCCAGGTGCATGATCGCGATGCGCTCGGCCATGGTCATGGCCTCTTCCTGGTCGTGGGTCACCATGACGCAGGTGACGCCGACCCGCTCGATGATCTCGACCAGCTCAAGCTGCATTTGCGAGCGCAGCTTCTTGTCCAGGGCACCCATCGGCTCGTCGAGCAGCAACAGCTTCGGACGCTTGGCCAGCGAACGGGCCAGGGCCACGCGCTGGCGCTGGCCGCCGGAGAGCTGGTGCGGCTTGCGCTTGGCGTACTGGCTCATCTGCACCAGCTTGAGCATCTCGGCCACGCGGGCGTCGATGTCGGCCTTGGGGATCTTGTCCTGCTGCAGGCCGAAGGCGATGTTCTGCGCCACGGTCATGTGCGGGAACAAGGCGTAGGACTGGAACATCATGTTGATCGGCCGCTCATAGGGCGGCATGTCGGTGATGTCCTCGCCGTCGAGGAAAATCCGCCCCTCCGTGGGCCGCTCGAAGCCGGCAAGCATGCGCAGCAACGTGGATTTGCCCGAACCCGAACCGCCGAGCAAGGCGAAGATCTCGCCTTTTTTGATCTCCAGGGACACATCGTCCACGGCAATCGTCTCGTCGAACTTCTTCGTGACCCGGTCGATTTTGACCAGCACCTGCTTGGGTGTCTGGTCGCCCTCGAGGGCTTTCTTATAGGCATTCTTATTGGCACTGGAGGCTACGTTCATTTTTATTGTTACTCCCGCAAGGCCGGTAATCTCGATTGAAAGATTTTCTTATGGTTGTTCACTGATTCTTCCACTGTCGAAAGCGCCCGATCGCATATTCAAGTATTACGGGTGATGAATGTGAAGCGCGCCGGGGCGCTTGGTGATCCTTTTGATGGGGCAAGTTGATCGAGCAGGTTTGTAAGGATGAAGTATGTTCATAACTTCAGTGTAGGAGGCAAAACACTTTGCCAGGCTCGCCGGTTTCAAAGCAGGTGTTGATGAAGGTTAATCTTCAATGGTTATGTAGTATTTCTTCAGGGGCTCATCGATCGCCCAGGTGATTCTGCTGTTCTTGCGCAGGACGAATCCATCGCCGGCCTGGAATGTTTCCGTATGCCCCGTGACATCATCGACAATGGATGCCTTGCCCTCGATCAACAGGCAAATTTCGTTGCTCGTCTGTTCAACCTTTAAAATGCAGGGTTCACACTGCCAGATGCCGGTGCGGATGGTAGCGATTCCACTCGTAGCCGTCTCGAAGACCACTGAGCCGGCATGCACGGGGTTATTGCGGATCGCCACATTGGCGTCAAAGTCTGGCCAGCGAGACAGTCCTTGTTGTGTGCTTATCCTGATGACGGCGTTATTCATGATTAAACCTGCTGTTGGAGAGAGTGTTATGGCTTTAGCAATGCATGAGTACGGCTAATAAGTTGACGTCAGGTGCTTCAAGAAAGACCGAGTGTCTGTCTTATAGATACCATCGATATTCCCGGGCACTGATGTCTTGCATGAAGGCGAGGTGATCTTGACGCTTGTTTTCACAATAGACGTTGACGAACTCTGCGCCCAAGGCAGTTTGCAAGTCAGGATTGCTTTGCATCCCGTCAAGTGATGCGAGCATGTCCAAGGGGAACTCAACGCCACTGTTTCGATCGGTATTGACGGGCGCGATAGGTTCACGCCGGGCTTCCAACCCATGCTCGATGCCAGCCAGAATGGCTGCCAGAACCAGATAGGGATTAGCGTCAGCCCCGGCCAGACGATGCTCAATACGACGGTTATGTGGATCCGAGTCGGGAATCCTTAGCGAGGCATCACGACTTTCCATACCCCAGCTCGCCCGATTGGCGATATTGACTGACCCGCCAAAGCGGCGTAACGCATTTATATTCGGCGCGAAAACAGGCATGCAACCAGGCAGCAGCTCAAGGCAACCCGCAACCGCATGCCCAAGTGACCGCTGGTCATCGTCCGCCAGCAGATTCAAACCCGCCTCGTCATACACGCTCACGTGCACATGCATGCCACTTCCCGGGTGCTGCAGGTAGGGCTTGGCCATGAAACTGGCGCGATAACCGTGTTTAAGCGCCACGCCTCGGGTACTGCGGCAGAACAGGGCGGCCCAGTCGGCGGCACGCAGGCCATCGTCGAGATGACCGAAATTGATCTCGAATTGGCCAGGGCCATGCTCGGCGGTAATGACAGTGGCATCAACGCCTTGTGAACGAGCCGCTTCCACCATCTCACCCAATACCGGGGCGAAGCGGGATAGCCGGTCGATGTGCATGTTGGGTTGATCATCCGCATCATTGCACAGCTGATCGCGCGGATACTGTGGATGCCCATCTCGCAGATGCTTATCGAAAAGATAGAATTCCAACTCGAATGCCACCACCGGATGAATGCCTTTGCCACGAAGCCGTTCGAGTACCCTTGCCAGCACTTCCCTCGGCTCGAATACGATCGGCGCTGCAGTACCGTCAGAAGTGATCAGCATCTGGCCCAGTGGTTGCGCTTCCCAACTGACGACTTTCAGGGTGCCGGGTACCAAGCGACGTTCTGCATCAGGGTCGCCATCTTTGAAAAAATAATCGCCAATTTCATAGACACCACCCTGCAGACCTAGCTGTATGCAGTTTTGAGGTAGTTTAAGAGAGCCTCCTGCCGCCACTTTTTCCAGCATGTCCATTGGGTATCGCTTACCGTAGAAATGGCCGGGTATATCGAGGCAAATCAAATCGACGTAGCGAATGTCAGGATGATGTAATCGAAAATCTCTGATTTCAGTCATCAGGTCAGGGTAGGGGGACGTCATGAAACTATTCCTCTGTGTGTTTTGCTTGTTATGTATAAATCCAAAGGATTCGGGTCGTGCTCTTGCTTGAGTTGCAATAGCGGCATTGTGTCCGGCTGGGAAGCTGGAAAGTATCGCCAACCTGCAAGACGATCTGTTCTTCGCTGATACCAAGTAGCAGTGTCAGCTCACCCTCCAAAACATAACCCCCTTGCTCTGAGCTATCACTTAACTGCCGCTCACCGCTGCTGGCTCCTGGTTGCAGGGTCGTTTCGAGCATAGAGAACGCTGCAGTCATAGTCGGTGAAAGCAAAATATCGGAGATGCCGTTAGCGTAATGAAGGGTGCGGCGTTCATAGGGACGCGTCACCCATGGCGATTCCTGTGGCAGTGAGTCGTTGAAGAAATAGGTCGTGGGCACCCCAAGGGTTTCGCTGATTGCCGTGAGATCGGCGACCGTCGGCTGGGAAAGTCCTCTTTCTATCTGAGAAACAAAACCCACCGAGCGACCGATGCATCTGGCAAGATCTTCCAGTGTGTACTTCTTGTGCTTGCGCAGTTCGTGGATGCGCCTTGGCAGATCGGGAATCTCGGCTTGTTTATCCATGACAAGTTCTCTCGCAACGTTCAAAGCACGTCCCGCAGCCGATACCAGGTCTTGCCGATTGCTTCGATAGGTGCAGCCAAAGCCTTACCACCCGGAAAGTTCCTGTTGTACAAACCTTGGTATAGCGTGAGGTCATCCTTGTCCCCCAAGATGGCATTTGAAACCGCACGCGCAGCCGCCAGGGTCGGCAGCACACCGTGTCCCGAGTAGCCCTGCATCCAATAAAGCTGACCACTTTTGCCGATGTCGGGTGTGCGGTTGAATGTCAAATCGAGATGACCGCCCCAGGCAAACTCGATAGGTACTTTTCCAAGTTGTGGGAATACGCGCTCAAGGAAAGGCCTTGTCGCCGCGGCGATATCCTTCGGCAACCCGCCGAGATAAGTTGTACCGCCGCCAAAGAGCAAGCGGTTGTCTGGAGTCAGACGGAAGTAATCGAGAATAAATTGATTGTCGGTGACGCAAACATTCGAGGGTATCAACGACGCTGCTACTGCTTTCGGCAGCGGAGCGGTCGCCACCTGATAGCTGCCTGCCGAGAGCACCCGGCGCGATAGCTTGGGGCAGAGCTCATCCAGATACGCGTTGCATGCCAGGACCAGTACGTCTGCCTGGATCCGCCCTCGTTCTGTCAAGACGACGTAGTGCCCATCTTCTTCACGGAAACTCAGTGCCTTGCTTCGTTCGTGAATCGAACCTCCGGCTTGTTCAATGGCGTCAGCCAGGCCCAGGGCAAGTTTGAGCGGATTCAAATGACCGCCTTCAGGATCGAGCAACCCGGCTTGGTATCGATCACTGGCAACCCAGTCAGGCAAGTTCTGTCGTGAGATGAACTTCAAGCCGTCGTGGCCCCACTTGTGGCTCGCCTCCTGCTGCCAATCCGTGAGCATGCTGACCCGTCGTTTCAGCACGGATGTCCAGAGATGACCGGGGCGATAGTCGATATCAAAACCCTGGCGAACAGGGAGCTCGCGTATCTCCCGTGCAGCCCAGCGCATGCTGTCCCACAGCCTTCGCGCACGTTCGTAACCCAGTGCCGCTTCAAGCGGTGGCATATCACATGACCACCCAAGAATGGCCTGTCCTCCGTTTCTTCCAGAAGCTGCCCAGGCCACCCGACTGGCTTCCAGAACGGTCACCCGCTTGCCCGCCAGTGCCAAGCGCAACGCGGTATGCAGGCCGCTGAAGCCTGCACCAATAACGACGACCTCACTGCTTTGGTCGCCTTCAAGCGCGGGACGAAGCGTTAGTCTGTCGGAGCAGCTATGGGCGTAGTAGCTGGAAACGTGGTCGGTTGACTGGCAAAACATGGGGCTCTCCATGAAAATACTTTATAATTTTCATGAAAATATAGGCGGCGCTTTTCATGAAAACAAGCAATATTTTTCATGCTGAGCGACACAACCCTCTTGATGCGGCTTGGGGGCAGGTTGCATCAAGGCTCCTGGGACGTTCAGCCTTTTTGAAGTTTCATGCCGAATATGGATAATCGTGCTCCCATTTTCAGGTTTCCAACTGTGAACAATTCCAACGCTACCGTTTTGGCTGACATCATCCGCGACCTGCGAAAGCGTAAGAGAATGACAGTTCGTCAGTTGGCCTCTGCGATCGACAGGTCTACCGGGTTCATTTCTCAAATTGAGCGTGGTCTGTCACAGCCGACCGTTGAAGATTTGACAGCGATAGCGGCTGCCATGGGGGTGTCGATCGAGATCTTCGCGCAACCTGCCAAGCAGCCGCTGCAGCGATGGGTCACCCAACCAGACGAGCGCCGATCGCTTCGGTACGCTCGCGGGGTGACGGATTTTGTCGTCTCGCCGAGTCTCTCTGGAAAGATGGTGATGTTCGAGACCCATCTCGAGCCGGGTGCTGACTTTGGTGAGCGAGGCATCACCGAGGATTCGGAGCAATGCGGATATGTGCTCGAGGGTGAGTTGACCATCTGGGTCGGCGATGAGGTGCTCACCATCGGTGCGAAGGGGGGGTTCCAAATCCCCGGTGGCATCCCTTGCCGTTACGCCAATCGAAGTTCCTCCATGACGCGTGTGGTGTTGATCTACAGCTAGTCCGCCAGGACTCATCGTAAGTCGCTGGCTTCGCCTCGTCGCCGCGCTGGCACTCGCTCGAATGCCTGCTCATCACCGAATGCTCTATCCGCTCAACGCGAATGCGTGAGTCACCCTTTCGCCTGCGCCTGTTGCACGCTCTGGCAGCGAAAGAGGTGCCTTGCATCGATCCCTTTGCTCACTGAACTCCTCATGTTTTCGTACCAAACTCCCTCGTTGCGTCGGCACGGTGATCCCTCAGGACCCTGTCCCGCTGGCGCTTGAGCCCCGTCATACGTCCGCGCAGGGCCCTAATGAAGCTCAAAAGAAAATTTTGCCACATGAACAAAAGTGTCATATTGTTCATGTGGCTCGACCTAGCGGACAGGTCGGACCCGGCAATTCACAGGGCAGGGGGGGCGTTTTTTTAGAAGGCAATCGTAATGTCGCCTGTCAGGCTCCAGTGTTAACTAATACATGCGCTTGAGAGAGGCGACATGGAATACGTTTATTCTCCAAGTTTATGCGCGGACGCGAGTTCACGAAGCACTGCCCTATAAATGCTTAAAGCTACTGCCCATCAGATGGTGACCCTATAGAGATTCGTCATGACCGCTTTTTTTAATTTTTACGAAACCACCGTACAGCGCAGACATTATGAAAAGTTGATCGGAGAACAGCAAACAGAGGTATGCATTGTTGGCGGCGGAGTCGCTGGAGTGAGTACCGCTCTGCGTTTGGCCGAGGAGGGGGTTTCTTGCGTTTTACTTGAAGCAGATAAAATCGGTTGCTGCGCCTCCGGCATGAACGGAGGTCAAATAATTCGCGGGTTTGCCCCTCGCTTGGCAGATATTGAAGCCAGCCACGGCATGGCATTATCCACCAAGCTATTCAAGTTGGCCGCAGTGGGAGTGGATCGGGTATTCAGCAATGTAAGTCGTTATGGGATTTCATGTGACGCGCAACGTGGCCAGATTACTGCGGCGATCCGCCCGGCACACTATCGTGCTCTTCAAGATGAAGCCGACCATTTGGCCCGAAATTACAACTACATCAATCTGCAGTTACTCGATACCGATGCGTTAACGGCCTATGTCACTTCACCTGCCTATTATGGTGGGCTCCGTGACCCACGCGGCGGGAAACTCAATCCATTGGCATATACGATTGGCCTCGCTGAGGCAGCGGAAAATATAGGCGCCAAGCTTTATGAATACAGTCGCGTGGAAGGCATGCGACAACAGTCCGGTCGATGGGAAGTTGCAACGGCCGAAGGCAAGGTTATTGCTGATCGGGTAGTCGTGGCCTGCAATGCATTTACCGGTGATTTGGAAAGGCAGCTTGCCCCAGCAGTGCTTAAGGTCGGAACCTATCAGTTGATTACCCGCCCATTGCGACAGGAGGAGGCTGCGTTGATTGGTGAAGAACCGATATTTGATACGCATCCGTTCAATCACTACTTTCGCAAGAGCACAGATAATCGTCTGCTGTTCGGCTGTTCGATCGGTACCACACAGAGTCCACGACAAGCTGATCTGCGGCACATACGCAAAGAGCTGACCAAAATATTCCCCCGGTTGGCAGCTATCGAAGTCGATTATATTTGGGGTGGCTGGCTGGATGTAACCGTCAATCAGTTGCCTGATATCAGAGAACGTAAAGACGGGCGTCTGGTACTGCAAGGGTTCAATGGCCATGGCATGAACTGCGCAAGTATGGCTGCCGATCTGGCTGTAGAAAAACTGCTTGGCTGCCCCAGGAATTTTGATGTTTTTGCCGCCATCAAACACCGCACCATACCCGGATTACCTTGGAGTCGACTGCCGCTGACTTGGGCAGGGCACCTGCAATATTACCTAAAAGCCCGTATGGCGGGTGATCGCTCGGACTTTGTCTAGGTATAAGTTCCCCCGTCCAACACACACACTGACTCAAGCGTAAGGAGAGTCTCATGAAACTTGCACCCTCTATACTGAGTAAAACTGTCGCCTTCATAGTAGCCCTCGGCCTTTTACAACAGGCAGCGGCTCAATCGGTCGTGCATGTATACAACTGGACTGATTATATTGGCGAAACGACGCGGGCGGATTTTACCGCCGAGACCAAGACAGATGTGATTTATGACGTATTCGATTCCAATGACACTCTAGAGGCAAAATTACTTGCCGGGAATACCGGCTATGATGTCGTGGTGCCTTCAAACCATGTGATGCAGAAACTGATCGGTGCCGGTGCTTTTCAGAAGCTAAACAAGGCATTGCTCCCCAATTTAAAGAATATAGATCCGGTATTGATGCATCGTCTTGAACTCAACGACCCAGGAAACGCATACGGTGTGCCCTATTTGTGGGGGACCAGTGGTATTGCTTATAACGTCGAAAAGGTGAAAGCGGTACTTGGGGTCGATCACATTGACTCATGGGCTGTTCTCTTTGAGCCGGAAAACATGAAAAAGCTGGCGTCTTGTGGCGTTTCATTCCAGGATTCGGCAGATGAAATGATTCCTTCCATGTTGCTCTATCTGGGCCTGGACCCCAATAGTAAAAATCCAGATGACTATAAACAAGCCGAGGCCAAGTTCATGGCCGTGCGTCCCTATGTGACTTACTTCAATTCATCGAAGTTTATCTCGGACCTGGCTAACGGCAATATCTGCGTGGCGGCCGCATTCTCTGGCGACGCCATCCAGGCCCAGGCTCGGGCCAAGGAAGCAGGTTTGAAAACCGACATTGAGTATGTCGTCCCCAAGGAAGGCGGGAGCCTTTGGTTCGACATGCTGGCGATTCCGGCTGGTGCAAAGAATATCCAGGAAGCACACGCTTTCATTAACTTCCTGCTGCAACCTGCTGTCATTGCCAAGGTCAGCGATTACGTCGGGTATGCCAATCCCAATCCCGGAGCCGACGCGCTGATGGATCCTGCGGTGAGGAATAGCAAGGCATCCTACCCAAGTGCCAGCACCCTCGACACGCTTTTTGTCACCGATGTTCACCCGGATAAGATCGTGCGGCAGATGACAAGGGCCTGGAGCAGAATCAAGACAAATCGTTGATGGTGCCAGTTGACCTATGAGGTCAATCGCAACTCATAGGTCAAGTGCTCAATCCCTTCTTGCAGGGCATTCACTGGTGTCGCTGAGCAAACTGCAAATTCGGTAGTTTGAATCAGACGCACGTCCCTGGCTGTTCACTGGCTTGACTAAAAAGGGCGGTTGCCCGCCCTGAAATCATAAGAGTTTTACCGTCCAAAGAAACTAGGGGCGCATAAGCGCTACCCTAGAATTTTTTCGTGACACTCAATACCAGCTCGGCGCTACAGAGGTCGTCATACCCCGAGAGGCTTGTGCACTCCGTAGCTGATAAATCTGTATCAACCAGGCTTGCACTCCACGTAGCCTCCCAATAGTCCTTTTCGACTCTGGCTTCCCATTCCGCATATTTCGATCTTGCCTTACCACTTCCAGACAAGATCAGATTGTCTTTGTAGTCCAGGATGCCATAGCGAACATTTATCCGGCTGTCATCAGTCAGTGGGTATTCATACGCTAATGCCGTGTAATTGCTAGATCCCTTTTGGAGCAGCTCATTCGTGTACTGATAGGTCAGTTTGAGGCCTTCATAAGTTGCGATGGCGTAATAGGAGGCCTGGTTGGACTCACTGTTCTTGTCGTAGGTGTATTTGAGCCAACCAACGTCAATCGAAAAACTGTCGGTGATCGGGATATACCAGCCTGCATAATAGTCTTGTTCCGTCTTCGATTTAGCCGTCCTGCCAAAGTCGACGTTCGTTACCCAGGTACCTATATAAGCCCCAATCGGGGAGGTCAAGGTAGCTCCGACCTGCAAGGCCGGGTCTCCTTGTGTCTGGGAAATACCGAAGTAGCGGTAATCGCTCGTCGCCGTTACGTCGATGCCCAGATCAAACCCGCCGCCGATTGGCATGGCCAGCACATGCGTTGGGTCAAAGAGAGCCAAGAGGGTTGCTGCGAGGGGTACTTTTTTACAGATCATGTGAATACCATTTTTATTTTTTTAGTGATAGGCAAGTGTTTGGTTGATGCCCGTGCCAATCAAAGCGGATTGAATACTTCCTGGTCCCAGAGTTTTCGGCGATCAGAGTCCGGATCAATCGTGGAGCTTGAGAAGTTGTCCCAGATCATGGTCCGTCTGTGGCTCAGGTCATACTCAGGCCAGGCAGGTACTCCATTTCCGTTAGGGTTACCTGTACGTGCGAAGTTGGTCCATGCAGTCATCATTTGCTCGCTGAGCTTCTTCGCATTTGTATTAGGATCTTCGCTATATTTTTGGCCCCCTGGGACCCAGGAGAAATCGAGATTACCGAAGACAAAAGGGATCTCTAACGCATGGACCGCGCCCAGGTCTGGGCTTTCTGCCGGAAGATATTTCTCTGGGATTTTCCATTTGAACCGATAGAGGTATACATTAGGATTGTGCGGCTGCTGATATTCCACCATTTTTCTCATGGGCTGAATCATGATGAAGTCATCATTTTGTGCCTGGCGAAGTTTGGACTGGTTGGTTTCTTTCATAATGGCCGAATACCGTTCGTCCAATGTGCCGTGTAGCTTGTCCTCTAAGGCCTTACGGTAGTGCTCGGCTATTAAGGGCGACGCTGGGCCGAAATCCGTTTCATCCGTGAACATGTTTCGCAGCTTGCTGTCGTAGATGGACCAATAGTTCATCTCGTTCTGGTTCGCTCCAGCCATCAGGCTGATTCCTTTTGCGTTGCCGGCGCTAATCAAGGTATTTGGATTATCTTTAATGACATGACCGTCTATAAACGGAGCGAACAGCCGATCGCCAATTTCGGACTGTGCGTAAGCGGTCTGCTGTGCACTCAAGAGTTCCTCGGCGGATGATTCAAGCAGCTTGTCCATGGTATCGAACTTGCCGGCAGCCAGTATGTCTTTGCTGGCCTGTCGTGCGACTTCCGGCGAATGGATAATATTGGCCGCACCGCTTTGGGCAATGGCTCTTTTGAAAAGATTGGCAGGCTTCTCGGTGGCCAGCAGCGCCGTAACCGATGCGCTACCCGCCGACTCACCGAAGACGGTGATGTTGTCGGGATCCCCGCCAAATGACGAGGCGTTACGCTTCACCCATTGGATGGCGGCGATTTGGTCTCCGAGACCGTTATTACCACTTCCACTGTAGCGACTGTCCAGCTCACCTAATTCCAGAAAACCAAAAAGACCGAGCCTGTAGTTGAATGTAACGACCACCACATCGCGGTTTGCAAGTTTTTTGCCATTATAGAAGTCAGAAGATGCACTACCTACCACAAAAGCACCACCGTGGATAAAGACCATGATGGGACGTTTTTTCTGATCGGCAGCAGGAGTCCATACATTCAGGTACAAGCAGTCTTCGTTATCATAAACTTCAACTGTCTCACCTCCCATTGTTACAGTGCGCCCTTTATTCGGGTATTCCTCCAGAGGGTCCTTCACCTGGGGACAGTTGGGTTTGTAGGCTGCGGCATCCAGTATGCCATCCCAGGGTTTCACAGGCTGTGGTGGGCGAAAGCGCAAATCCTCTCTAGGTGCAGCCGCGTATGGAATGCCTTTATAGGAGACGACACCGTCTTCTCGATGACCCTGGACGGTTCCACTTTCTGTGTTTGTGCATAATGTACATTCCTCCTCTGCAAATGCCACAGAGTGAGCGGTGTAGCTTGCAAGTATCAGAAGCGCCGCCATTGTTAGTTTTCTTTTCATTGTTTTTCCTCTCATGGTTGTGCTGCAACTTTATTGTTTTATGCTCGCTTTTAACGCTTAACCAAGGCGCAGCGACGCCTGGATGCAGGCTCTCATCCTGAAGAGTGTGAGTTTTCCGTCAGTTGGTATTAGCAGTCTTGAAAGTGCTGTCGTTTAAGTTCTACCGTGTCCGGCATAGGTTTACCTGGACCAAGTTGAAAGGCCGGGCAAAGGGCGCGCAGCAAAGGAAGCTGACAAAGCTGTCCTCCTTTGAAGTAATTGACCAAGTAATAATTCATCTAATAAAGGTGAGCTACGCGCCACCGAATAGAGCCATTTGAGATCCGGACTCCAAGGATAAATCGTCAAGCTATGACGAAAAGCTTCTTAACGGTGCCTACGTTTTCCCAAACACCTGAAAAGCCAACAGGAATGACGAAGGACTCGCCTTCCTTGAACTCATCCATTCTGCCCTGTTCGTCGGTTAGTCGGACGATGCCCGACAGGATGTGGCAGAACTCGGTCTGTTCGGCATGAAATTGTTCTCGGCAAGCCTCAGCTTCCCATTGGCCCGACATGAAACCTTTCTGTTCATCCGAGTAGTGCATCCATGTCGTTGATGCGTACTGTCCCGATAACACCCCGGAATGGTTGATAATGTCTTTCGCAGGAGTAACTTCAGAGTGGGTGAATCCAACAATACGATGCAGACACTTGTCGTTCATTATTCTAATCTCACAAGTTCACATTGTTTTTATCATGGCCAGGGCGGGTAGGCTTTTCTCAAGGCTTATCCTCAACCAGCCTTTGGCGCGGCAGTTGCCCTGCGCGTTGCTCCAACCCCGGTTCATCCTGAGAGGGCTCCAGAAGATCGCTGAGCGAGACGTTCTACGCCCTCTGTGGGAGCACTGTGATACTCGCCGTGAAAAAAATCAACTATTTTCACGAAGTGCTTCGATCCTGTTTTCCTACCGGCACCGCTCGATACAGCGGTGCTATCAAGAACGGCCGTTGAGCAGGGATCAGGCTAGCTTGGGGGCACTGTTCCTCCCTATACTCGCCCCCAAATGCAAGCACTGGAGTAGCTGATGAGCGATCACGTCGCAGGACTACGGATCAAATACCTGCGTAAAAAGAAAGGCCTTAGTCTTCAACAAGTTGCCGATACCATCGGCCGTTCCGTTGGGTTCGTGTCCCAGATCGAGCGTGGTCTTTCCCGCCCGAGCATTGAGGACATCGGTGCCATTGCAGAGCTGCTTGAGGTGGACTACCTGAGCTTCTTCACTGCCAAGAAGGAGCAGCTGGCAAACAGATTCATCGTCAAAAGGAGCGAGCGATCGGCGCTCGATTATCGCGGTGGCATTTCGGACGAGTTGTTGTCACCCGACATCTCAGGGAAATTCCACATGCTCTTCACCGAGCTCGCGTCAGGTGCGAAGTCCAGTGACGACATGATGAAGGACAGCGGTGAACAAGGGGGTTATGTCCTTGAAGGCGAGCTGGAATTGATGATTGATGGAGAGATCTTCAAGCTCGAGGCAGGGGACAGTTTCCAGTTCGTTTCCACGACCCCTCACAGCTATGTGAATACAGGGCGTGTTCCGACGAAGATCGTTTGGGTGTTTTCACAGCGGTAAGCAGTACGTGGCGCCAAGCCGGAGCCGATTCGTTTCGCGCCGGGTGCCAAGGCTGTCCTTGGTGTTCTAGTAACCAATTGAATTTTAACGGAATTGTTCGATAGGCCAGACATTCTGCGAAAAAGCCTTGCCTGCGCCGTGAAAAAATGTGTAAATTTTCACGGTGCTTCTCCTTGTTTTGACAATTTCATGCAGTTCTCTCGTGTGTGGCCATGAACGTTGGTTTTCTCAATAGAAAAGTAACGCGGGCTATAAACGGTTAGAAGTACTGCAACGCTTGCCTGGGTGTTAACCCGACTAACACGCGAGACCGCCGCTCACAGGGGGGGCTTAGCCCGTCCTGAGCACAAGAATATATAAGTAATACCGCACGTCCTGATGCTTGATGTTAATTCGAGTGGCCCCAGCAGATATTCGCTGATTAAAGGGGAGGGCGTGGCTGTGCAAGTTTGACTTCATAATAAATACAGGTGGATTTTATGCAGACGAAGCTACTTATCAATGGTCAGCTGGTGATGGGGCAAGGTGAACCCCAAATGGTGTTGAATCCGTCTACCGGTGAAACCCTGATCATGATCCCCGAGGCTACCGTTGAACAGGTCACGGCTGCCGTAGTCTCCGCGGAACATGCTTTTTGGGGCTGGTCTGAAGTTACGCCGAAGGATCGTTCTGCATTACTGCTAAAAATCGCTGACCTGATTGACGACAATGCTGAAGAGCTGGCTCGCCTTGAGTCGCTCAATTGCGGCAAGCCCTATAGCGCCGTGCTCAATGATGAGTTACCCAACATATCGGATGTATTCCGCTTCTTTGCAGGGGCCGCCCGCTGTTTGACGGGCAGCGCAGCCGGGGAGTATCTGGCAGGTCATACTTCGATGATCCGCCGCGACCCCATTGGAGTAATCGCATCCATCGCGCCGTGGAATTACCCGCTGACCATGATGGCATGGAAGATTGCCCCGGCTTTAGTCGCAGGCAATACGGTAGTGCTTAAACCTTCCGAACAGACGCCGCTCACCGCGCTTCGCCTGGCCGAACTGGTAAGTACCGTTCTTCCAGATGGCGTCCTGAACGTCGTGTATGGTCGCGGTGAGTCAGTGGGCGCATCCTTGACCAACCACCCTTTGATCAAAATGGTCTCGCTGACGGGCTCGGTAGCCACCGGTGCGCGCATCATTTCGAACACCAGCCATGACATCAAGCGCATGCATATGGAGCTGGGAGGCAAGGCGCCAGTCATCATCTTTGATGATGCGGATATAGATGCGGCGGTGGACGGCATTCGCTCGTTCGGTTTCTACAATGCTGGCCAGGACTGCTGCGCCGCGTCTCGGTTGTATGTCCAGGACGGGGTCTACGATCAGTTTGTTTCTAGATTGACGGAGGCAGTGCGGACCCTGCGTTGCGGGCTGCAGGATGATGAGAATGTAGAGCTAGGCCCCCTGATCACAGCCCAGCATCGTGAGCATGTCCGAAGCTATGTAGAACGCGCCGCTGCATTGCCGCACATTCGCATTACCACAGGTGGTCGTGCGGTCGATGGACCAGGGTTCTTCTTTGAGCCAACTGTAGTTGCCGATGCCCGGCAAGACGATGAGATCGTTCAACGGGAGGTTTTCGGCCCTGTTGTTTCGGTGACTCGCTTCAGCACTGAACAGGAAGTTCTAGAGTGGGCGAATGACTCCCTCTACGGTCTCGCGTCCTCGGTATGGACGAAGGATCTCGGGCGGGCGCATCGCGTTTCATCACGCCTGCAGTACGGCTGTACTTGGGTAAATACCCATTTCATGCTCATCAGCGAGATGCCGCACGGCGGCCAGAAACAATCCGGATACGGTAAAGACCTGTCCATGTATGGTCTTGAAGACTACACCTCGGTTCGTCACGTGATGATCAAGCATTGAAGCCAAACATCAGTTGAAGAGGTGGGGTCATGTCAGAACATATTCATTTTAAAGCCCGGGAAATGCAGTTCTCAGCTTATGGCGGTGAAGTTCAAAGTAAAGCGGCGATCTGCCGTTTGGTCGGCACCGATGAAAGTAAGACGATGGGGGCTGGCGTTGCCTGTTTCGATGATGCCTTTATTTCCTGGACGGTCCTGTACGACGAACTGATCGTCGTGCTCGAGGGGGAGTTTGTCCTGACTGTTGGAAACGAAACCATTAATGCCAAGGCGGGGGACGTGATATGGATCCCGGAAAAAAGCCCGGTGGTGTATTCAGGTAAGAAAGCCAAGGTTTTTTATGCCCTGTATCCAGTTAACTGGAACAACAGCTAGGCGCTGTGCCTGATGGCCCATAGGTAAAATAAAAAATGTCTTCCGTGAACAATGCTTATCAACATCTGCTTTCTCCCTTTGAAGTGCGTGGGAGGCGACTGAAGAACCGTATCGTGTCTACCGGGCACGACACTTCCATGCCCACCGATAACCTGGTCAATGACCAGCTTGTCGCCTATCACAGGGCCCGGGCTGAGGGCGGGGTCGGTCTCATCATCCTGCAAGTAGCGGGGGTGCATGAAAGCGCCCGTTATACCTCCCATGTACTAATGGCGACGGATGATGCCTGTATCCCAGGTTACCGGCGCATCGCGGATGTCTGCCATGCCAATGGGACGGTTGTGCTGTCGCAGATCTTCCATCCCGGCCGGGAAATCATGGAGTCGAGTGAGGGGCCGTTGGCGGTCGCCTATTCGGCGTCGTCGACGCCTAACGAACGCTTTCATGTGATGCCCCGTGCGCTCGATCAGAAAATGATCGATGAGATCGTCCGTGGATACGGAGAGGCTGCACAGCGGCTCGAAAGCGCTGGTCTCGATGGGGTGGAAATCGTTGCCAGCCACGGCTATCTGCCGTCCCAGTTCCTGAACCCCCGGGTTAACAGGCGTACTGATGAGTACAATGGCGACATCGTCAGGCGTCTGCGTTTCATTGATGAAATCATCGAGGCGGTGCGTAGTCGCACCAGCGATGAGTTCATTGTTGGCCTGCGTATCTCGGCGGGTGAATTTGATCCTGAGGGCCTCACCGAGGACGAATCAAGGGAGGCTGCCGAGCTGCTTCAGGACCGCTTGGATTATGTGCACCTGGTCGCAGGGACATCTGCGTCGCTTGGCGGGGCAGTGCATATCGTTCCCCCGATGGCCATCGAGCCGGCATACCTGGCCAGGCAAGCGGGACAATTCAAATCGAAAATCTCAGTTCCGTTGTTTGTGACAGGGCGTATCAATGCTCCGCAAGAGGCGGAACTTATCCTGGCGCGGGGCCAGGCAGACCTTTGTGGCATGACTCGAGCGCTGATTTGTGATCCTGATATGCCGAACAAGATCTACAAAAACAGGGCTGACGATATCCGCGCATGCATTGCATGCAATCAGGCTTGCATTGGCCACTTCCATAAAGGTTTCCCGATTTCTTGTATCCAGCGACCGGAGACTGGCCGGGAACTGGCTTATGGCCAAATAAGCCCTGCAGCTGTCCGCAAGAAGGTAATGGTCATAGGGGGAGGCCCGGCAGGTATGAAGGCCGCCGTGACAGCTGCGCAGCGTGGCCACGACGTGACCTTGTTCGAGGCAACCTCGCAGCTTGGTGGCCAGGTTCTACTTGCCCAGCTACTGCCGCGACGCAGCGAGTTCGGGGGCGCGAGCACCAACCTTCAACGTGAAATGGAACTTGCAGGTGTGAAGGTGCAGAAGAACATGACGGTGACCGCAGATCTCGTCAGATCCTTTGCACCGCAAGCAATCGTGGTGGCTACCGGGGCGAAGCCTTACCACCCACATTATGAGGTCGGCGGTGAACTGCAAGTGGTCGATGCCTGGCAGGTGCTGCGTAACGAGGTGAAGATCGGCCGGTCGGTGCTGGTGGTGGACTGGCGTTGTGACTGGATCGGCCCGGGTGTCGCCGAAGTACTGGTCCGAGGCGGGCACAATGTGCAGCTTGCGGTGAACGGTACCAACGTGGGTGAAATCCTTCCTCTCTATGTTCGGGACAACATGGTGGGTGAAATGCACAAGCTGCAGATCCCGGTCACCACGTACTCCCGCCTTTACGGCTTCGATGATTCAACTGTGTACATGCAGCATACCGCCAGCGGTGAGCCCATTATTTTCGAGGATGTGGACACCTTGGTTCTATGTTCCGGGCATCAATCGGTTGACGACTTGGTGGAGCAGCTTGATGACGGAGTGGAAATCCACCGAGCGGGCGACTGCTTGGCACCACGAAGTGTTGAAGAAGCGGTTTACGAGGGCTTGAAGGTGGGCTGGGCTATTTGATTCTGTCGCTGTCACTATGTGTTTTGTGGCGCTATCAGCAGCGCCACAGCAGACTATTCTCAGCCAGCTGAGATGTGACTTTTCGATTCGCGCTGTCTTAAAGCTGATGCTCTCAACCCAATGCTCAACTGAACATGAAATGATTGGTTGGGGAATAGTGGAATCGTTGAGTGCAGTCTTCTACAAAGGGGTATTCCAGAACTAAAGCGTGGGCTGAACGGGTTGTTGGCCGGTCTCTTCAGATCGCCATCATCGCCTCCGTACTGATTGAAAACATCCATGAGCGGACGGCTTATCCACCGTCCTGGTCTGGATTGTGAGGCGGGGTTAATCGAAGTGCCGACCCCACCTCCTGTCGAACCATCTTTAATGATTACCGAGCCAGTCTTCCAGCGAACTGCGCCACGCGTTCACCCAGCAGTTCGGCTGTTTTCAGGTCGCCACTGCGAGGTGCCTCTTCAGCTGATGCGTCTGATGGAGAAATAGCCATCGCACCTGCAAAGCCGCCACTCCAGTTAGTGTCAGCAGGGCCATTTTCCTTTTTATTGGAAGGGTGCAGGCCCAACCCCACCCATACCTGGCCGTGTTGTTGAGACAGCGTAAACAGATACTGAAGGGTGGAATGTTTGTCACCGTTGACCGACGCAGAGTTGGTGAAGCCAGCTGCTACTTTGTCCTTCAGTGCTTGCTGGAACCAGAGTTTGGAGGACGCATCGGCGAATTTCTTGAATTGCCATGCCGTACCGCCCATGTAGGTAGGTGATCCGTAGATGATCGCATCTTGCTGGGCGAGCAGTTCGAAGCTGCCCTCTGGAACATTGCCGTTCTCGTCAATGCGCAGCAGGGTCACGGACGTGTCTGGAACCGAGGCGGCGCCACGCTGGACCGCTTCAGCCTGCTTTGCGGTGTGGCCGTAGCCACTGAAGTAAACGATTGCAACGTTAGTCATGATTTCTTTCCCGGATTTGCCTGGATATTGATAAGGGTGCAACTTGTCGCACGGTCGACTACGCGGCCGTTGAAACGATGTGTTTGATCTTCTCTATCAGATAGGCGGGATCTGCATACAGATCCATGCCATTGAGTGGGTGAAGTGTTTCACCGACCTGGACAAGCAACAGCGGCACCCCGCTGGCTTTCACTCGACTCATCAAGGCCTGGGCATTCTCCATGCGCTGCCTTGTCTGCTTCGCCAGCTGTTTCCCGTGTGTGAGGAGGGCTGAAAACTCGCTTTCACTGATGTCATGGCCTTCACCGTTCAATAGCTCAACGGCGATACGGGCCACTATTTCCGGGGACGAGGTATCCTGGCCTGCGACGTATCTCTCCGATTGCAGACGATGAAACAGAACGGGTTCCAGAGCACCGTCGATCTCCCTAACCGCCGTCAGTGCCATGCTCATGACCATCGAGTCAAATCGCACGTTGTTACCACCCAGAATCTGCTGAAAGTAGCGTGGGCTGAATGGCTGTCCTGTCATCGCGGTGATGCGCTGGTCATTGGTCCGAGCGTGTGTCGCGAAGGCTGGTGTGATCTGTCGAGCGCCTTCGCCAGAGAACAGGCCGGTCGGGTTGAGTTCCAGAGCATCTGGAAACTTATGCGCCAGGCTTGCGAGAGCTGGAGCACTGGCGTAGCACCAGCCGCAAAGGGGGTCGAACAGGTAATGTATCTTGAACTCGGCCATGGGCATGGCTCCTGTAATTCGCCAGGCCCCTACACTATTGGCTTGGCCTGCGGAGAAATAGCCGATTAAAGTAGACGGTTTGTTGCATGGATCAAGCAAATGGACAGAGTGTTCGCGGCGCAAGTCTTGGTAGAAACGGTCGCTCGCGGCAGCATCTCGGCTGCGGCAGAGCATTTGCAGATATCGCGGGCAATGGCCTCCAGGTACATCGCGGCCATGGAGGAGTGGGCTCAAGCGAGGCTGCTGCATCGCACGACCCGCAAGTTGAGCCTGACGGCGGCAGGCGAGCAGATCGTCCCGGTGTGCAAGGAGTTCCTTGCGCTGTCGCAGGAAGTAGCGCTGGCGGCGTCATTCCTGGATGGAACACCCAAAGGGCTTTTGCGAGTGACGGCGTCCTCGATTTTTGCCGAATATTGTCTGGCCGACACCCTCGTCGCGTTCCTGTCAGAGTTTCCGGCCATGTCGATCGATCTTCAGGTCATTGACCGAACCGTCAATCTGGCAGAGGACGCCATCGACCTTGCGATCCGTATCACCAACTCGCCCGATCCCCAGCTAATTGCAAGAAAGCTCGGTGAATGTTCCTCGGTACTTTGCGCAAGCCGAGCGTATCTCGACGCTCACGGTATTCCTGTGCAGATACAGGACCTGGCGGCACACAATTGCCTCACCTACGCATATTTCGGGCAAAGCATTTGGCGTTTCAACGCTGGCGGTGAAGAGTCTGCCGTAGCGGTTCAAGGGAACTTCAGCACGAACGAGGCGTTGGTGCTCATGCGGGCTGCATCGGGAGGAGCTGGCATCGCCATGCTGCCAAGGTTTGCAGTGTCAAAGGCCCTGGACGAGGGCCGATTGGTCGAGGTGCTTCCTGACTTTGAAGCTGAGCGGCTGAGCATCTACGCCGTGTATCTGTCACGCCATCGCATGCCGCCGTCGCTCAGGGTGTTGATCGATTTTTTAAGCGCAAACCTCAAGTGTTGAGTGAGGAGCATGGTAAGAGTGGGTGGGCCGTCGTTGAATGGGAAGGCAAGCTTCCCACTCCTCTGGCGCTTGAGCGTGGAATCCCTGATGCAGGGGCTCCCTGTGCGGATCAATCGGCATGATCCTCCGGCCCGTCATGAAGCTGATGAAAGATGTTGCGCTTCATGCGAATGAATTCCGGATCCATGACCATGTCGAGGTTGCGCGGGCGGCCGATGGGCACGTCGAGTACTTCCTTGATCCGGCCGGGGCGTGCGCCCATCACGAATATCCGGTCGCCCAGCAGGATCGCCTCGTCGATGTCATGGGTGACGAACAATACGGTCTTCTTGCTGTGGTCCCAGACCTTGAGCAGCAGTTGTTGCATTTGCAGGCGGGTCTGGCTGTCGAGCGCACCAAACGGTTCGTCCATCAACAGGATCTGCGGGTCGTTGGCCAGGGCACGAGCGATCGCCACCCGCTGCATCATCCCGCCGGAAAGCTGTTTGGAATAGTTGTCCGCAAAGCGCAGCAGGCCGACTTCGTTGAGATAGAACTCGACGATGTCCTTACGCTCGGCGGCGGGCATGCCACGTCGCTTGAGGCCGAACTCGATGTTCTTGCGCACGGTCAGCCACGGGAACAGGGTGTAGCCCTGAAACACCATGCCGCGATCGGCACCGGGCCCATCGACTTGTTGACCGCCGACGTAGATGTCGCCAGCAGTCGGCTCTGCCAGGCCCGCGGTCAGGTACAGCAGGCTGGATTTACCACAACCCGATGGGCCGACCAGCACCGCGAACTGTTGATCGGGGACGTCGAAAGAGACCTTGTCCAGCGCCGTGAACGTGTCGCCTGACGGCGTCTTGTATTGCAGGGTGACGTTGTCGACCTGCAGACGCGGTGTGGCAGGCGCGGTCACTGCCGTTGGCCGTAGCGGAATCGGCGAAGTTGCGGTTACTGAGCCCATGCGGCCACCTTCAAGCGCAGAAGTCGGAAAAGTTGATCGGTGATCAGGCCCAACAGGCCGATGACCGCGATCGCCAGGAAAATCACATCGACCTGAAAACCACGCATGGCCTTGAGGCTCAGGTAACCCAGGCCGCTGGAGGCCGCGACCAGCTCGGCCACCACCAGGTAGGTCCAGGCCCAGCCCATGGTGACGCGCAGGGTATCCAATACGCCGGGCAGCGAAGCCGGGGCGATGACGTGCAACACCGCATCCGTGCGGCTGGAGCCGAGGGTGTACGAGGCGTTGATCAGGTCTTTGGAAATCCCTTTGGAGACATCGGCGATCATCACCAGTTGCTGGAAGAACACGCCGAAAATGATGATCGACACACGTTGTTCCAGGCCGATGCCGATCCACAGGATGAACAGCGGCACGAACGAGGTGACCGGCAGGTAGCGGATGAAGTTGACCAGTGGCTCGAGGAACGCCTGCACCACCCTGAAGCTCCCCATCATCAGACCGATCGGCACCGCGACCACCGATGAAACGATGAACCCGACCATCACCACTTCCACGCTGGCCCACACATGCGGACCGAGGGTGCCGTCATGGGCCAGGCGCATGGCCGCATCGAAGACCGCGCCCGGTGTCGGCAGGAACATCGCCGGCACCACCTCGCCGTAGGAAAGAAAGGCCCACAGGCCGATCATCAGGATCCAGGCCAGACCGCTGGCGCTCCAGACCACCTGCACAGGCAAGCTGGTCTTGGGCGTCAGGCAGCGGTTGAGCCACGAATTACGCTTGGACATGAGGTGCTCCTGGTTTATTTCGGGCTGATGAAACGGTTGTCGATCAGGTCGCTGTAGCTCACGTTGTACGGCTTGCCCTGCAACTCGCTGGCGGTTTCGTTGGCCAGCTTGATGACCGTGGCGGCGTCGCCCTGAGTGCCGTTGCTGCCCAGCAGTTTCTCGCTCATGGCCTGGTCGTAGAAACGCACGCCTTTGGCGGCGGCTTCCAGTTCAACCGGGTCAGCGAGGTAGCCGCCGACACCTTTGGCCATGATCGCGTAGGCCTCTTTCGGGTGGTCTTTGGTGTACTGCACGGCCTTGTAGAGGCCGCTGACCAGCGCCTTGACGTCCGCTTGTTGTTTGTCGATCACATCGCAGCTCAGTGCCACGACATCGACGATCACGCCGGGCGTCGTGCTGCTGTCCACCAGCACCTTGCCTTTCTGCTTGTCGCGTACGGTGGTCAGGTGCGGTTCCCACGTCACTGCGGCAGGTACGCGCCCGGCGATGAAGGCGGTGGCCGCGTCGTCGGCGGTCATGTTCTGGATCGTCAGGTCGCTCATCTTCATGCCGGCGTTTTTCAGCAGGTAGTTGAGCCAGAACTGCGATACCGAACCTTCGTTGACCGCAACGGCCTTGCCCTTGAGGTCCTGCAGGCTGTCGACGTCCTTGCCCACCAGCACACCGTCGCCGCCATGGCTGTCATCCAGCGCGGCCACCGCCTTGAAGCAGAACTGCGGGCGGTACTTGAGGATTTCATCGAGGGTCGAGGCCGAACCGGACAACTTGCCCGAGGCCTGGGCTGCCATGTACATCGAGGCTTCTTCGATGGTCGGCAACTCGACGGTCAGGCCCTGCTCCTTGAAGTAGCCCAGATCCTTGGCCAGGTACAGGGTGCCGTAGCCCACCCAGGTGGTGTGTCCGATGGACAGGGTGCCGGCCTGAGCGCCACCGGCAACGCCGACAGCGATTGCAGTCAGGGCCAGCGGACGCACGCAACGCGATACAAAAGACTTGATCATTTGACACTCCCGGAATCGTGGTTTTAGTTCGTTATTTCTCGGGGCAGTGGAGCCAGGTGAAAACAAGGCATTCATGGCCTCTTGCGGACCTTCTCGCCTCTGTGGGGCAGGGTTGATGGTGGCCGATGTCGGGGGATAGGAAAATTAGTAAATATGTGGTCGCTGATGAGGAAAAAACTGGGGTGGAGGAGGGGCTCTGAATCGCGTTCAAACCTGGGGCGCGCGCAATGTTCAACGCCGCTTCCTGGTGCGAAAAGCGGCGTTTTTCTCAAGTCATTTCAAGCCTTCAAGAGCCCGTGGTCCGGCCCAGGATCAGGTCCGCCGCCTTCTCGCCGATCATGATGCAGGGCGCATTGGTGTTGCCGCTGATCAATGTCGGCATGATCGAGGCATCGACCACACGCAGTCCCTGAATGCCGTGCACCTTCAGGTCCGGCCCGACCACACTCATGGCGTCGATTCCCATCTTGCAGGTGCCCACCGGGTGGAACACCGTTGCCGCATACTTCCGCACGTAGGTCATCAGCTGTTCGTCCGTCTGCACGTGGGCACCGGGCAGTATCTCCTTGCCCCGAATGCCATCGAACGGTTGATCGGCGAGGATCCTGCGTGCCAGTTTCAGGCCTTCGATCAATACCCTGGCGTCCTCGGGATCGGAGAGGAAGTTGAAGTCGATGACCGGTCTGGCCTCCCGGTCCAGGCGTATCTCGCCGATGCTCCTGGGCCTTAGTACGCAGGTGTGCACGGCATAACCGTGTCCCCACTCGAACAGCCGTCCGCGATGGCTGCGATAGCCTGGCACGAAATGAAATTGCACGTCGGGCAGGGCCTTGGCCAACGGCGTACGGGCGAAGCCTCCAGCCTCTACATAATTGGTCGTCAGCCAACCTTTTCTGCGCAACAGATAACGCAGCGGCGATAGGATAATGCTCGGCAAGGCGCCCAGTGAAAAACCCAGAGTCAGCGGGCTTTTCGAGCGAACGGTGATGAGCCCGTCGAGGTGATCCTGCAGGTTCTTGCCGACACCGGGCAGGTCATGTTCAACCCTGATCCCGGCACTCTGCAGTTCGCTCGCAGGCCCGATGCCTGACGCCAGCAACAGGCTCGGGCTGCCCAGTGATCCTGCCGACAGAATGACCTCGCGGTTCGCACCCAGGACGAGAGTCTTGCCGTCCGATATCACCTTCACGCCCTTGGCCACTCGCTGCTGGAGCATCAAGGCCTGCACTGAGCAATCGGTGATCACGGTGAGGTTGGGGCGATCAAGCACGGGAGCGACAAACGCGCGATAGCTTGACAGGCGCCGGGCGTTTTTCTGCGTCAGGTTGTAGAGGCCACAGCCTTCGAGCGTTTCGCCGTTGAAGTCGTCGTTGAGAGGGATGCCCACGCGCTGCGCGGCTTTGACGAACAGTCGCGACACCGGATTGGGATCGCGTGCCGCCTCGACGTGCAGCTCGCCTGTTGTGCCATGCAGGCGTGGGTCCTGGCCGAGCCGGTTGTTTTCCGATTGCTTGAAGTAGGGCAGCACACTGTCCCAGTCCCACCCGGAACAACCGGCCTGGGCCCAGCGATCGTAATCACTGGCGTGGCCGCGAATGTAGATCATGCTGTTCATCGAGCTGGAGCCGCCCAGCGCCTTGCCGCGCGGCGTGTGCAGGGTTCGGCCATTGAGATGCTGTTGCGGCGCCGAGAAGAAGTTCCAGCTGTACTTTTTGCTTTTGTACAACGTGATGGTTCCGGCGGGCGTCTGGATGCGCAGGCTGTTGTCGTGGCCGCCGGCCTCGATCAGGCAGACGCTGAGGTCGGGATCGGCGCTCAAACGGTTCGCCAGGACGCAACCGGACGAACCGGCGCCGACAATGATGTAGTCATATTCGGTTTTCATGAGAGCGTCCAAGTGCTATGCCATGGCTCAACGCAGTTGAAACCAGGTGGTCTTCAGTTGTGTGTATTTGTCGAAGGAATGCAGCGACAGGTCGCGGCCGAAGCCGGACTGCTTGCCACCACCGAACGGCACGCTGACGTCCAGCGCGTCGACGGTATTGACCGAAACCGTTCCCGCATTCAGGCGGCTGGCGACCCGGTGCGCGCGATTGAGGTCGTCGCTCCACACCGATGCTGCGAGTCCATAGATGTGCTCGTTGGCCATCTGCACGGCCTGGTCTTCGTTGTCGAACCGGGTGATCGCCAACACCGGGCCGAATACTTCTTCGCGGGACAAGCGCATGTCCGGCGTGACGTCAGTGAACAGTGTTGGACGGATGAAGTTATCCGAGCCGTTGATGATGACTCGCTCACCGCCCGTCACCCGTCGTGCGCCGCTGTCGCTCGCCTCGCCAATGTAATCCATGATGCGGGCGGCCTGGGTGGCGTCGACGATAGCGCCCATTTTGCTGGCGGGATTCAATGGGTCGCCGGGCTGCCAGTGCTGCGCTTTCTCGATCAGGCGCTCGACGAACTCATCGTGGATCGAGCGTTGCACCAACAGCCGTGAGTTGGCCGAGCAGACTTCTCCCTGGTTGAAAAAAATGCCGAACGCAGCTTTCTCCGCTGCCAGATCCAGATCCTGGCAATCGGCGAACACCAGGTTCGGGCTCTTGCCACCGCACTCCAGCCACACCTGCTTGAGGTTGGATTGCGCGGCGTACTGCATGAAGTATTTGCCCACCTGGGTGGAGCCGGTGAAGGCCAGCGCATCGACATCCGGGTGCAGGCCCAGCGCACGTCCTGCCTGTTCACCGAGGCCGGTGATGACGTTGAACACACCCTCCGGTACGCCCGCTTCCAGCGCCAGTTCAGCCAGGCGCAAGGCCGAGAAGGGCGATTGTTCGGCGGGTTTAAGGATCACGCTGTTCCCGGCGGCGAGCGCCGGGGCGAGTTTCCAGGCCGCCATGTCCAGCGGGAAATTCCACGGCACCACCGCAGCGATCACCCCCAGGGGTACGCGAGTGATGGTCGCCAGCGTGCCGGGACCGGTCGGTGCGACTTGGTCGTACAGTTTGTCGAGGCTTTCGGCATACCAGGCAAATACATGGGCCGCCCCCGGCACGTCGATGCCATAGGCGTCCATCACCGGTTTGCCCATGCTCAGGGAGTCAAGCAACGCCAGTTCTTCGCGATGGGCCAGGATCGATTCGGACAGGCGCAGCAGGATGGCTTTGCGTTCCCTGGGGTGCATGCGCGCCCAGGGGCCGGTTTCGAAGCATTGGCGAGCGATCTGGACCGCCTTGTCGACGTCGGCATCCGAGCACGCGGCCACATTGGCCAGCAAGGCATTGGTGGCCGGATTGATCACTGCAAAGGTTTCACCGCTATAGGCCTGGTGAGACTGGCCCGCGATCATGGCGCTGCTGATAAACCGTTGGCTATCAGCCAGATGTTGCCAGCTTTTCAAGTCCGTCACTGCACACTCCTGAATGGCCTCCAGGGCCATGTTCACAATCGGTGGGGCCGATAGTGGTGGAATGGAAGACGACGGGAAACTAGTAAAAATGTCGTTGCTATCGATAAAAAAGCTCGCCTGAAAGGCGTCCTTGTTGATGCCCCACAGGCTGTTCGAGGATCGCTTTTTTAGCTTCATTGGGCAGCAATTTGCTTGTTTCCTCGCTGCTGTGAACATCGCAGAATAACGCGCAGGACCCGGTACTCCGGTTCACCCAGTTCGAGGTAGCTATGGCCGCTTACAATCTGCGACAACTCAAGTACTTCGTCACCACGGTGGAGTGCGGCAGCGTCGCCGAGGCCTCGCGCAAGCTCTACATCGCGCAGCCTTCGGTCTCGACCGCGATCAAGCACCTGGAAGAGAGCTTCGCCGTGCAGTTGTTCATCAGGCACCACGCCCAAGGCGTGTCACTGACCCCTGGTGGCGCGCGGTTCTATCGCAAGGCTCAGGAACTGCTGCGCGTGGCCCATGAATTCGAGCAGAACGCCCTGGCGGACAACGATATCGTTGCGGGTCAGATTGACATCGGCTGTTTCGAAACCGTCGCACCGTTGTACCTGCCGCGGCTGATTTCCGGTTTCCGCGACCGTTGGCCGGGGGTGGAAATTCGTATGCGCGATGGCGAGCAACAGGAACTGGTGCAGGCGCTGACCTCGGGCAGCATCGATCTGGCGATCCTTTATGAGCATGACCTGGACAGCACGATCGAAACCGCGCCGCTGATGGCGCCGCAGCAGCCCTATGCGTTGTTGCCCGAAGGCCATCGCTTCGCCAATCAGGCGAAGGTTTCGCTCAACGATCTGGTGCTCGAACCCATGGTATTGCTCGATGTACAGCCGAGCCGGACCTATTTTGTCAGCATCTTCGAAGAGCGCGGCTTGAGCCCACATATCCAGTTCAGCTCACCGTCGATCGAGATGGTGCGGGGTATGGTGGGACGCGGTTTCGGCTTCTCGATTCTGGTGACCCGCCCCAAATCCGACTACACCTATGATGGACAGAAAGTGGTGTGCGTGCCGCTGGCCGAACAGGTCACCGGCTCGGGGCTGTCAGCCGCCTGGCTTCGCCGCGCGCCATTGACCAAACCGGCGCAGCTGTTTGTGGATCATTGCCGGGAAGAGTTGGCACCCAGGATCTGAATCATCCGGCGCAACATCTCATCGCATCCTTCAAGTTGTTCGAGGCTCACGAACTCATCCGGCTTATGCCCTTGATCCATGCTGCCAGGGCCGCACACCACGGTAGGAATGCCGATGGCGTCGAACAGTCCACCTTCGGTGCCGAACGCAACGGTCGTGAACGCTGCTGAGCCACAGAACTGCGCAATCAACTGCGCTGCCTGGCTTCTGGCGTCGGTGGCGAGCCCCGGGTATGCCGACAGCTCGTGGAAGCGAATGTCACTGCCCGGATCGACTTCGCGCATACGCGGCAGCAATTGTTCCTTTGCGTACTGCTGCAACTGTTGGGCGACCTTGAGCGGGTCTTGGGCCGGCAGTGCACGCACTTCAAAATCGAACCGGCAATCGGCTGGTACGATATTCAACGCCTTGCCGCCACTGATCAGTCCGGTTTGCACGGTGGTGAAAGGCGGATCGAAGCGCGCGTCCTGCAAGTGTCCGGCGCGCAGGGTCGAGCCGATGCGTCCCAGTTGCGCAATCAACTCGGCTGCGTATTCGATGGCGTTGACGCCTTGGGGCGCATAGGCCGAATGGCAGGCCGCGCCCGCTACGTCGCAGCGCATCGCCAGCTTGCCCTTGTGCCCAAGCACCGGTTTGAGTTCGGTGGGTTCGCCGATGATGCACAGCAGCGGTTTGACCGGGCGTAGCTCAAGCTCGGCCAGTAACGAACGGACGCCGAGACAGCCGACTTCTTCGTCATAGGACAGCGCGATGTGCACCGGCATCCGCAAGGGCGCTGCCAGCAACCCAGGCACCGCCGCCAGGACACAAGCGATGTAGGCTTTCATGTCGGCCGTGCCGCGTCCGAACAGCTTGCCGTCTTTCTCGCTTAGCTCGAACGGTGCCACGCTCCAGGGTTGGCCGTCCACCGGCACCACATCGGTGTGACCGGACAGCACGATACCCGGCAGATCAGCCGGGCCGATCGTGGCAAACAGATTGGCCTTGCTGCGCTGCTCGTTGTAGATCAGTTCGCAGGGCACATCGAACTGCGCCAGATAATCGCGAACGAAGGCGATCAGGTGCAGATTCGATTCGCGGCTGGTGGTATCGAAGCCCACCAGAGCGGCCAGCAGTTCCCGGCTACGGCTCATGCGCGCAACCCCAGGTGAGTCATCGGTACTTTATTCATCGCCGGGCACGCCGTAACGAGGGGCTTTGGTCGGGTCGAGGGCACGGGTAATGTAATCCTGCATCTGTGGGCTGTAATCGGCCCACAGTTGTACCAGCTTGCCGACCGGATCTTCGTCAGCCCAATCCACCCGCAGATCAACGATCGGCCAGGTCAGCTCACCCACCACCACCAGCGCCGCCGAATGCACCGGGCCGGCTTCACCCCCGGCCGCCACAGCTGCCTGCATCGCTGCAATCAGCCGATCGGCCAATTGGCCGCCGCTGGTTTCAAAGGTCTGCACCAGCGTCTCGATGACCGCGCGATCGGCAAGCATGTTGCCCGCACCGACGCATTGCTCGCCGGCGAGCGCATGGTGTGTGCCCAAGGTTTCGCTGCCGCTGAAGTGGGCGGTCTGGCCGAGGTGATCGATGGCGGTCAACTGGCGAAACTGGCTGTAGCCATTGCTGGTCAGCGCCCTGTCCAGCGCCTGGGCCACGGACAGGCCGCTTTCCAATTGGTCGAGGACCTGGGGGCCAAGGGCAGGGAGGGTGATGTTCTGCGTGGCAACTGCCCCGACGCCCGGGCGCAGCCACGGGCAACGGGCGCCCACGGCAATGCTGGAGGAGCTTATGGCGATGCCCAACTGCCCTGTTTCGGCGCAACGGCCGACGATGGAAAACGTCATGGTGTGTTCGTCCTGTTTCGTCCTGACCTTCCGTCCGCTGTCCGGGCAGCGTGTGCGACGCTGCCGGACGGGGACGGTACATGACTGCATTGTGTCGACGCGCTGCAGTGGGCGAAACGAGGTTTTTTGTGGAGCCTGACTACGTAAAAACTTCTCAAGCGGCACTTGAGGCTACAGCGCCTGCCTACAGGCGCCCGTATTCTCGCGCGGTGCGATCCACCGCGATGCGGGTCTTGTCGACCAGTTCATCCAGTTCCGCACGGGTCGCGACCAGCGCCGGAGCCATGATCATGCGGCCCAGTGTCGAACGAATGATGATGCCTTCCTCGAAACCGAGGGTACGGCAGCGCCAGGCGATGTCGTTCTCGTTGACGAAGCGTTTGCGCGTGGCCTTGTCTTCGGCGAACTGCAGCGCCGCCACCAGGCCTACGCCCTGGACTTCACCGACCAGCGGATGATTGTCGAATACTTCACGCAGGCATTTCTGCAAGTAAGGCCCGGTGTCGGATTTAACCTGGGTCACCACACCCTCGTCGCGCAAGGCCTTGAGGTTGGCGATCGCCACTGCGGCGGCAACCGGATGGCCGGAGTACGTCAGGCCGTGGGCGAATACGCCGCCTTTTTCCACCAACGCTTCGGCCATGCGTCGCGACAGGATCAGCCCGCCCATGGGGATATAACCGGAGGTCAGGCCCTTGGCGATGGAGAGCGTGTCGGGCTCGAAGCCCAATGCCTGGTGGGCGAACCATTCGCCGGTGCGGCCAAAGCCACCGATCACTTCGTCGGCGCACAGCAGCACGTCGTACTGGCGGCAGATGCGCTGGATCTCCGGCCAGTAAGTCTGCGGTGGAATGATCATCCCGCCCGCGCCCTGGAAGGGTTCGGCGACGAAGGCCGCTACCTTGTCGGCGCCCAGTTCGAGAATCTTGTCTTCCAGTTGACGCGCTGCGCGCAGGCCGAATTCTTCAGGGCTCAGATTGCCTTCATGGGCGAACCAGTACGGTTCGTCGATGTGGGCAACGTCGGGAATCGTGCCGCCCATTTCGTGCATGAACTTCATGCCCCCCAGCGCCGTCGCCGCGAGTGTTGAGCCGTGGTAGCCATTCCAGCGGCCGATCATGACCTTCTTCTCGGGTTTGCCCATTACTTGCCAGAACTTGCGCACGGTGCGGATCAGCACCTCGTTGGCCTCGGAGCCGGAGTTGGTATAGATCGCATGGCTGTAGTGCGAAGGCAGCAGGCTGAACAGCAGCTCGGACAGTTCGATCACCGCCGGATGAGTCGTGTGGAAGAACATGTTGTAGTAGGGCAACTGCGCCAGCTGTGCACTGGCGGCGTCGGCCAGGTCTTTGCGCCCATAACCCAGGTTGGTGCACCACAGGCCCGACATGCCATCCAGGTAGCGATTGCCGTCGTTGTCCCACAGCGACAGCCGATCACCCCTGACCATCACCCGCGGACCTTCTTCGTTCAGGGCTTTCTGATCGACGAAGGCGTGAATGTGATGGGCGGCGTCGGACGCCTGGTAATCACGAGTGGTACGGATTGGATCGAGTTCGATGGACATTGCGCTTCTCCAGGATGATGACGCCGCGGCCTGCATTCAGGGTAGGGACGGGGCAGGGCGCGGATTAAGTTTTGGCATCTAAAAATATTTTTGTAAAGAAAATATTTGTTGATCGAAATTATTATCCGTAACCTGCGAGTTATCGAGAAACCACGCCTGGGGCACCATGACAGGACTCAGAGAGCGACAAAAAGAACAGCGCCGACAGAACATCGTCGAGGCCGCGCTGGCGTTATTCAAAGCCAATGGTTTTGGCGCCACTACGCTGGACCAGATCGCCAAGCAGGCAGGGGTCTCCTCGCCTACGGTGGTCAACTATTTCGGCGGCAAGCAAGAGATCCTGGTGGCCCTGTTGAAAGCGCCTGATGAACAGGCAATGGGTGAGGCGAGGGCGAATCTGGACGAAAACTCCGACCCACTCGACGCCCTCTGCGAACTCGAAGGCTTGATGACTCGCTATCAGTTGCGCGCAATGCCGACCTCGTTGTGGCGTGAACTGGCACCGTTCCTGTTTACCGGTGAACTGTCCCAGGCCTTCCAGCCCTGGAATGCCGCCGTCGTTGAAGAGGCCAAGGCGCTGCTCGTACATTTCCAGAAGCTGGGCAAGGTCCGTGAGTCGGTGGATATCGACGTGGCCGCCACCTTGTTCAACCAGTACGCAAACCTGGCGTTCATTCGGCTGGCGACCGAATCGGTGCCTGACCGCGAAGCCCATGCGACGCACATGCGCAGTGTGCTGGGATTGATGTGTCATGGGATGCTGACTGGATGAGGCAAGGCGCTGCCTTGATGGCGCCTCATCCAACCCCTAGTTTTTTCCTGCTCTGCGACGACAAAAATCATCATTTCGCTATCGCCTGATCCTGCACAGAATGCGCCCACACCCGCCTTCGTGAAGGACACAGGTATGACAGCTGGAAACATTGAAATCGATACGCTCGTGATCGGCGCAGGCCAGGCTGGCATTGCCATGAGCGAACACTTGAGCAAACTGGGAGTCGCTCACCTGGTCCTCGAACGCAGCCGGATTGCCGAGGCGTGGCGCACCGGACGCTGGGACTCGCTGGTGGCCAATGGGCCGGCCTGGCACGATCGTTTTCCGGGGCTTGAGTTTGACGACCTGAGCCCCGACAGTTTTGCCCCGAAAGAGCGGGTCGCTGATTACTTCGAAGCCTATGCGCGCAAGTTCAAGGCGCCGATTCGCACCGGCGTCGAGGTACGCCGGGTCGAGCGCAATGTCGGTCGTCCGGGTTTTATGGTCCAGACATCCGAAGGCGTGATACAGGCCAATCGTGTGGTCGTTGCAACGGGGCCTTTCCAGCGCCCGGTGATCCCGGCTATCGCCCCGAAAGACGAGCATCTCACGCAGATCCACTCTGCCCAGTACCGCAATCCCCAACAGCTTCCTGAGGGTGCCATCCTGGTGGTGGGCGCCGGGTCTTCCGGTACCCAGATCGCGGATGAACTGCAGCGTGCCGGTCGCGAGGTCTACCTCTCGGTGGGCCAGCACGATCGTCCTCCACGTGCATACCGCAATCGGGATTTCTGCTGGTGGTTGGGGGTGTTGGGGGAGTGGGAGCAGGCGACGATGAAGCCGGGTCGCGAGCACGTCACGATTGCCGTCAGCGGCGCCCATGGCGGGCGTACCGTGGACTTTCGCGAGCTGGCCGAGCGCGGAATGAAACTCGTCGGTGTGACCCGCTCGTTCGACAATGGCATCGTGACGTTCCAGCCGGACCTGGCCGACAACCTGGCGCGGGGCGACGAAAACTACCTGGCGGTGCTCGATGCGGCCGATGCGTACATTGAGCGCAACGGGCTGCAACTGCCGCTCGAACCCGAAGCCCGTCGTGTGTTCCCTGATCCTGAATGCGTCAGTAACCCGATTCTCGAGCTGGATCTGCTCAAGGCGGGCATCACCACGATCATCTGGGCCACCGGCTATGCCACTGATTACAGCTGGTTGAAAGTCGATGCGTTCGACGCCAAGGGTAAGCCAGTCCACCAGCGCGGTGTGTGCAGCGAGTCAGGTATCTATTTCCTGGGGTTGCCGTGGCAATCGCGGCGTGGATCTTCATTCATCTGGGGCGTTTGGCACGATGCGAAGTACGTCGCCGACCACATCGCGACCCAACGGACCTACCTCGAGTATCGCGATGCAGCGCAGCGCGAGGCCGAACGGTCCGCCTCGGTGATTGCGCGCCCCGTCGGCGCCTGATACCCCGCGCGCAGCTCTCTGAGCGCCGCGCGGCCAGCATTCTGTTTTGGAGAAGCCGCACATGGCACAACCGACCCACACCCGCATCCGCATGTTCAACACCAAAGAGACTTACCCTAACCAGTCACTGGATAACGATCTGTGCCAGGCGGTTCGCGCGGGCAACACGATCTACGTGCGCGGCCAGATCGGCACCGATTTCGAAGGCAATCTGGTCGGGCTGGGCGATCCGCGTGCCCAGGCCGAGCAGGCGATGAAGAACGTCAAGCAATTGCTCGAAGAGGCCGGCTCGGACCTGTCGCATATCGTCAAGACCACCACCTACATCATCGACCCACGTTATCGCGAGCCTGTGTATCAGGAGATCGGCAAGTGGCTCAAAGGTGTCTTCCCGATTTCGACCGGATTGGTGATTTCCGGCCTGGGCCAGCCGCAATGGTTGATGGAGATCGACGTGATTGCCGTGGTGCCGGACGACTGGCAGTCGAACCAGAAGTGATACGGACTCACGGCGAAGTGAGATCGGACATCGGCCTTTTCAGGTACGAAAGTGCCCCACCCGTTGCTGCTGATGGTCCGCCATCTCATAGAGCTGGAGGCTGGCTTGCGAGGCGTCCTGCATCCGGCTGGTCAATGTTTCGCTGATCATGCGGATGTCGCTGACGCGATGGCTGAGGTCTTCGACCACTGAGCTTTGCTCCAGGGCGGCGCTGGCGATTTGCTGGTTCATTTGTTCGATCACTTCCACGGCGTCGCTGATGTGCCGCAGCGCCACCTGGGTTTGTTCGACCTGAACCACGCTGCCCCTGGCCAGTTCGCGGCTGAGTTGAGTGTTGTGCACCACTTCCTGGCTGAGATGTTGCAACGCTTCGATCACCCTGCGGATGTGTTCGACCGAATTCTGGGTGTTGCTGGCCAGGTGTCGAACCTCGTCCGCTACCACCGCGAAGCCACGTCCCTGTTCGCCGGCCCTGGCCGCTTCAATCGCAGCATTGAGGGCCAGCAGGTTGGTCTGCTGGGCGATGGCACAGATCACGTCCAGCACCTGGTCGATCTGCTGACTGTTGTCGGCCAGGGTCTGCACCTGGCCGAGGGTGGTTTCGAGGCTTTGGTCAAGGGTCCCGATGCTGCTGACGGCGTTGGCGAACAACGCCCGGCCTGATCGGCTCGCACTTTCGGCGCGGATGGCTGCATCGGCCGCCTGGTGGGAATGGCGGGCGACTTCCTGGGCACTGGCACTCATCTCGTGCAGGGCGGTGGCGGCCAGCTCGACGTCCCGGTACTGCCTGGACATGCCTGTGCTCACTTCCTGGGCCACCTGCGAGGACGTGTCGGCGGTGTTCCGGGTGTCTTGGGACGCTTGCTGGATATCGCGGATGATGGGTTGCAGTTTGGCGAGAAAGCGATTGAACCCGTTGGCCAGTTGGCCCAGTTCGTCGCTGCGGTCGTCGGGCAGGCGCCGGGTGAGGTCGCCGTCGCCCTCGACGATGGCATCGAGCATGTCGGCGACGGTGAGCAGGGGGCGGGTCACGCCGTAGGCGGTCAGCCAGATGAGTGACAACCCGAGGCCGCCGGCCAGCAATCCCAGGCCAAGATTGACCCAGTTTGCATGTTGCTGTCTTTCATCCAACCGGGCCTGCATCTGCAAGGCCGGCGCTTGCACCAGGGCCTCGGGAACACGAATCTGCAACTGCCAGGGGGCGCCGTCTGTGACGGTCTGCACGCTCTGGCGCACGTCGACAGAAGTGTCCGATACGCTGCCACTGTGGCCGGCAAGCTGCCCCGACGGTGACAGAATGCTGATCTCGCTGTGGCCTGGATACAAGTCATCGGCCAGGCTGGCGGCGAGTTTCTGCAGGGTATCGAGGCTGATGTCCATGCCCACGACGCCGATGGTCTGGCCCTTGTCCATCAGCGGGATCGAGATACTGCTCATGAGGGTTTTCCGGCCCTCGACTTCAACCTCGTAGGGTTCTGTCACGCAAGTGCGCCGCTCCGTCTGCGGGCAGAAGTACCAGGCGTTTCCCGGCTCGCTGCCTGGCGGCGCAGCGTTGGCAATGATCTGGGTTTCGCTGAGCACTTCCTGGACCAAGTGCCCAGGCTGGCTTTGCGACCAATACAAGGCGAAGCGGCCTGTCTCGTTACCCGCCACACTCCGCTGGCCCGAGAAACCCGCGTCTTCCCCGGCCAGCGCATCGGGCAATAACACGACGTACAGCCCGAGGATCTTCTCGCGTTTGAGCAGAGCCTGGCGGGTGGCGCCGATCAGTGCCTGGCGCAGTTGTGCCGCGGTCAACCGCCCGTCCAGGGTCTGGGCGCGCAGTTGAAGAACCTCCTGGGCGAATCCTTCCCCGTACAGCGCTGTTTCGTTGAAGAAGCGCTCCACCCGTTGGCCGTGGGCAAGGGCTTGGGCCTGCAAGCGTTCCAGGGCGGATTGGCCGAGAAGCAGACTGCTCTGGTGCTTCAACAGTTTTGCGCCCTGTTGGTTCTGGTACAGGGAAGCGCCGGTCAACGCGCCGACGACCGCCAGCAGGGAGAGCCCACTCAAGAGCGTGATCCGCCACTGAATAGTGAGACGAGTGAAGAACATGCTGAGACTTCCTGCTGGCGGCTTCAGATCGCATGCAGCCAAGGCCTGGGTTGGCGTTGGACGGGCGCGTCCCACCTGATTGTTATTGTTGGGTACCCGGCGCTTGGTTCAAGGGCGGGCGAGGTCATCTTGAAGGATGCAATGTCCGCCCCGTTAGCCCGAATCGGCAGCCATTGCGGCGTGCTCGATACGGGGGCGCACCGCCTTGGGGCATGGCTTCCGATGCTGCCGATTTGGGATAGCGAACGCTTTTGGCGAGGGCATAGGATCGATTCCGGCAACACACAACCAGCGTGTGCGGAACGGTGAAGCTGGCGTGCCCCGATCCTGCAACAGCAGCCTCATACAATAAGGTTAAAAAAATGAGCGTATCTTTTCCGATCAGCAGCTCGACGGAGTTGAAGCGAGGCGCCCTGGGCGTCGGCTTCATCATTTTCTTTGTGGTATCGGCGGCAAGCCCACTGAGCGTCATCGCCGGGGGCTTTCCCATCGGCATCATGCTGGGTAACGGTGCCGGTACGCCGGCCCTGTTGATCCTGGCCCTGCTGGTGCTGCTGGCGTTCTCGGCGGGATACACCGCCATGTCCCGGCACATGACCAATGCGGGCGGCTTCTACGCCTTTACTTCCCGTGGCCTGGGCGGTCTGGCCGGCGGCGCGGCGGGGGTGTTGGCGATGTTTGCCTACAACATCCTTCAGGTGGGCCTGTACGGCATGTTCGGCGGCGTCGTCAGCGGCACGATGGCCAGTGTCTTCAACCTCGACTTGCCATGGTGGTGCTATTCGCTCCTGGCCATGGCGAGCGTGGCGATTCTTGGCTATCGCAAGATCGACCTCTCTGCGCGGGTACTTTCGGTGGTGGTCATCGCCGAGTACCTGGCCATCCTGATCCTGGATTTCGCCATTCTCAAGACCGGCGGCGACAGTGGCATCAATCTCGACTCGTTCGACCGCAGCCACGTGTTCAGCGGGACCCCGTCGATTGGCCTGCTGTTCTGCTTCGCCGCCTTCATCGGCTTCGAGGCCACCACCATCTACGGTGAAGAGGCCCGCGATCCGCACCGCACCATTCCGATTGCCACCTACAGCTCGGTGCTGATGATCGGCGGCTTCTATGCCTTGTCGGTCTGGGCAATGGTGGTTGGCGTGGGGGCAGACAAGATTGTCCCGACGTTGCAGGCCTTGCAGGACCCGACCACGTTCATCTATGGCCTGTCCGATCACTTTGTCGGACCACACCTGACCCAGGTCATCCGCATCCTGTTCATGGTCAGCATCTATGCCGGACTGCTGGCGTTCCACAATGCCGCGGCCCGTTATTTCTATGCCATCGGGCGTGACGGCCTGCTGCCTCGCCAACTGGGCACGACCCACCGGGTTCACCAGAGTCCGCACATGGGCTCGGCGCTGCAAAGCCTGATCGCTGCCGTGGTGGTGCTGATTTTCGCGGCGCTGGATGCCGATCCGATCCTGCAACTGTTCGCCTGGTTCTCCAACCTGGCGACCTTGTGCGTGATCCTGCTGATGGCGCTGACCTCGGCTGCGGTAGTGGTCTACTTCCGGCGTCACCCGGAACTGAAGCTCGGTCTCTGGCGCGGGCGGATCTTGCCGGTGTTTTCCTGCCTGGCGTTGCTGGTGGTCCTGGCGCTTGCGGTGATTCATTTCGATGTGCTGACCGGGGCCAGCGCGCTGCTGTCTTATGTCCTCTGCGCCATCATCCCCGTTGCGCTGATCGTCGGTGTATGCCTGGCGGTCCGGCTGCGCAGGGTGTCGCCCGAGCGGTTCATGGCATTGGGTAGCCACAAGCTCTAGGGCCTTGCGCGGCACTGTTCAACTCTCACGAAAAATACCGGTCCGCGTGGTACGGGACGGCCCGTCTGCGCGCGAAAGGGAGGTACTGATGCACGATTATCAAATGCTCATCAACGGGGTGGCGGTCAGCGGTGAAAAGGGTGACTTCGATGTCATCAACCCGGCCACCGGCAGCGCCTTCGCCCGATGCCCCGCCGGCTCCCTGGCCCAGTTGGACCTGGCGGTCGACGCGGCGCAGGCGGCCTTCAGCGAGTGGCGTCACAGCACTCACGAAGACCGTAGGGAACGCTTGCTGGGCATCGCGGCGGACATCGAAGCACAGGCCGAGGCATTGGCCCGTCTGATTGTTCTGGAGCAGGGCAAGCCAATGGCGCTCGCGCTCTTCGAAGTCATGGGTGCGGTGGCCTGGACGCGGTACACCGCCGAACAGCAGATTCCGGTGGAGCCGGTGGAAGAAACCCCGACCCAGCGCATCGAGCTGCACCGCAAGCCGTTGGGCGTGGTGGCTTCGATCACCCCTTGGAACTGGCCGTTCATGATCGCCATCTGGCACATCATGCCGGCGCTGCGTGCGGGCAATTGTGTGATCAGCAAACCGTCCAGCCTCACGCCTTTGAGCACCCTGAGCCTGGTGCACATCATCGCCCGTCATGTGCCCAAGGGCGTGATCAACGTCGTGACGGGCGAGCAGGGTTTCGGCAGTGCGATCACCGCCCACGCCGGCATCCACAAGGTCGTATTCACCGGCTCGACCGCCACCGGCCAGAGCGTGATGCGTGGCGCCGCCGGCAATCTCAAGCGCCTGACGCTGGAGCTGGGGGGCAACGATGCCGCCATCGTCTTGCCCGGTACGTCGGTGGAGGCCGTGGCCGAGGAGATTTTCCAGGCGGCTTTCCTGAACATGGGCCAGACCTGCGCCGCCCTCAAGCGCCTGTATATCCACCAGTCCCAGTACGAGGCCTTTGCCGATGCGCTGGTGCAGATCGCAGCGCGTCAGGTGGTGGGCGACGGCCTGGAACCCGGGGTCACCTTCGGTCCGGTGCAGAACCTTGAACAGCTGGAACTGGTCGAGGCACTGGTGGCCGACGCCCGCGCCCATGGGGCTCGCGTGCTGTGCGGCGGTGCACGTCTGGATCGGCCGGGCTTTTTCTATCCGCCGACCCTGGTGGCCGATGTGACGGACGGGCAGCGCCTGGTCGATGAAGAGCAGTTCGGTCCAGTGCTGCCGCTGATTGCCTATCAGGATGTCGAGGATGTCCTGCGTCGCGCCAATGCCAGCGACATGGGCTTGGGGGGCTCGGTATGGGGCAGCGACGTCAAGCAGGCACAGGCCTTGGCCAGTCGCCTGGAAAGCGGCGTGGCCTGGGTCAACTGCCATGCGCAGATCCAGCCGAATACGCCTTTTGGCGGCAGCAAGATGTCCGGGTTCGGTGTCGAGTTCGGCCTTGAAGGGTTGCTGGAGTTCACAGGCCAGCAACTGCTGTTTGTACGCACCCGTGAAACTGAGTGAGGACTTGAATCATGTATGAGAAATACAAGACCGCGCAGAAGAAGTTCTGGCACCCGATGAGTTCCGCGGCACCGGCGCAGCGCTCGAAAACCCTGATCATCGCCAAAGGCGACGGCAACTACATCACCGACATCGACGGCCATCGCATGCTTGATGGTGTTGGCGGTTTGTGGAACGTGAACGTGGGCCACAATCGGGCTTCGGTGAAGGCCGCCATTGCCGCGCAACTGGACGAACTGGCGTATTACCAGACGTTCGATGGCATCGCCCATCCGCGGGTATTCGACCTGGCTGAGCGACTGATCGCGATGTTTGCCCAGGAGAACATGGCCCGGGTGCTGTTCAGCGCCGGCGGTTCGGATGCGGTGGAGACGGCATTGAAAATGGCCCGTCAGTACTGGATCGCCAGCGGCGAGCCGGGGCGTACCCGTTTCCTGTCGTTGCGCAACGGCTACCACGGCGTGCACATGGGCGGCACCTCGGTGGGCGGCAACGGTGTCTATCACTACAACCACGGGCAATTGCTCGCGGGTTGCCATTTGCTCGATACGCCGTGGCTGTATCGCAACCCCTGGGATTGCCGCGATCCGGAAGAGCTGACCGCCCATTGCATCCGCCAGTTGGAAGACCAGATCGCGCTGTTGGGCTCGCAGACTATCGCAGCGCTGATCGCCGAACCGGTGCAGGGGGCGGGTGGCGTCATCGTGCCGCCGGCGAACTACTGGAAGCGACTGCGTGAAGTCTGCGATCGCCACGGCATCCTGTTGATTGCCGATGAAGTGGTGACGGGGTTCGGGCGCTCCGGCTGCATGCTCGGCAGTCGTGGTTGGGGCGTCGCGCCGGACGTGCTGTGCCTGGCCAAAGGCATCACCGCCGGTTACATCCCAATGGGGGCCACGGTGTTCAACCAACGCATCGCCGATACCATCGAGAACGGGCCGGGGTTCAGCAGTGTGATCATGCACGGCTACACCTACAGCGGCCATCCAACCGCGTGTGCCGCGGCCCTGGCGGTGCTGGATATTGTCGAGTCCGAGGACTTGCCGGGCAACGCCGGGAAAATCGGTGCCCAGTTGCTGGAGCAATTGCAACCGATGACCGATCGCTACGCGCTGGTCGGCGAGGTTCGGGGCAAGGGATTGATGATTGCCCTCGACCTGGTGGTCGACAAGGCTACCCGCGAACCCCTCGATCCGGCGACGGGCCTTGCCAGTCGCATTGCCGACGAAGCGCGCCGTGGCGGTGTGCTGGTGCGCCCGATAGGCAACAAGATCGTCCTGTCGCCGCCGCTGACCCTCACCTCTGAAGAAGCTGGCGCAATGGTTCAGGCCCTCGACAGCGCTTTCGCCACCTGCCGTTGACCCTGCAAAGCCGGCGCAGTGAGCTGCGCCGGCTTCACGAATCACCAAGACAGCCTTTGAAAGGCGCACCACAAGGAGCTTCAGCCATGCGGTATCCATCGCGTATTGAGTTTTTCGGCGGCAGTCTCGCCTGCACATTGGCGTTCTGCACCATGGGCCAGGCCCAGGCCTATGAGCTGTATGCCGACGACGACAGTCATCTCAACGCCGACGTGCTGGCGGTATTCGGCCATTTCAACAGCCGCAAGAACTACGACGGTACGCCGGGCGGATCCACCTGGCGGGAAGGTTTCATCAAATATGGCTTGAGTGGCGACCAGGCCTTGGCCGGCCATGGAACCGCCTACGGTGCATTCAGCCTGGTGAGTTCCGCGACCTGGGGGGACGGTGACGCAGCAGGAAACAGCCTGGGAACCGAACGGACCACGAAAATTGAAGATGCCTATCTGGGCTGGCGTTCCGCCGATCTGTTCCCGCTGTTGGGCCAGGACGGCGTCGACATCTCGGGCGGGCGCCAGGTGGTCAAGCTGGGCAGGGGATTCTTGATCAACGATGACGGACCGAACCTGGGCAAAGGCCCCGCCGATGGACGCCTGAACCGAGGTGGTGCCTATTACCTGGCCGCCCGACACGCTTTCGATCAAACCGCCGTGGTGCGCCTGGGCGGGCAGGACGGCGTGCATGGCAGCGTGGCGTGGCTCAAGTCCGACAACCGCGCCCAGGCCGAAACCGAACTGGCCGCCGCGACCCTGGACTACACCGCCAAGGCCGGAACGCTAGGGCTGACGTGGGTGCATGGCCTTGACGTGAATGACCGCTGGGCCAGTGATTTTCAGAAGCAACGCGAAGGGATGGATATCTACAGCGTTCGCGGTGAGGGGGATGCTGGCATCGAGAACGCCAGCCTGGCGTTTGAATACGCCTGGCAAGACAAGGACGCCGGTCCCGAGAAAGCCTGGTACGCCGAGGCCGGATACACCTTTGCGGACGTGGCCTGGGCGCCGAAGCTGACGTACCGCTATACCCGCTACTCGCAGAAATGGGACTCGCTGTTTACCGGCCAGAGTACCGGCTACGGGACCTGGTTCCAGGGCGAAGTCGCCGGTAACTACGCCGGGCCATTCAACAGCAATACGGCCATTCACCACGTCGGCCTGAAGGCGACGCCGCTGGAAAACCTGACCCTCGGCGTGCTGTTCTTCGACTTCAACACGGTGCGTAAAAGCAATGCGTTGAACCTCGATGCCCGGGAGCTGGATGTCTATGCCGAGTGGGCCGTCAATCCACACCTGATCATCACCCCGCTCGTAGGTCTCTACAAACCGGACCGGGACTCGACAAGCGGCGGTAATCAAGCGACAGGCAACGGCACCAACCTGTACAGCCAGGTGACCGTGGCTGTTCCATTTTGATGCAGGGGCTGCGGTTATGAGTCGCGCCGCAGCCTAGCGCTGGAGAGGAGCGGGTGGGTGTTGCATTTTTTCGGCGATACGCCGGCTGGTGTCCATCACCATTTCAACCACCGTTTCCTGGCGCAGCAGCTTGAAGCTTTGGCTGCTGCCGACCGCAGAAAGGCTGCCCACCACCTCGTCGATCCCGGGATTGATGATCGGCGCCGCGATACCGGTCAGCCCCTGGTTGAGTTCGTCGTGGGTCAGGCAGTAACCGTCCTTGCGGATCTTCTTCGCCGCTTTGGAAAAGCTTGCCCAGTCATAGGGGTTTTCCGGGTCGTTGGCCATGTGCTCGTCGTACAGGCGTTGCAGGCGCCGGCTCTTCTGAAAGGCGATCAGGACCTTGGACTGCGCACCGCGAAAAAACGGCAGCGGTTGGCCGCGACCGAATGCAAATTGGTAGGTGTCGGTGGGCTCGGCAATGTAGGTGTTGATGATGTGACCGTCATAGAAAACGCTGGCGAACACCGCCAGGCCGGTTTCTTCGGACAGCTGGTGCATCAGCTCGCGACCGGCTACGAGGATCGGGTCGTACTGCCGCATCATCCAGTCCAGCTCGATGATCCGAGGCCCCAGGCCGTAGCTGCCGGCGTCCACCCGGCTCAGCAGACCCGCGTCGCACAGGTCCTTGACGTAGCGATACACGGTCGCCCGTGAAAGGCCCATGTGCTCGGCAATGGTGTCGGGGTCGATCTTCAGCCGTTGCGGGCCGAACAGGTCCAGGACACTCAACATTTTACTCAGACTGCTCATTTGGCTCCTAAAGGGGAAGGGCGCGTGGCTGGCCGTTTGGTGAGCACTATAGGTAGACGCGCCTGGGATGGAAAGCCTGCTCAGCGGCTGACAGATGCGCTGCCACGTTACCCCAGGGCTTGAGAAATGCAAGCGTATTTGCCAGTTTGTACGCTCAATAAATACACATTAATCTCAAAATACGAGTTTTATGAAAATAAAGTGCTTGTTATGTTGGTTTTTGTGTGTGATAAATCTCAGCCATTGCAAACGCTCGAACAAGAGGGCTGGAAATGAATGGCGCGCAATTGATAGTGAAGGCGGCGGTGGCGAGCGGTATCGAGTACTGCTTTGCCAATCCCGGAACGACCGAAATCCCCTTGGTGGCCGCCATGGCCAGCGCTCCGGCCCTCAAGCCGGTTCTGTCACTGTTCGAAGGTGTGTGCACCGGCGCCGCGGACGGATACGGGCGGATTGCCGGCAAGCCGGCGATGACCTTGACGCACCTGGGGCCTGGTTTCGCCAACGGCATTGCCAACCTGCACAACGCCCGTCGCGCCAACACGCCGATTGTCAACGTCATCGGCGATCACGCGTCATGGCACGTCAACTACGATCCGCCGCTCGCCAGTGATATCCAGGCACTGGCCGGGAGTGTCTCCGGTTGGGTGCGTACCTCGCGCACGGCATCGGGCATTGGCGAAGATTTCCAGGAGGCCGTGCGGTCTGCCTGGCAAGCCAAGGGCCAGATCGCCAGCCTGATCCTGCCGATGGACCTGCAAGCCAACGAAGTGGCGCAGGAACGGGCCTTCACGACCTTGCACGCACCGGTTCGGCGGTTTGCCGGTGATCGGATCGAAGCCGTCGCCCAGGCGCTGCGCAATGGTCAGCGCCTGGTGTTCGTCGTCGGCGACCAGGGCTTGTCGGTCGCAGGCCTTGAAGCGGCAGGGCGCCTGGCGCAACTGCCCGGTGTGCATCTGTTCGCCGAAACCTTCCCGCGCATGAGCTATCGCGGCGGCGGCCTGCCGGACCTGGACCGCTTGCCCTATTTCCCCGAGGTGGCCATCGGCGTCCTGGACCAATACGACGCGGTGGTGTGTGCCGGTATCCCGGAACCGATCAGTTATTTCGGTTACGAAGGTATTCCTTCTCGCCTGGCCGAACGTGATCGCCTGCTTTACCTGGCTGACGTCGGGGATGACGTTGCCGGTGCGCTCACCGCGCTGGCCGACGCATTGGAAGCACCGGCCTTCGTGCCGACGCCGATGGGGGTCGAGTTGCCGCCCGCCACCGCTGAGCTGACCCCGCAGTCGATAGGGCAGGTGTTGGCCGCCTCGCTGCCGGACGACTGCATTGTCTCGGTCGAAGGTGGCACCTGCGGTTACCCGTTCTTCACCGCTTCGGCCCGTGCCGCGCGGCACCGGGTGCTGACCAACACCGGGGGCGCCATCGGCCAGGGCATTCCGGTGGGGTTCGGCGCAGCGCTGGCCGAGCGGGGCAACCGGGTGTTCTGCCTGCAATCGGACGGCAGTGCCCAGTACACCATTCAAACCCTGTGGAGCATCGCCCGCGAACAGCTGCCGGTGGTGATCCTGATCGCGGCCAACCATCGCTACGCGATCCTGCAGAACGAATTGCGCCGGTTTGGCATGACCGACCTCGGTCCCGAAGCGCTGAGCCTGACCGTGCTCGACCGTCCTCGTATCGATTGGAAGGCCCTGGCCAAGGGCTACGGCCTGGCGGCGAGCACAGTACACACCAATGCCGAATTGCAACGCGCCTTGGCCAATGCTGCCGCCGATGGCGGTCCTTGCCTGATTGAAATGGCGCTGTGAAGGAGGGGATATGAGCCAGATCCAATTGTTGCCTGCCGTCGAGAAGTTCCTATCGCAACCCGGCCGCCTGTTCATTGGCGGCACCTGGCAGGACGCCGCCGGCGGTCGCCGGTTTGCCGTGGAAAACCCGGCCAGCGAATCCAGCGTGGCTGAAGTGGCCGAGGGCGACGAACGCGATGTCGACGCTGCGGTCGCGGCAGCTCGCGCTGCCTTCACCGGACCGTGGGCGCAGCATTCACCGGCCCAGCGGGGCCTGTTGCTGTTCCGCTTGGCGGAATTGCTGGATCAGCACCGCGAAGAACTGGCCCAGTTGATCACGCTGGAGAACGGCAAGCCGATTGCCAACGCCCGTGGTGAGGCAGCCAGTGCGGCCAACATCATCCGCTACTTTGCCGGTTGGCCGACCAAGATCGAAGGCAGCACGCATCCGGTGTCGCCCGCCAGCGGCGCACCGATGCTCAATTACACCGTGCGGGAGCCCGTGGGCGTCTGCGCGCTGATCGTGCCGTGGAACTTCCCGCTGACCATGTGCGTGTGGAAGCTCGGCCCGGTGCTGGCGACCGGTTGCGTCGCGGTGCTCAAGCCGGCGGAACAGACGCCCCTGGTTGCGATTCGTCTGGTGCAGTTGATCGAAGCCGCCGGCTTCCCGGCCGGGGTGGTCAACCTGGTCACCGGGCTTGGTGCCCATACCGGCGCGCCGCTGGCCGGGCATGCGGATGTGGACAAGATCGCCTTTACCGGTTCGACCCAGGTCGGTCGGCTGATCGCTCAAGCGGCCACCGGCAACATGAAAAAGGTCTCCCTGGAGCTGGGGGGCAAGTCGCCCAACATCATCTTGCCGGACGCCGATATCGTGCGCGCCGCCAAGGGTGCCGCCGATGGCATTTTCTACAACCAGGGACAGGTGTGCACCGCTGGTTCACGTCTCTACGTGCACGCCAGCGTCCTCGACCAGGTACTGGAAGAACTCCAGCGCCACGCCGCCGCCCATGTGTTGGGCCCCGGGCTGGATCCGGCCAACAGCATGGGGCCGCTGGTGTCGGCCCGCCAACTGGGCTCGGTCCGTGGCTACCTGCAACGGGGCCAGGAAGAAGGCGCCGAGCTGATCTGCGGCGGCGACCGTCCGGCCCACCTGGAGCGCGGCCACTTCATCCAGCCCAGCGTGTTCCTTGACCGTGCCGAGCGGGCCTGCGTTGCCCGTGAGGAAATCTTCGGCCCGGTGCTGACCGTCATGAGCTGGACCGAAGTCGATGAGCTGGTCCTGCGGGCCAACGACTCGCCCTACGGCCTGGCGGCCGGTCTCTGGACCCGCGACCTGCGCTCTGCCCATCGCGTGGCCGCGCAGCTGAAGGCCGGCTCGGTGTGGATCAACTGTTGGAACGTCGTCGACCCGGCCTCGCCATTCGGTGGTTACAAACAATCCGGGTGGGGACGGGAAATGAGCAAGAACGTGATCGATGCCTACACCGAAACCAAAAGTGTCTTTGTCGATCTCGCCTGAGCCGAACAATCACAAGAGGAACTGCTATGGATCTGGAATTACAAGGCCGCGTGGCCATCGTCACCGGCGGTGGCATGGGCATCGGCAAGGAAGTCGCACGCTTTCTGTCCCAGGAAGGTTGCAAGGTGGTGATCTGCGCGCGGCGCATGGAATACCTCGAGCAAGCTGCCGAGGAAATCAGCGCAGAGACCGGCAACGAAGTGCTGCCGCTGTACTGTGACACCAACCAGATGTCGGCCGTGTCCGATATGGTGCAGGCCGCCCACAAGCACTTCGGCCGTATCGACATCCTGGTCAACGGTGCCGCGGCGCCGTCCGGCGTGGTGCGCAATGACATCGAACATGCGGGCGACGATGAGCTGCTCTCGGACCTCAACACCAAGGTCATCGGTTATTTCCGTTGTGCCAAGGCTGTGACGCCGCACATGAAGGCGGGCGGCTTCGGTCGCATCATCAACATCGGTGGCCTGACCGGTCGCGGCAGTAAGGTGCTTTCGGGGATGCGCAACCTGGCCATCGCCCACATGACCAAGACGCTCTCCGATCAGCTCGGCCCTGCCGGCATCACCGTCAACCTGATCCACCCCGGTGTGGTGGACACCCCGCACATCCAGGAGCTGTACGAACGCGAAGGGATCAAGCAGGGCAAGACGCCGGGGCAGGTCGAGCAGGGCTACATCGACGCGACGCCGATCCGCCGCACGTTGGCGCCCATCGAAATGGGCTGGCTGATCGGCTTCCTGGCATCGCCCAAGGCCGGCGCGGTGACGGGCGAGTCCATCGGCATCGATGGCGGCCTGACACGTGGCATCTTCATTTGAGGAGCAGCAGCGATGAGTAACGGAACCCTTTTGGTCGCCACCATCGGGCAGGCGGTGATCCGCAGCGCCGACGACGGCCGCACCTGGCACCGCCTGGGCCTGGGACAGGACCTGGAGTTCGATGCAATCACCCGGTCCCTGAGCGTCCATCCCGGTACGCCCGAAGTGATCTACGCCGGCACCGACGTCGGCCTGTGCGTCAGCCATGACACCGGTGGTCACTGGCAGCGGGTGGACTCGCCGTTCAACGGCCAGACCGTGTGGAAGGTCGCCGTGGACCCTGCGGATGCCCAGCGTATTTTCGTCGGTACGGGCGCACCTTCCCGTGCCGTGCTCTGGCGCACCCTCGATGGCGGCCAGAGCTGGGACCGTGCCCCGGTAGACATTCCAGAGTTCTGCGAGGGTGTCAGTCGGCCGCGCTTGCTGGCCTTCGCCTACGACCCGACCGATCGTAACCAGCTCTGGTTCGGCCTGGAGGAGGGCGGTCTGTTCCATAGCCGCGATGGCGGCGACAGTTGGACCCGTGTCGACGACCGGCTGTTGTGGGACTTCAACTCGGACGTTCACAACATCCTGGTGCTGCCCAACCACGGGCAGAAGGTCATCGTGGTGGTGTGCGTCAACGCGGTCTACCGCAGCCTCGATGAAGGACAGACCTGGACCGGCATCGTGGCCCGCGAAACCTTCGGCTTGTACTACGTGCGGGCCATGAACGCACCGCTGGGCAGTGAGAGCACGCTGTACCTGAGCATTTCCGACGGCACCCCCGGTACCACCAGCAAGGTGCTGATCTCCCGCGATGCGGCGGTCAGTTGGGAGGTGTTGCCACTGTCGCAACAACCCAACTCGTGCATCTGGGCGATTGCCTGCAACCCGGCTGACCCGCGCCAGATCGTCGCCGGCACCAAGTACGGGCACCTGTTCACTTCCGAGAACGGCGGTGACGGTTGGCAGAAGCAGTGGCGTGAGTTCAGTGAAATCGCCGATGTGCTCTGGACACCGGCGGTGGCGCAGATCAAGTCCGGGCATCAATCCATCATCAAGAACTGAGGTATCGCGCGATGAAAGTCGAGGTCGTTCGTACTCACCTGTCGCTGTTCGTGCGCGACCCGGAAACATCGGCACGCTGGTACGCCGATGTTCTGGGCATGCATGAAAGTGCCCGGGGGGACAGCTGGATCATGATGGCGTTCGGTGCCAAGCACCACGACATCGCGTTGCTCCGTGCCGAGCCGGGGGCCCATCAGGGCGGCCTGGGACTGCAGCACTACGGGCTGGAAATCGCCGGTGACATGACCACACTGCGCCAGCTCTACGGCATGTTGCTCGGCAAGGGGATCGAAGTGGTGAAAATCACCGATCACGAAATCGGCAACGGTGTGTACTTCAACGACCCCGACGGCAACCGCATGGAATTCTTCCTCGAAACCGAACACGACGATGAGCGCGGCAAGGCCCGTTTCAAGGCCGCCGGCGCGCCGAGCCGCAAGTTCGATCTCGATCCACTTTGAAAGAGCACCGATCAATGAAAACCGCAAACTTCGCCACTTACCACATCCGCAAATGGTACAGCTTTGTCGAAGAAACCCTGGCCAACGAAAGTGGCCGGCTGGCCGACGGCGAACCGTTGTTCAAATACGCCATTGGCGCCGTGATCGCCAACCCCTATGCCGGACGCTACAGCGAAAGCCTGGCCGAGTTGATCGAGCCGTCACCCTTGCTGGGCCAGGAGTTCGGTCGGCGCATCCAGGCACTGGCCGGCGAGCACGAGATCGTCAGCTACGGCAAGGCGTGCCTGGTGGGCAGCCAGGGTGAGTACGAGCATGGCAATGCGCTGCTGACCAATCCGGCGGCGGATCCGATTCGCGTCGCCCTGGGCGGCGGTAAGTCCTGGGTACCGTCCACCGGCAAGCGCGGTGGCCCTGGCGTGACCATCGACGTGCCGCTGGCTCATAAGGATGCACTGTATGTGCGCTCTCACTACGACAGCATTTCGCTTTCGTTTGGCGACGGTCCTTCGGCTGACGAACTGGTCATCATCTGGGCCTTCGCCACCCGTGGGCGTTTGCATGCGCGTCTGGGCGGCCTGCAAGCCGAGGACGTCAAGGGCAACGACGGCTTGTATTGAGGGCGTTGACCGTGGGAGCCAAGCGAATGTCCACAAACAGCCATTTCTTCAGCAATCGAACGGGGATGCGCCTGCACTATCTGTCCTGGGGCAGCCCGTCAGGCATCCCGGTGGTGCTGCTCCATGGGCTGCGATCCTATGCCCAGACCTGGCAAGCCCTGGCCGATGCGTTGGGTGAGCACTATTGTTGTTATGCCCTGGACCAGCGCGGTCGTGGACACAGTGAGTGGGCGCCTGCCAGCACCTACCGGACCGAGGCCTACGTCAGCGATCTGGAAGACCTGGTGGCACACCTGGGGTTGCAGCAGTTTGTCCTGGTGGGGCACTCCCTCGGTGGTACCAATGCGCTGGAGTATGCCCGGCTTAACCCGGGGCGGCTCCAGGCGCTGGTGATCGAGGACATCGGCCCCGGTTCCTCGATCAGCGGCGACGGTGCCGAGCGCATTCGCCGCGAGATGAGCGACACGCCCCTGTGTTTTCCCGACTGGGAAAGTGCCGCTCAGTTCTGGCAAAAGGCGCGTCCGGGGCTGTCCCTGGAAGCGCTGGCGTCCAGGTTGACGTATTCCATGAAAGAAACCCTCGAAGGCATCGAGTGGCGTCACGATCAACAGGGCATTGCCCAGGCGCGCCTGAGTATCACACCGACGGACCTGTGGCCGGCGGTGCGGGCGCTGGATTGTCCGACGCTGTTCATCCGTGGCGGGCGCTCCGACTTTCTTCCGGCGGCGACCCTGGAGGCGATGAAGGTCGCCAATCCGCGGGTGCACACCACGGAGATCGCCGACGCCAGTCATTACGTCCATGATGACCAGGGAACGGCGTTCAACCGTGTCGTCAGGGACTACTTGCACGGCCAACACCTACAACCACAACAACGAAGCGGTGAAGCGTGATGAAGCAGGACAAAACCCAGGTGGTCATCGTGGGCGGAGGCCCGAACGGGATCACCGCCGCGCATTACATGGGGCTGTACGGCATCGACTGCGTCGTCCTCGAGCTGGCGGACGGCATACTGCCGTATCCCCGAGCGGTGGGCATGGATGATGAGGCGCTGCGTGTGTTGCAGGGCATCGACATCGCCGAGCTGGCTACGCGGGACATGATCTGCAACGTGCCCTTGCGCTACTACAACGCCCGCGGCGTGTGCTTTGCCGAAGTCAAGCCGAGCACCGCCCACTATGGCTGGCCGATGCGTAATATCTTCATGCAGCAGTTGCTGGAAGGGACGCTGCGCGAACAACTGGGCCGGCATCCGGGCGTCGAGTTGCGCCAGGGGCACGAAATGCTCGATCTGGAGCAGGATGCGCAAGGGGTGACGTTGCAGGTGCGCGATGCCCAGGGCGAGCTGTACCAGTTGCAGGCGCAATACGTGATCGGCGCCGATGGCGGGCGTTCCAGCGTGCGCAAGAAACTCGGCATCGAATTGCTGGGCCTGACCCATCCGCGCAAATGGGTGGTGGTCGATACGGCCAACGACACCCTGGATGCGCCCTATACGGCCTTGCATGCCGATCCTCAACGGCCCTTCGTCTGCATCTACCTGCCGTATCAGCAACGCCGCTGGGAGTTCATGCTCCTGGAGGGCGAAGATGAAAACACGATGTGCGAGGAAGCGACCATCCGCGAGCTGATCCGCGGGCACATCGGCAATGCTGTCGATCAACTGGAAATCATCCGCATCCGCGCCTACACCCATAACTCCCGGGTCGCGGCGCGGTTTGTCGAGGGGCGCGTGGCACTGGTGGGGGATGCGGCGCACATTTCCCCGCCGTGGGCCGGGCAGGGGCTCAACTCGGGCCTGCGGGATGTCGCGAACATCGCCTGGAAAATCGCCGCCATCATCCAGGGACGCGCCTCGGCATCGATTCTGGCGAGTTATGATCAGGAGCGGCGCGGGCATGCGACCGACCTCATTGCCCTGGCCGACAACATGGGCGCGGTGCTGGGCCTGACCAATCCGCTGATGGCGGGCGTGCGGGACTGGCTGTTCCAGGCCGTCAACAGCGTCGACAACCTGCGCTCGCACTTGCTGGAATTCAAGTTCAAACCCAAGGCGACCATTACCAAGGGCCTGGTGCATCACGAACGTGCGGAACTGCACGAAGATGACCTCGTAGGGCAGTTGTTCATCCAACCGACCATCGAAGATGAGCAAGGCCAGCGACGGCGTCTGGACGAGGTGCTGGGCCACTCCTATGCGGTGCTGGGCTATCGGGTCAATCCGAGCGAGCCCCTCAGCGAGGAAACTAGGGCCTACTGGGCGCGCTGGGACACCCGCTTCATTCAGATCAACCGTTCCCGTAGCGGAAAAGGCCGTAACCAACCGTTGTCCGCCCCCCAAGCCATCTGCGTCGAGGACGTCGATAACCGTCTCGGAGAATGGTTTGCCAAGGTGCGGGATTGCGTCGTGGTGGTGCGGCCGGACCGCTTCGTTGCCGCAATTACCACGCCTGAGCGACTGGACGGCGTACTGCGCAAACTGGCGGAGCAACTCTCATGAAGCAGTGGGATGAACTGCTGGGCCAGCTCCACCAGGCAACAGTGTCGGCGCAGGCGCTGCCGGCCTTGCGCCCCGAGGCGTTCGACCTGCCGACAGGCTACGCCATGCAGCGCGAAGCGTTGCATCAGCGTCAGGCCCGTGGCGAGCAACTGAGCGGCTGGAAGGTGGCCTTCGCTGGTAGCGCAGCGCAGAAGCGGATGGGTATCGACGAACCAGTGCTGGGTGCCCTTACCGACGCCATGGTTGTCGAGCCAGGCCGTTCGGTGGACCTGGCGAGTCTGATCCAGCCCAAGCTGGAGATCGAGCTGGCGTGTTTCCTGGGGCGCACCCTGGAGCCGGGCGAGCACAGCGACGAGGAAATCCTGGCCTGTGTCTCAGCGGTCGCCCCGGCCTTCGAGATCGCCGATTGTCGATGGCAGGGCTGGAGCTTCGGCGTCGGGGCGTTTCTGGCCGACAACGCGGCGGCGGCGTTGTACTGCGTGGGCCCGTGCATTGAGTTCGAGCCGGGCCAGATGCCCCATCTGAGCTATTGCCTGGAACGAGACGGGGTGGCCTGCGGTAGCGGTGATACCCACGCGCGGGAAGACACACCCCAGGTCAATCTCTGCTGGCTGATCCGGCGATTGCTGGCGGACGGGCAGCACCTTGAAGCGGGACAGGTCGTACTGTCCGGCGCATTGCTGCCGCCGATGGACATCCTGCCCGCCGAGTACCGTCTGCACATGCTTGGCACGGAACTGGCTTTGATTTTCCAGGCCGGCGCTGGCGCCCCGTAGACCCTTTCGCTGTCATGGACGATCGAGCACCTTATGAACGGCCGGTAGAAAAAATGCCGGCCAGCGAGGAACACTGATCATGCTCGCCGAAGTCCGTACCTTCAATGATCCTCAACAGCATGCCGGTTCGATCCTGGGCTGGCAGCAGGTCTATGACCAACTTGGTCGCGGCTGTCTTTCCAGTGAGCTGCAGCACATTTGCGCCGAGCGCTTTCAGATCTTCCAGGAAGTGCTGGACAAACGCGTTGTGCAGCGCGGCTGCGCGCCAAAGGGACGCCTGTGCATTGCCATGTCGCTGGGCAGCGCCCCGGTGGTCCAGGGGCATCAGGTCGACGCTCACAACGTGGTGCTGTTGCGCGATGAAGAAGACTTTGTCTTGCATGCCCCGCAAGGGACGCGCTTCTTCGCGATCAATGTCGACATGGTGCGGTTCGCCAGGCTGGCGGCCTATGAATTGCCAGAGGACCAGCTCAAGCGCTTGAAAAACGTCTCCCAGGTCAGCGTGGATGAAGCGGTCCTGCTGCGGGTACAACAGAGCATTCATCCGCTGTTTCGTCACCTTTTGGCACAGGCAGACGCAGTGAATCCGGCCTCGGAAAAAATGCTCGAGGACGTCCTGCTCAACGCCTTCCTCGATCTGTTCAGCCATGCCTCGGACGAAGTCCGGGGTCGGCGCGGTAACTTTGCGGTCAGCGCCTATCTGGTCAAGCGCTGCCAGGAGCTGGTCGGCGACAGCGGTGATACATCACTGAGCATTCTCGATTTGTGCGAGCAACTGCGGGTCAGCCGCAGGACCCTGCAAAACAGCTTCCAGGCAGTGACCGGGATACGTCCGGTCGAATATCTGCGCAACCTGAGGCTCAATGCAGTACGGCGGCGTTTGATCAGCACCCAGGCAAACACGCAGAACGTCGGTGAGATCGCCGTGGCGATGGGATTCTTTCACCTGAGCCACTTCGCTACGCATTACAAGGAGCTATTCGGTGAGTCGCCCTCGGAGACGCCCAGGGCCGGAAGGTGATGGTCGGCTAGCGCTTTGCACATAAAGGCGTGGACGTCTTGCGCCCACGCCTTATCCAGTCAAATCATGCGACGCAGCACGTCTTTTCGAGGATCACGGTCGAGGAACCGGTGCTTGAGGGCGCCCGCAATGTGCAGCAGGATCAGGCCAAGCAGGGTATACGCGAGGACTTTGTGCAGCCATTGGAACACGACGAACCAATCGTCATTTTTCGACAGGAGCTCCGGTAGGTTGACCCCGAAAAAGAACACCCCGTCGCTCATGGTGTAAGTGCTGGACATGGAGTAACCCATCAACGGCACGATCACGAGCAGCCCATACATGGCCCGTTGCACAAGGTTTGACATCACCTGTTCAGGCCCGGTCAGCGTGTGCAGCGGCTTCGGCAACCTGGGCGTCATGTAGCGCAGGGCGATCTGAACCAGCACGACCAGGAACGTCAACACCCCGAAGGATTTGTGCCAGGGGTAATAGAGCTCGTACTTGCTTGCCACTTCGTCATTCATCCCGGTCATATGCCAGCCTGCCCAGAGGAGGCCGGCTACGAGCACGGCGCGTACCCAGTGCAACAGCAGCAGGGACGTCGGATACCGATCAATTATCTCTTGATTTGTGGTGTTCATCGCAGTCGCCTCATCAATCGTCAAAAACATCAGGTATGCACTTCTGAACGTCCACCCCCGGCGCCTCACAAGGTTTGGAGGGTGGTTCGTTCAATGCACTATCGTTTTCAGGCAGGCAGCAGCACGGTGATGACCTTTTCCTCGGTGTAGGCCAGTGCGCCGCCAAACCCTCCTTCACGGCCAATACCGCTGTCCTTGACGCCGCCCCAGGGCAGGTTGGCATCCAGCGGGCTCCAGCAGTTGACGCCCACGGCACCGACCTTCACCGCGGCGGCGACGCGGTGCGCTCGCACCAGGTCGTTCGTCCACACCGTGGCCGCCAGGCCATAGGTGGAGTCATTGGCCAGCGCGACAGCTTCATCTTCAGTGTCGAAGGCGATCACCGTGCCGACCGGACCGAAAATCTCGTCCTGGGCGATTGCCATGTCATTGCGGGCATTGGCGAAGATCGTCGGCCGCACGAACCAGCCTTGCTCAGGGTTCGATACTCCGCCGGCCAGCAGCGTAGCGCCTTGTTCGATGCCCAGTTGAATGTAGCGGTTGACCCGATCGAACTGCGCCTTCTTGGCCACCGGTCCCATCTGCACATCGGGCTGCCGGGGATCACCCACTTTGACGGCAGACGCGGCATTGGCAAGCGCGGCGGCGAAGCGCTCTGCGAGGCTGCGTTGGACCAGGATGCGTGAGCCGGCGGCACAGACCTGGCCCTGGTTGGCGAACAGGCCGAGGGTACAACCAAACAGCGCATCGTCGAAGGGGGCGTCGTCGAAGACAATCTGTGGGCTCTTACCGCCCAGTTCCAAAGCCACGCGCTTGAACAGCACACCGGCGGTGCGCTGGATCTCGCGTCCGGCCTCGGGGCTGCCGGTGAAGCTGATCTTGGCGACATCCGGGTGCTCGCACAGGGCGCGGCCGACTTCCTTGCCGTAGCCGGTGACCACGTTGATCACACCGTCGGGAAAGCCCGCTTCCTGGGCCAGGGCCGCCAGGTGCAGGGCCGACTGCGGTGTTTCTTCCGATGGCTTGATCACCACGGTGCAACCTGCCGCCAGCAACGCGGCGAGTTTCCAGACCGTAATCATCAGCGGTGAATTCCAAGGCACGATGGCCCCGACCACCCCCACCGGCTCGCGTACCGTGTATGAAAGGGTCCTGGTGCCAAAGTAGCCACCGGAGGGGATGGTGCGGCCTTCGAGCTGATTGGCCCAACCGGCGGCGGCACGCAGGTTGGCGAGCACGTTGGGGATATCCAGGCGACGCGGTTCGATCGGCGAGCGACCGATGGCGTCGGCATCCATGTCGGCGAGCAAGTCGGTGTCGCGCTCCACCAGGTCCGCCAGTTTCAGCAGCAACCGGCCACGCTGGGCGCCGTCGAGCTGGCTCCAGGCGCCACGTTCAAGCTGATTGCGGGCGGCCGCCACGGCACGGCTCACGTCCTCGGCCGTGCCGCGCGCGGCGCTGCCGTAGACCTGTTCCGTCACGGGGTTGATCAGGTTCGTTCGACGGCCGTCGGAGGCCTCGAAGGAGCCGCCTTCGATGAAGTGATTCAGATGCTGTGTCATGTTTGGATCCACGAATGTTGTGCAATGGTCAGGTAGACCCGTTTCATGCCTTGAGGGAGGCCAGGGCGTCGCCGAAGATGTCCAGCGCCTTGAAGAACAGCGAGCGCGAGATCGTCAGCGAGGGCATGACACGCATCACGTTGCTGTAGCGACCGCAGGGAATCATCAGCACGCCGTGGTTCAGCAGGTAACCCATGAGTTGGCCGATCCTGGCGCCTTCCAGAGGGGCCTTGGTGGCCGGGTCTTCCACCAGTTCGATGCCGATCATCAGGCCGCGCCCGCGCACTTCACCCACGAACGGGCTCTTGAAGCCACGGATCCGCTCTTGCGCCTCCAGCCCCAGGGTGTGCGCACGGTTGAGCAGGTCGAGCTCCGGATCCTGCAGGATGCTGATATTGGTCAGCGCCACGGCGGCGGACAACGAGTTGGCAGCGAAGGTATTGGGCACCGAGCCGTCAGGAATCGCGGCAGCCAGGTCCGAGCGCATGATCAGGCCCGCCATGGGCAGGTCGCTGCCGATACCTTTGCCAAAAGTGAGCATGTCAGGCTTCACGCCCGAGTGCTCGACCGCCCACATCTTGCCGGTACGCCCGGCGCCAGACTGCACTTCGTCGACGATCAGCAGCGCGCCGCTGCGGTCGCAGGCCTTGCGCAGGAGCTGCAGGAACTCAGGCGAGGGCGGCACGTAGCCGCCTTCGCCCTGCACCGGCTCGACGATCACGGCGGCCACGTCATCGGCGGCGGTGTAGGGGGTGTTCAGCAGGTAGTCGACGTAGTCGCCGGCGATCTGCTCGGCGCTTTTATGGGTGGTGTCGAAGGGGAAACGATAGGCGTAAGGGTAGGGCGCGTGAATGACACCGCCCATCATGGCGCCATAGCCCTTGCGGTAGGCCGTACCTGTCGTCAGCGCGCCCGATGCGTTCCACACGCCGTGGTAGCCTCCGTGGAAGGCAATGATCTGGTGTCGCCCGGTGATGCGCTTGGCGAACTTGACCGCGGCCTCCAATGCATCGCTGCCGCTTTGGGTAAAGAAGGTGGTGCAATCGCCGCGCAAGCCATCGGGCGCGATCTCGGATATCTTGGCTGCCAGCTCGGTGCGTCGGGTGCTGTTGACTTCCAGGGCGTGCATCAACACTTCGGACTGTTCACGGATGGCCTGCACCACTTTCGGGTGGCAGCGGCCTACGCTGCTGACGCCCACGCCGGCGGACAGGTCGATGTAGGTGTTGCCGTCCGGGTCCTTGAAGGTCGCGCCGAACGCCCGGTCCATGGCCACCGGCATGCGTCCACCGCCGCGGGCCATGGACTCGGTACGCGCCGACAGCGCCAGGGCCTCGCGGGTCATTGGACCGGGGAGGGTGCTCGAAATAATCCGCGGGGCATCCGCGAAGTGGAGGGATTCAAGTTTGGCTTCACTCATGACGGTCTCTCTGGATGTCGGTTGGAGTGGGCCGATCATCTCTAGCGTGCGTCTCCAGGCGGTAGCCCGAATCGGCACATGGGTGAACCGCGCTGAAGGTGGCAAGTGATATTCCGTTATGGAATTTTGCTTAATTCCTTTATTTTGCGAATATCGGCAAATAAGTAAGGATAAAAACAATAATATTTGAGAGGCTTTCTCATATTATGAGAAATATCCATGTAAACCACTTTCGCGACGTTCAGCTCCATGCCGCTACCGTCCAGGAGTGGAGTCAAGACTACAGTCAGCTCACCGCCGGTTCGGCCGAGAGTACGCTCATGCAGTTGACCACTGCCCATTGCCACATCTTTCGCGAGCAGATCAATCAGCGTGTCGTGCAGCACGGCGTGGCCCCTCGGGGCAAAATGTGCTTCGCGGTGCCGATCAACGTCCCAGGTGCGATTCGGATGCAAGGGCGTGAGGTGGATGACAGCAGCCTGTTCTTTCTTCACGGTGGCGAAGAGTTCATGTTCCATATGCCGATGGGCATGGAACTGCTGTCCATTACCTTCGAGCGTGAATTGTTCGAGCAGGCGCTGGCGCAAACGGCTTCGGCAAAGGAAATCAGCCAGTTGCTGCGTCAACCGGTGATCAGGGTTTCCACCTCACACTTTGCACAGGCGCGTCGTCGATTGCTGGCGTTATTCTCCCAGGCCCTGGCGAGCGAAGAGCTCGACAATGTATGGGAACAGGAATTGGAACAGGCCATGCTCGGCGAAATGCTGCAGCTCATGACCGATCCGGCCTGCGACAAGTACCAGCGCACCACAAGCTCCACCCGCAGCTTTATCGTCGAGAAATGCCACCGCCTGACCACCGCTGAAATGAACAACGTGCCCAGCGTGGACGAATTGTGCCAGCGACTCCAGGTGAGTCGGCGTACCGTGCAGAACAGCTTTCGTGCGGTGGCCGAGACGACGCCGCTGAACTACCTGCGTTCCGTCAGGCTCAATGGCGTGCGCCGCACCTTGATGTCCACCCAGGCGTCGCATCTCTCGATCGGCGATGCCGCGGCCCAATGGGGCTTCTATCACCTCAGCCACTTCGCGGCGCAATACCAGGAGCTGTTCGCAGAGCTGCCGTCCCATACCAAGCGCGCAACCATTCCCGATTGCGTCCTTGCCTGAGCGCGCATTCAAGTCCCACAACAACCCCTTTGGCGAGGAGATAAATTCCCTCGCCACAGTATTGAAAGGCATGTCCGGGATTTTCATGGGAAGCGCTGTCTGATGACCGATTTGGGTTAGTGGGACGTTGATGGGCAGGCATAGGATCGCTCCAGCATGTGAACACAAGCCATTCGGTGCCGGTGAGTGGATGACTGCATCGATCCTACAGCGACTGCCTCATACAATAAGGTCAAGAACATGAGTGTACTTATGCCGGTCAACAGCTCCACGGAGCTCAAGCGTGGCGCCCTGGGTGTGGGCTTCATCATCTTCTTCGTGGTGTCGGCGGCGAGTCCGCTGAGTGTCATCGCCGGTGGCTTTCCCATCGGCATCATGCTGGGTAACGGCGCCGGTACGCCGGCGTTGCTGATTCTGGCCTTGGCGGTTTTGCTGATGTTCTCGGTGGGTTACACCACCATGTCCCGGCACGTCACCAATGCCGGTGGCTTCTATGCGTTCAGCTCCCGGGGCCTGGGTGGGCTGGCGGGTGGCGCGGCAGGGGTGTTGGCGATGTTTGCCTACAACATCCTCCAGGTGGGGCTGTACGGCATGTTCGGTGGTGTAGTCAGTGGGACCATGGCCAGCGTCTTCGGTCTGGTGTTGCCTTGGTGGTCCTACTCGCTGATGGCGATGGCCAGCGTCGCGATTCTGGGTTATCGCAAAATCGATCTGTCCGCCCGGGTACTGTCGGTCATTGTGATTGCCGAGTACCTGGCGATTCTGGCGCTGGATTTCGCCATTCTGAAATCCGGTGGTGACAGCGGAATCAATCTCGACGCGTTTGATCGCAGCCATGTGCTCAGCGGCACACCCTCGATCGGCTTGCTGTTCTGCTTCGCGGCGTTCATCGGCTTCGAGGCCACCACTATTTATGGCGAAGAGGCCAGGAACCCGCAACGGACCATCCCGGTTGCCACCTACTGCTCGGTATTGCTGATCGGTGGGTTCTACGCGCTGTCGGTCTGGTCGATGGTGGTGGGGGTGGGCGCGGACAAGATCGTGCCGATGCTGCAGGCGTTGCAGGACCCCACGACCTTTATCTACGGTATGTCCGATCACTTTGTCGGCCCGTACCTGACCCAGATTATCCGGGTGCTGTTCATGGTCAGTATCTATGCCGGGCTGCTGGCCTTTCATAACGCAGCCGCCCGTTATTTCTATGCCATCGGACGTGACGGCTTGTTGCCGCGCCAGTTGGGGACGACTCATCGCGTCCACCAGAGCCCTCATATGGGGTCGGCGCTGCAAAGCCTGATCTCCGCCGTGGTCGTGTTGATTTTCGCCGCCATGGATGCCGATCCGATCCTGCAACTGTTTGCCTGGCTGTCCAACCTTGCGACGCTTTGCGTGATCTTGCTGATGGCGCTGACTTCCGCAGCGGTATGTGCCTTTTCCCGCCGCCACCCAGAGCTCAAGCTGGGAGTCTGGCGTGGCCGGATCTTCCCCGGTTTCTCTTGCCTTGCGCTATTGGCGGTCATGGTTATCGCGGTGATGCATTTCGATGTGCTGACAGGCGCCAGCCAGGCCTTGTCGTACGGTCTCTGCGCGATCATTCCCGCGGCCCTGCTGGCTGGCGTGTATCTGGCGGCTCGACTTCGCAAGGTATCGCCGGAGCGCTATCTGGCATTGGGGAGTCACAAGCTTTAGGCGTCGAGCCGTTGCATGGGGAACGGTGCCGTCGCCTTACCGTGATGGGAAACGTGCATCCGGTTTGGCTGAAGGCGCGGTCAATTCAGCTTATATCAATGCGCTAGCTGCCGGACGCAGCGTGATGGAGGTCATGGACGGCATGCTCGTTGAGACGACTGCTGATGGTAACCACAAGGTTATTCGAGTGGCCAAGCCCAGGCATAAAGTGACCTCGGGCAGCATTATCAAGGTGCATTGCAGCTCATGACCGTCCCTCGGTTGAGGATGTTTGCCGGTCCTCCTACTCGATGCGTGACGCTTTACTCGGCATTGAAAAAAGTGACGTATCAACTTCCCCCATGACGATGCACCAGAAGCTCCTGGATTTGGCTCCAGGTGATGTTGAACCTGGCCAGGAATTTTCGGATTCGATCGGAATCATTACTCGAGGCCTTGGCTGATCGGCTCTGTGAAAAAAGCTTGCGACCGGCATCCGCCTGGCTTGACGCTGTGCTGCAGACCTTCAGGACCGACTCCAGTTGAAGGCGATCAAACAAGTCGATCTCAAGGCCGGCTTTTGCCAAGTGCTCGGACAGTGGGTCCGAGGTGGTTGGTATCCGCCAATCCAGGCGCAGTCGTTCCAGCTCGTCCTCCACCAGCGCCATGTCGATGCGGCCGCTATCAGCCAGTGTGGCCATGCGAGTGATCGAAGCAGAGAGCTGTCGGAAGTTTCCTGGCCAGGCGGCATTCCTGGTGGTAGCAAAGGACAGATATCGGCGCCGGGCTTCGGTGTTGAAGCGGACCATGTGGCCGTGGTCTCGGGCATACCGCTGCAGTTCGAAATCGATGTTCGGCTCGATGTCCTCGCTCCGGCCGGCGAGCCCGGGCAGCACAAAAGTCCAGACGTTGATTCTGGCCAACAGGTCTTCGCGAAACCGGCCTTCAACAACGCGTTCGTGCAGGTCTCGATTGGTGCCCGCTATCAGCGTGAAGCCAGACTCGACCTCCTTGTCAGACCCCATCGGCAAGAACCTCTTCTCCTCAATCGCTTTCAGGAGCATCGCCTGCTCGTCGAGCGGTAATTCTCCGATCTCGTCGAGGAACAAGACGCCCTTGTGAGCCGAGCGTAACAAGCCCTCACGAGCCTGTTGGGCGCCGGTGAACGCGCCTTTCGTATGGCCGAACAGCGTCGACATGGCAGTATCACCGCGCAACGTGGCGCAGTTCACTTCGACGAACGGCCCCTCGATCTGATGTCGACCCCGTTTGAGTTCGTAGATCTGTCGTGCGAGAAAAGACTTGCCTGCCCCGGTAGGGCCGCTGATCAGAATCGGCGCCCGGGATCGCACGGCGACCCGTTCGATCTGTTCTATCGTCCGGTTGAACGCCGCGTTGCGGGTCGCAATGCCGGACTTGAGCAGTTCTGTACCTTCCAGTCGCTCCGCTTGGAATCGCTTTGCGATCTGGTCGTAGCGCTGAAGATCGAGGTCGGTGATAACGTGTTTGCCTGCCGGCGCCGAGTCATCATCCCGCAAGCCACTTGGCTGTGTCTGGATCAGCCTGGCGGGGATATGCCGGGATTCGGCCAGCAGGAACCATACGATTTGCTGGACGTGGGTACCCGTTGTGATGTGAACGAGATAATCCTCACCCTCTGTGTCAAAGGGGTAGTCAGCTGCGAAGTCATGTAATGCGGCGTAAACCTCTTCGAAGTCCCAGGCGTTTCGCATCGCCATGGTGTGCAGGCGAACCTCGGTTTCTGGCGAGACTTGGGCAATATCAGCCGCCACTTTCAGGGCGAGATCGGTGTCCCGGCGCGCTTCACCGTGAATTAGTTCAAGGCGATCAATCACCAGGTCGGGCTGTTGGCAAAGCGAGGGGGTGGGACGCCATTTGTTGCAGCGCTGCTCCCCCTTGCCGACGCGGTCGAGCTTTGATCCAAGGATTCCAATGGCGACTGTCTTTTTGACCTGCATTGCTGAATATCTCAAAAGATAGGTAACGATAACTGAGTATATTTATCCGGTCTGATAGTGGACAGTGTCAACCTCTCGGAATCAACAGGGCTTTAACTAAAATCCTTTAGTATCAACTGGATAGAAGAAAAATAATCCGCCAGTCGTAGCGTTGGCATGCCGCTCGCTATAGGGCTCCAAACAGAAATCACAGGAGCGAAAAACAATGACCACTCAAACCTTCGAGCTGCTTGAAGTTGAAAACGGCAAGCCCATCAAAATGTGGACCCGGGGCGTCCCTGTTGAGCCAGAGGCCAAGCAGCAACTGATGAACACTGCGCAGATGCCGTTCGTGTTCAAGCACATGGCTGTCATGCCCGACGTTCATTTAGGCAAGGGCTCGACTATCGGGAGCGTGATTCCTACCAAGGGCGCGATCATTCCCGCCGCCGTCGGGGTCGACCTCGGTTGCGGGATGTCGGCTGTCCGCACCTCGCTGCGCGCCAGCGACCTTCCCGATCATCTGTTCGGCCTGCGTTCTGCAATCGAGAAGGCTGTTCCGCACGGACGCACCTCGGGGCATAGTGGTCGTGACAAAGGGGCCTGGGAAACCGCACCGGCGATCGTTGATCAGGCCTGGTCAGCACTTGAAGGGCGTTTCGACCTCATTACCCAAAAGCATCCTGGCCTTGAAAAATCCAACAACCGCAAACACCTCGGAACGCTGGGTACAGGTAACCACTTCGTCGAGGTGTGCCTGGACGAAGCCGAGCATGTGTGGGTGATGCTGCATACCGGTTCCCGTGGCGTAGGGAACATGATCGGTACCTATTTCATCGAGAAGGCCCGCGAGGAAATGCGCAGCCACAGGGTGAACCTGCCTGACCGGGACCTGGCCTACCTGCGGGAAGGAACATCCAGCTTCGATGACTACGTTGAGGCTGTTGAATGGGCCCAGGATTTTGCCAGGCAGAACCGCGCGGTCATGATGCTGGCGGTGCTGGATGCCGTGCGATCGGTTATCACCAAACCCTTTGAGTCGCGGCTGATCGCCGTCGACTGTCACCACAACTACGTGGAGCGGGGCACCTACTTCGGGGAGGACATTCTTCTCACCCGTAAAGGCGCCGTCTCGGCGCAGAAGGGGCAGATGGGGATTATTCCCGGGTCGATGGGCGCAAAGAGTTTCATCGTGCGCGGCCTGGGAAACGAGGAAGCCTTTTGCAGTTGTTCGCACGGTGCGGGTCGGGTGATGAGCCGTACCAAGGCGAAGGCGCTGTTCACGGTTGCGGACCAGGTGCGGGCGACCGCCCATGTCGAGTGCCGTAAGGATGCGGCGGTCATCGACGAGATCCCGATGGCTTACAAGGACATTGATGCGGTAATGGCGGCCCAGCGCGATCTGGTTGAAGTGGTCCATACCTTGCGCCAAGTCGTATGCGTGAAGGGGTGAGCCGATGAGCCAGGATCTGATTCTCATCGACGGCACCCATGGAGGAGGGCAGGTGCTTCGTACCGCCCTCAGCCTCTCCATGATCACCGGCCAGGCGTTCCGGATGACAGGGATACGCGGCAAGCGCTCCCGTCCCGGTTTGTTGCGCCAGCACCTGACCGCAGTACGGGCGGCGGCTGAGATCTGCGGCGCTGAGATCCATGGAGCGGAACTCAATTCGACAGCTATTGAGTTCCGTCCTGGGGCCGTGAAGGCTGGGGAATATTCGTTCGCGATCGGTACGGCGGGTAGCACGATGCTGGTATTGCAGACGCTGTTACCCGCACTGTTGCAAGCTCATGGGCCGAGTACAGTCCGGATTACAGGCGGAACCCATAATCCAGCGGCTCCGCCTTTCGATTTCATAGAGCAGGCGTGGCTGCCTTTGATCCGGCGCATGGGCGCACAAGTGGAGTTGGCGCTAATCAAGCATGGTTTTGTTCCCTGCGGAGGGGGGCAGATTGAAGCCACTATCCGACCTTCGACCCTCAAGCCACTGGAGCTGGACGGGGGGCAAGACCCCGTCACAATCGTTTCGGCTGGAGCGCTGGTTTCAGGCATTCCTGTCTCGATTGGGAATCGAGAACTCGATCGACTCTCGGCAAGGCTGAAGCTTGAGCGGCGCGAACTGTCTGTAACCGATCTGGGTGACCAGGCGGGACCCGGTAATGTGGTGTCGATCATTGCCACGAAAGCTGGCGTTACCGAGGTGTTCGCGAGCATCGGGCAAGAGCGTGAGCGCGCGGAGCAGGTAGCTGACGTGGCGGTAGACGAATTCACTGCGTGGGCTCAATCGAATGCAGCGGTTGGGCATCGCCTGGCGGATCAGTTGATGTTGCCGATGGCCATTGCCGGCGCTGGCAAACTGACAACGGAGCGCTTGAGCAATCACATCCGAATGAACGCCGCGGTGATCCAGCAGTTCATCGCTGTTGATGTGCGCCTCACTCAACTTTCCGAGCAGGGAAACGTTGCTGTCGAGCTTCATGCTCGCTAGGTTGTCAGGGCCGGCAAGCCTGGGCGCTTGCCTGTTTCACGGCCTCGCTCAGATGCGCATGCCATGGAATAGCAGGGTGGTGACGCGCCGCACCTGCAACGAGTGAGACTCGATATCCGGTTTGTCCTGACTCACCAGGCGCAACAGTTGCAGATGCGAGTAATCATTGAGCAGGAAGGCTGTGAGGTCTACATCCAGGTCTGCGCGCAATTTGCCGGCCTTCTGGAGATCCAGCAGCAGGTCGGCGATTGCCCCGCGTAAGGCATCGTTCATGACCCTGTAGCGCTGGGGCAGTCCAGTATCCCCACCGCTGAGAATCAGTGGCAGTAGTTCGCGCCATAAGCTTGCTGGCAGGACCTCCAGGGAATAGCCCGTCAACAGTTTTTCAAGGTGGCAAAGGGTGTCGACTGGATCCTCGATGTCGGGGATCAGTCTACGTGTGTCTCGCAGCGCGCGTTCGTCAGCTTCCTGGAGCATTTCCAGGAGTATCTCCTGCTTGCTGCCAAAGTACTTGAATACCGTGGGTGCCGAGACACCAGCCTGGCTGGCGATCTGCTCAATGGTGGTGTTCTGAAAGCCCTGTAGTTCGAACAGTTGAACGGCTGCCTGGCTGATAGCTTGGCGGCGTTGGGCTTTCTGGCGTTCTCGAAGTCCGCTCACGGTCATCCTCATCCAGCGTCAAAGGCGCAATCGGCATAGAGTGCCGGACTGTGGTCTGTTTTTCCAGATTTAAAAAATTTATTGACTAAAAAATAAATGAGGATTAATTATTTGCCTGCATCTGCTTTAACGCAGAGTCATTTTTTCAGGGACCAACCTGATGAATCAGAACACCGCGCCTTCACTGGCCAGTCTCTACGTGGAGACTCATGAGTCGTCCTCCGACACACGTACCGCACCCTCGCTGATGCAAGGTTTCCCACCTGAACCGCAATACAGAGTCACTTGGAAGAACTGGATGCAACCGCCGTTCAATCAATGGGGGTTTCGCAATCTGTCGCGTCTGCGGCCTTCCATCGATGTGCGGGCAGGAGGCGGAGCCGCCAGCCTGTTGAAACAGGCACCCCAAGCATTGGATGAGTTGCACTTCAACAGCGAGTGCGGCTTGAGCATCAGCGTGCTCGAGCATCTGGTGGCCAGCCAGACCGACGCCTTTGTGGTCCTGCAGGGCGACACCGTGCTGTTTGAGCGCTACTTCAACGGCCAGGAGCCCCAGGACCGGCATGTCATGTTCTCGGTCACCAAATCGTTGATCGGCACCCTGGGCGAACAGTTGGTCAGCGACGGTGTGCTGGATCCAGCGCTCCCCGCCGCCCACTACGTGCCGGAATTCAAAGGCAGCGCATACGCGGACGCAACCGTGCGTCAGTTGTTCGACATGGCCGTGGGCATCCACTACAGCGAGGTGTACGAGGACCCGGACTCAGAGAGTTCCCAGTACGGTTATGCCTGCGGTTTTCAACCGGCACCCACGCAGTACGCCCAGTTCGAGTCGCTGTACCAATTCCTGCCGTCGCTTCGAAAGCAGGGCGACCACGGCGGTTTCTTTCATTACGTGACGGCTACTACCGAAGCCCTGGCCTGGGTCATGGAGCGCGCCAGCGGCAAGGCCTGCCATCACCTGCTGGAAGATGTCTGGAGCCAACTGGGATGTGAGCGCGACGGCTACTTCATGGCCGACCCGTGGGGTCGCAGCGTGGCCGGTGCCGGTTTTAACGCCACCTTGCGCGACATGGCGCGTTTCGGGCGCCTGCTGGCCAATGACGGTTGTCACGACGGGCGCCAGTTGCTCTCGGCCGAGACGGTCGCTCGCATCGCCGCCGGCGCCGACCCGGCGATCTACGCCACATCCCCCGACTTTGAAGCCTGGACCCCCGGCGCCTCCTACCGCAGCCAGTGGTACGTCTTCAACGACCACAGCCAGGCGCTCATGGCCGGTGGCATTCACGGCCAATACCTGTTCATCGACAAGCCATCCGGCGTGGTGATCGTCAAGCAGTCTTCGCTGAATGAAGCCGTCGGCCCTTTCGATGCCGACAGCGTGCGCATGCTGCGTGCCATCGCGATGCATCTAAGCGACTGACGTCCTCCAACTACAAGAAATCGTGCGTTCCGTTCACCTGGCCCGGCCAGGTGTTGGCGACGCTTTGCGCCGCCATTCTGCCCTGTAACAACAATAACTCACACAGGAGCTTCACATGGTTACCAAGACGCGTCTGTCTCGTACGCTCTTAGCGTTCGGACTCCCCTTGACCACCCAGGCCGCGCTGGCGGGCTACACCTTCGAGGACGGCAACCTCAAGGGTGAAGTCAACGTCACCGCCGGCGGTGCGGCCATTTCCACGCGCAACGTCAACTTTGGCGCTGGCCGTGTCGACATGCGCAACCGCAAGAATGGCGGCAGCAAAATCGACTGGCAGGAGTTCTACGTCAAGCCCGGCGTCAAGCTGGAATACGCCCTGGAGCCGGACTTCAGCCTGCTGGCCGGCGGCTCGCTGGTCGGGGCGACGACCTTCGGTGATGGCGATGCCGGCGGTTTCACCCGCAGTTCCGATGGCGAGGTGGCCACCGAAGAACTCTACGGTGGTTTCCGGGCCGGAGAGTGGACATTCACCGCCGGCCGCCAGAACTACATGATCGGCACCGGCTTCATCGTCATGGACGGCAACCTCGACCAGCTCAAGGACGGCGCCTACTGGCTTGCGCCGAGAAGCGCCTTCAAGGATTCGGCGGTGCTGGCCTGGGAGCATGGCGCGCTGAAAACCCAGGCATTCACCTTGCGCACCGACGATGATCTGGGCGACTTCCGGATGACCGGGGCCAACCTGGATTACAACCTCGACGACCAGGTGACGCTGGGGGCCATGGCCATGAAGGTCAATTCCCTCGGCCCAAAGGGCGCCACGCCGCTGCGCCGGGACGGCATGCAGGTCTATAACCTGCGGGCGCTCAACGCCAAGGTGCCGGGCCTGCCGGCGCTGACACTCAATGCCGAATATGCGTTGCAACGCGGCAATGGCGAAGGCGTCGACTACGATGCCAAGGCCTGGTACGGGCAGGCGGACTACGCCTTCGATACCTTGCCGTTGACGCCGATCATCGGTTACCGCTACACAAGTTTTTCCGGTGACGACAACCTCGCGGACAATCGCCAGAAGTCCTGGGACCCGCTCAGCAAAGGCTATGTCGACTGGGGAACCTGGTTGGTGGGCGATGTCGTCGGCAACTACCTGCTGTTCAACAGCAACGAAAACGTTCAGCAGTTTTCCCTCAGGACCCACCTCAACGAAGCACTGACCCTGGGGGCGATCCACTATCAATTCTGGCTGGACGAAAAAAACTACATGGGGACTGCGGTCAGTGCGCGGCGTTTTGCCGATGAGAGTGTCGTTTTCCTTGATTGGGCACCTTCGAAAGCATTGTTGACGTCGCTGTCCTATAACTGGGTCAAGCCGATGGCAGCGGCCAAGCAGGTGTTTGGCGACGATCAGAAGTTCAGTGCGCTGGAATTCTCTTTTACCTATCGCTATTAAGTGTCGCGAGCCTTCGCGGCCGCGCAGGAGTGTTTCCTCATGAACAAGTTTTTGCGCAACACATTGCTGAGTGGCTTGGTTTCCTGCCTGGTCAGTGGCGCTGCCATGGCCGACGAGCGCACGGTGCGGATCTATAACTGGATCGAGTACTTGCCGCCGGAAATCCTGAAAAGCTTCCAGGAAGAGACCGGCATCCGCCCGATCTATGACGTTTTCGACAGTGTCGAGACCCTGCAGTCCAAGCTGCTGACCGGCAACTCCGGGTATGACGTGGTGTATCCGAGCAGCTCCAACGTCAGCCACCTGATCGCCGCCGGTGCCGTCCAGCCCCTCGATCGCAGCCAGTTGCCCAACTGGCAGCACCTGGACCCCGAGTTCATGAAGTCCCTGGAAGCCGTTGGTGACTCCGGTAACCGCTACGCCGTGCCGTATCTTTGGGGCACCACGTTGATTGGCTATAACGTCGACAAGGTTCGCAACGTGCTCGGCGCCGATGTGCAGATGAATACCTGGGACATTATTTTCAACGAAGAGAACCTGTCCAAACTGGCCAGTTGCGGGGTCGGCTTCCTGGATGCGGCCAACGAGATTGTCCCCATCGCCTTGCATTACAAGGGGCTCGACCCCAATAGCCAGAAGCGTGAGGACTATCCGCAGGCCCAGGCGGCGATGCTGAAGATTCGCCCCTACATCAACTACTTCAGTTCATCGCGCTACGGCATGGACCTGGCCAACGGCGATGTCTGCGTAGCCGTGGGTTGGTCCGGCGGCGTGGCGTTGGCCAAGCAACTGGCCGATGCCGCTGGCAAGGGCGTCAAGGTCGCGATGGCGTTGCCCAAGGAGGGCGCGCCGGTGTGGTCGGACGTGATGATGGTGCCGAGCAATGCTCCGCATACAAAAGAAGCCTATGAGTTCATCAACTACATCCTGCGCCCGGACGTGATCGCCCGGATCAGCAACAGGATCGGATACCCCAATCCGAACAAGGATGCCACCGCGCTGGTGGATGCCGAGATACGCAACAATCCCGCCATGTACATACCGGACGAGGCACGCAAGACGCTGTTCCCCCTGGAGCCGATGCCGGCGTCAGTTGAACGGATTCGCACGCGCACCTGGACCACAATCAAGACTCATCAGTAACTATCGTGCCCCGGTGCTTTTAGTGCCGGGTTACGGTTCGAGGGCGGGTTGCCCAGCAGTCCGCTCACCGACTGCCGGGTGCTCTATATCGACGAGCACTACTGGATAGGATGCCCTAGCTTGTATCGTAATTATGGGTGAGTTAAATCTATATTTGCTTTATTTAACGTATTGAAAAGCTCACCCATTCCTAAACCCTTCCTTGATCCACGTCGGTGCTTTCGACGGGTGTCTGCGGACGAATAACTGGCCATCGATATCGTCGTGCCCTGTTATCGAATGATTCTCGAAGACCGTAGGCCTACAGAAGGTACCCAAGCTCGCCATTCCAGCACAGACGGCGAGGGCATTGCCTTTTTCATTTCGACTGGAAGCTGCACCGGCTGCCCGGATGCTCTCCCACACCCCGCTGACCCTGCGCGGCATCAATCTCTGTCTTCCCTGGTACCCGCCGAGCCAATCGATTCAACGGCTCGCCTTATCGTTAATCGGCCCTGAAAAAAGTTTTATCGAGCCTGTTGACACCTTCTTTTCGCCGGTTCTAATCTGTATGCAGCAATGCGCACAAACGAACACACATAAAAACATGCAGTGAAAACCTCTTCTGCCTAAAACAACAATGTTACGGAGAGATTTAAAATGACTCGGTTCCTTACTCGCTCCATCCGCAGTGCAATTCTCGGTGCCACGGCCCTGGGTGCCACGCTCGCCCTGACGTCTGTCCAGGCCGCTGAATCCCAGATCTGGAAAGATGTGCAGAAAGCCGGTGTGCTGCGTTGCGGCGCGGCGGTGGCGGCGCCTTATGTGATGCGCGATGCCGCATCGGCCCAGTACAGCGGTTATTTCGTGGACCTGTGCCGTGACTTCGGCGAGAAGGTGCTCAAGGTCAAGGTCGAGTTCGTCGATACGGTCTGGGACAACCAGGTGGCAGGGTTGCAGAGCGGCAAGTGGGATTTGTCCATGGCCCTGAACCAGACGCCGGAACGCGCCTTGGCGGTGGCCTTCACCGTGCCGGCTACCGACTACCAGATCTCGCTGCTGGTCAACAAGGACAACCCCAAGCTGACCGGTGCCGGCACCGCGATTGCCGACTATGACAAGGCCGGCGTGACCATCGCCGTGATGTCCGGCAGTGCCGCGGACAAAGCGGTTTCGGCCCTGATCAAGCAAGCGACCATCGTGCGTCTGCCGGGTTCGGATGAAACCCGCCTGGCCCTGATGTCCAAGCGTGCCGATGTGCTGGCCGACGCCAGCGATACCAACCATCTGTTTGCCTTGGCCAACCCCGACTGGTCCAAGGAAGTCATGCCCAAGCCGGCCATTGCCAAGCAAGGGGTTTCCTTCGCTATCCGTCGCGACGTTTCACCCGCCGACCTCCAGGTGCTGAACATCTACCTGAGTCAGCGCCGCGAGGCGGGCGAGATCGATGCGCTGGTCGACAAGGCCTCCGCGCAGGTCAACGCCGCCAACAAAGCTCAGTAATCCCTGCTCAATCCGAGGGCTGCCCAGCGGGGCAGCTCTCCTGGAGGCACTTTCATGAACACTCCTCATCTGGTGGCTGCCCAGCCACAGCCGGCGCACGCCAATAATGCGGCTTCTGTCGGCGACTTCATCCAGCTTCGCGGTGTCTGCAAGTCCTACGGCGAGCAGCTTGTGGTAATGGACAACCTCAATCTGAACATGCGTGCCGACGACAGGCTGGTGATCATTGGCCCGAGCGGCAGCGGCAAGAGTTCGCTATTGCGGGTGTTGATGGGGTTGGAGGGGATCCAGGACGGCACCATCGATTTCCAGGGCAAGCCCTACATTTGCGGCAGCAAGCGCCAAGGCAAACCGTTGGACGCGGCCTTGCATACCCAGATTGGCATGGTCTTCCAGCACTACACCTTGTTCCCGCATCTGTCGGTATTGAGCAACCTGACCCTGGCGCCGATGAAGGTCCATGGCCTGTCCAGGGCCCAGGCCACCGAGAAGGCCCGCGCCTATCTCGCGCGTCTTGGCCTGGAAAACAAACTCAACGCCTATCCGAGCCAGTTGTCCGGTGGACAGAAACAGCGCGTGGCGATTGCCCGTGCGCTGATGCTCGAACCCAAGCTGATGTTGTTCGATGAAGTCACCTCGGCCCTCGATCCGGAAATGGTCATCGAAGTGCAGAACGTGATGCTGCAGCTGGCGGAGCAGAAGATGGCGATGATCATCGTCACTCACGACATGCATTTCGCCCGTCACATCGCGACCCGGGTGGTGTTCTGTGCCAACGGCAAGGTGGTGGAGCAGGGGCCGCCGGAGCAGATTTTCACCCAGCCCAAAGAAGCCCGTACCCGCGAATTCCTGGAAAAAGTCCTGCACCTGGACTGAGGGGCTGACGCCATGAACTATCAATTCGACTTTCATTTCCTCAACGGCAGTTTCGGCGCCTTGTGGGAGGGTTTGAAAGTAACCCTGGAGCTGGCGCTGGTCTCCAACCTCATCGGCATGGTGCTCGGTTTCGGCCTGTGCCTGTTGGCCATGAGCCGTTGGTTCTTCATCCGCTGGCCTGCGCAATTGTTCATCGAGTTTTTCCGTTGCACCCCGGCGTTGCTGCAGATTGTCTGGTTCTTCTACTGCGTGCCGATGCTGTTCAACGTGTTCATCGATCCGGTTGCCATGGGCTTCCTGGCGCTGGGCCTGAACCTCACCGCCTTCAATGCCGAAGCCTATCGGGCCGGCGTCCAGGCGGTGCCTCGCGAACATCTGGATGCCTGCGTGGCCCTGGGTTTGCGACCGTTTCATCGAACCTTCTACGTGGTACTGCCCCAAGCCTTGCGCAGTGCGTTGCCGGTGCTGATGACCAACGGCATCGGCACGCTGCAACAGAGCGCCCTGGTCGCCATCGTCGCGGTCTCGGACCTGATGTACGTGGGCAAGAGCCTGGCCACCGAGGCGTACCGCCCGCTGGAGACCTACACCCTGATCGCCTTGATCTACTTCGTCCTGTCGCTGCCGATTGCCCAACTGGTGCAGTACGTCGAGCGTCGCCAGGATGCAGCGACGGCACGCTGAGGAGAACGCCATGACGCTCGACTTTTCCATCGTTCTTTCCTATTGGCAGGTGCTGCTCAAGGGCCTCGCGCTGACCCTGGCTTTCACCCTCAGTTGCGCCATCATCGGCAGCCTGGGCGGGTTTGTCCTCAGCCTGCTGCGCAACAGCCGTGTCCGGGTGCTGACCCTGCCCACCACGCTGTTCGTGGAGTTCTTCCGTGGCACGCCGTTGCTGATCCAGCTGTTCTGGATTTTCTTCTGCCTGCCGGTGGTGTTCGGCCTGGACATTCCTCCCTATGTCTCGGTGCTGATCTCCCTGACCCTGTACATGGCGGCGATCACCTGCGAAACCTTTCGTGGCGCGCTGAAATCCATTGCCAGCGAGCAGCATGACGCCTGTACCGCCCTGGGGCTGACCCCGCGGGTGAAGGTGGTCTACGTGATTTTCCCCCAGGCCCTGTTGCGTGCGGTCCCGCCGTTGCTGTCGAACGTGGTCAGCCTGTTCAAGGAGAGTGCCTTGATCTCCTCGGTCGGCGTGGCGGACCTGATGTTCGTCGGCCAGAACATTTCCAACAGCACGGCCCGGCCGGTGGAGTTCCTCTCGGCCGTCGCGGTGATCTATTTCCTCGTGGCTTTCCCGCTGACGCGTCTGGTCGGTGTGGTCGAAGCCCGCATGCTCCGGCGTTATGCCTACTAACCCCACTCTCTTTCAGGAGAATCAACATGCTTGAACTCAAAGGCATCCTGCCTGCGCTCGTGACCCCTTTCGATAAATCCGGTGCGGTCGACCACACGATGCTCGCCGACATCATCGAGCACCAGTTGAAAGCGGGCGTCCATGGTTTCGTACCGTTGGGCTCCACCGGTGAATACTACGCGCTGACCAACGAGGAACGTCGCCAGATCCTGGCGACGGTCAAGGAAGTGGTTGGTGATCGCGGGACCCTGATTGCCGGTGCCAACGGCTCCTGCACCCGTGAAGTATTGGAGCAGGTCAAGCAGACGGTGGACGCCGGCTACAACAACCTGCTGATTGCTCCGCCGTACTACGCGCTGCCTTCCCAGGAAGAGCTGCTCAGCCACTACAACGCGATTCTCGAAGCGTTCCCGCAGATCAACGTCGTGTTGTACAACTACCCGGTGCGCACCAACGTCGAGGTCGGTTTCGACGTGATGCAAGCGCTCAAGGATCATCCGCGTGTGGTCGGCATCAAGGAAAGCAGCGGCAACCTGCTGCGCGGTATCGAGATCGGCGAGAACTACAAAGGCAAAATTCAACTGTCCTGCGGTTCCGACGATCAGGCGCTGGACTTCTTCATCTGGGGCGCGACCAGCTGGATCTGTGGCCCGGCCAACGTCTTCCCGGAAAAAGTCGTCGACTTCTATCAGAAGTTCACCGCGGGCGACCTGGCCGGTGCGCAGAATGTCATGCGCAATCTGTTCCCGATCATGTCTAACCTGGAAAGTGGCAAGTTCGTGCAGAAGGTCAAGTACGGCACCGAGCTGGCAGGCTTCCAGGCCGGCAACGCCCGCGCGCCACTGCTGCCGCTGACCGACGCTGAAAAAGCCGAGTTCCGCCGGGTGTTTGAAGTGGCTCAGGGTTGAGATGACTCCGGACTGGCGCGGCAGTCAAAGGAGGTAGGGTTGTGCTCCGCTCTTGTGGCGAGGGGATTTATCCCCGCTGGGCTGCGTAGCGGCCCCAAAACGGGCTTCCGCGGTGTGTCAGGTTGAACTGAGATCAGCCTCAATGGGGCTGCTACGCAGCCCAGCGGGGATGAATCCCCTCGCCACAAATTGCTGCACGACTTTTTATTCGCTCAACGGCGGCAAAGACTTAACGACACTTGCATCAAGAGAGCACTCTATGAATTCTCCACAAACATCCACTCAACAACAGGCGGTCGTCATCGGCGGGGGCATCGTCGGGGTCTGTTGTGCTCTCTATCTGCAACGCGAGGGGCACCGGGTGATCCTCGTGGACCCTGCCGCTCCGGGGGACAGCACGGCGAAATGGAGCTGCGGCCAGATGGCGGTCAGTGAAGTCATCCCGTTGTCCAAACCCGGTATTCTTAAAAAGATCCCTGGCTGGCTGATGGACCAGAAGGGACCATTGGCCTTGCGTCCCAGCGCACTGCCGGGGATCCTGCCCTGGTTCCTGCGTTTCCTGGCCTGCGCCCGCCATGCCAGGATCGTCGAGATCGCCGGCGACATGGCGACCCTGACCGAACATGTCTACGAAGACTACGCGCCGCTGCTGGAGGCTTGCCCAGACAAGACCCTGCTCGGCCAGCGTCCGATCATCGAGGTGTTCGACTCGGCGGATGGCGTTGCCCATGAGCGTCCCCATCTGGAATTGAGAAAAGCCTTGGGCTTCCAGTCCGAGGAATTGGGCGCGGACGAGATTGCCGACCTGGAACCCAGCCTGGCCGGAAAATTCAAGCACGGCCTGCTGTTTCCCGATTGGCGCGCCGTCAGCGACACCGAAGGTTTCATCGCTGCCTTGACCCAGAGCTTTATCGAACAAGGCGGCGCTCGGGTTCGTGAACTCGTCAAGCGCATCGACAGCGTGGACGATCGCGCCACCGGCGTGACCCTGGCCGACGGCGCACGAATTGCCGCGCAGCATGTCGTGGTCGCCGCAGGCACCGGTTCCCGGGAGTTCTTCAGCCAGTTGGGCGTCAGCGTGCCCCTGGCGGGCATCGCCGGCTACCAGGTGGTGCTGCCGCAGTCGGGCGTGGAGTTCCGCCATTCGGTGATCTATGCCGATGGCGGTTTCTGCTTCAGCCCCATGACCCGTGGACTGCAGATCGGCGGCACTATCGAGTTCGCCGCCGCCGGTGCCGAGCCCAACTTCAAGCGCGCCGATATCATCCTGGAGAAGGCCCGTCGCGTGCTGCCGCAACTCAACACCGACAACCTGCAATACGGCGTCGGTTACCGGCCTTTCCTGCCAGACACCAAACCGATCATCGACCGTTCCGAGCGGCTGACCAACGTCTACATGGCGTTCGGTCACGGCCAGCTTGGCCTGACCCTGGGGGCGACCACTGGCCGGCTGATCGCCGACATGGCCGCAGGCAGGCCCACCGCACAAAATCTGAAGCCCTTCAGTGCCAAGCGCTTCGCCCTGATTGGAGGACATGCATGAACACGTACAACCAGCTGTATATCAACGGCCAGTGGGTCACCCCGGTCCGCAAAGGCACCTTCCAGACCTTCGACCCCAGCAGCGAGGCCCTGATTGCCGAAGTGGCTGCCGCCACTGCCGAAGACATCGACCTGGCCGTCAAGGCCGCACGCCAGGCCTTCGATGCAGGTCCCTGGTCGCAGACCAGCGGTGCCCAGCGTGCCGTGGTGTTGCGGCGTATCGCCCAGGGCATCCGCGAGCGTCAGCAGGAGCTGGCCGAGCTGGAGGTGCGTGACAACGGCAAGCCGTTGCCGGAAGCCCTATGGGACATCGGCGACACCGCCGGCTGCTTCGATTTCTATGCCGATCTGGCCGAAGACCTCGACGGCCATGCCGAACAACCGGTGCCCTTGGCGGACGACCGCTTCAGCAGTGTGGCGCGCAAGGAGGCCATCGGCGTGGCGGGGGCTATCATCCCGTGGAACTTCCCGATGCTGATGGCCGCCTGGAAAGTCGCCCCGGCCCTGGCCGCCGGTTGCTGCATGGTGCTCAAGCCTTCGGAACTGACCCCGCTCACAGCCCTGGAACTGGCGCGTATCGCCGACCAGGCCGGGCTGCCTGCGGGTGTGCTCAACATCGTGCCGGGCCTGGGTCCGGACGCCGGCGCGCCTCTGGCCGAGCATCCCGGTATCGACAAGCTGGCCTTCACCGGCAGTGTGCCTACCGGCAGCCGGATCATGCAGGCGGCGGCACGGGACATCAAGAACATCAGCCTGGAACTGGGGGGCAAGTCGCCGTTCATCATCTTCGATGACAGTGACCTCGAAGCGGCTGTCGAATGGATCATGTTCGGCATTTTCTGGAACCAGGGCCAGGTCTGCTCGGCTACTTCACGCGTGTTGGTACAGCGCGATCTCTACGAGCCGCTGCTGCATCGCCTCAAGGCCGAGGCGGCGAAAATCGTCATCGGCAATGGCCAACAGGACGGCGTGCTGCTTGGTCCGCTGGTCAGCCAGGGCCAGTACGACAAGGTCCGCGCGGCGATTTCCCGGGGCAAGGAGGAGGGCGCACGGCTGGTCTGTGGCGGCGAGCGCCCGGCCGGGTTCGACAAGGGCTTCTACCTGCAACCGACAGTCTTTGCCGATGTCGCCGAGGACAGCTGGATCTGGACCGAGGAAATCTTCGGCCCAGTGGTTTGCGTGCGGCCGTTCGACGATGAGCAGGAGGCCCTGCGTTCGGCCAACGACTCGCGCTTCGGCCTGGCGGCAGCGGTGATGTCCAGGGACCTGGAACGTGCCGACCGCGTGGCCCGCAAACTGCGCGCCGGGATCGTCTGGATCAACTGCTCGCAGCCGACTTTCACCGAAGCGCCGTGGGGTGGCTACAAGCAGAGTGGCATCGGTCGCGAGCTGGGCGAGTGGGGGTTGAACAACTACCTGGAAACCAAGCAGATCACCCGCTTCGACAGCGATCAGCCCTGGGGCTGGTACATCAAGTAAGGAGGCCGTCATGCGCTGGAAAAAAACGCTGCAACTGGTGGATGTCCATTGCGAAGGCGAGATCGGCAAGGTCATCACCGGCGGGGTGGTGGGCATCCCCGGTGAGACCATGCTGGACAAGATGAACTACATCAATGAAGTCGACGACAGCCTGCGGCGACTGGTGGTGCTGGAGCCCCGTGGCTGCCTGCAGATGTCGGTCAACCTGCTCCTGCCGCCCACACGGCCGGAAGCCCAGGCCGGTTTCATCGTGTTGCAGGCCGACAAGGCCCACCCCATGTCCGGCAGCAACTGCATCTGCGTGGTCACCGCGCTGCTGGAGTTGGGCATGGTGCCGATGCAGGAGCCGGAAACCACCGTGGTGCTCGACACCCCGGCGGGGCTGGTCACCGCCAGGGCGCGCTGTGAGGACGGCCGTTGCCTGAGTGTGTCCCTGGACATGATCCCGGCTTTTGTCGAACACCTGGACGTCGCCATCGAAACCGAAGCGTTCGGCACGATCAAGGCCGACATCGCGTTCGGCGGTGTCTACTACGCGCTGATCGATGTCGATCAGGTCGGCTTGAGCATCGCCCCGCAAAATGCCCGTGAACTGGCCAACGCCGGTGTCGCGCTCAGGGAGGTGATCAACCGCCAGGTCAGCGTGCGCCATCCGCTGTTCGAGACGGTCAATGAAGTGGCCTATGTGATGTTCCGCAATCGCCTGGACGCCAGCACCTACCAGACCTGCACCACGTTGCCGCCCGGACGGGTGGACCGTTCGCCGTGCGGCACCGGCAGCTCGGCGAACCTCGCCACCCTGGCCGCGCGTGGCCTGGTGGAAGTCGGTGACCGATTGACCTCTCGCTCGACCATCAACGGCGAGTTCCAGGTCCAGTTGCTGGGCCGCACCGACGTCGCCGGCCGGCCGGCGGTACTGCCACGGGTTACCGGGCGGGCCTGGGTGTATGGCATCCAGCAATTGGGTGTGGACCCGGATGATCCATTGGCGGCCGGTTTCATGCTCAGCGACACCTGGGGCCCGGCTTTTTAAGCAGAGATCAATGCAATGGGCGTCATGACAATAAAAACAAAAACAGTCGATAAAGTACGCCGGCATGGCGGCCGCCATGTCTATGAAGAGCTGCGCAAGCGGATCCTGACATTGCAGCTCAAGCCCGGTTCGCAATTGGATGAGGTGTCCCTGGCGGGGCACTTCGGCGTATCCCGTTCGCCGGTTCGCGATGCCCTGGCGCGCCTGATCAGCGAGGGGCTGGTGACGATCCTGCCGAACCGCACGACCCTGGTGACGCCTTTCGAGATCGAGGAGTTTCCCAAGTACATCACCGCCCTGGACCTGACCCAGCGAGCGGTGACGCGCCTGGCCGCACTCCATCGTAGCGAGGAGGATCTGGCGCGCATCCACCAGGCCAACAACGTGTACGTTCAAGCGCTGGCCAAAGGCAGCTTCCAGCAGATGTCCGAGACCAACAAGGCGTTCCACATGGAGATCGCCAAGGCCGCTCGCAACCCCTACCTGACCAGCTACTACGAGCGCTTGCTGGGCGAGGGGCAACGGCTGTTGCACCTGCACTTCGACTTCATCGTCAGCTCGCAGACCCTGACCAGCCCGGATCATGACCATGACTGCATCATCGAAGCCATTGAGCTGGGGCAAGCGGATGCCGCCGAAGCGGCTTCGCAGGAGCACACGCTGCTGTTCCGCGACCGCTTCCTGGATTACATGCGGCAAAACCTGACCAAGGGTATTTCCATCCGCTGAGCCGTCCGGCCGCCGTGGATCATCACGCTTTTCGAAGCCTGTTCAACCTGTAAAGGCTGATGCGCAACCTGTATGAGCTGATCGGCCACTTCAAGATGTAGGGCATGACGCCTCCATCGTCGTTGGCTCCCGAAGGTAGAAAGGGGAAAGACTGATTGCAATTCTGAGTGCAGTGTTGAGTGCAATTGCGGTGGGCTGTCGACAGGGTGTCTGCGTGCGTTACCTATGGGAGCACGCTTTGCTCCCATAGGTTTGTGGCTTAACTGACTGACATTGGGGTTAAGCCACTGACATGCGTGCCGTGAGATTCTGCTGCATGTAGTCGAGGAAGCGGCGTTGAAACAGCATGGTGTGCTCATGCGCGGCGGCCTCCGCTGCCTCCGCGTCTCGCGCAGCGATGGCCTCGATGATTTCGTCGTGGTCCCGTCCCAGTCGGTGGGTACTGGCGGAGCTGACGACGTGATCAAAGTGCAGGTGCAGCAAGCGTTGCCCTTCACCCAGGAGGCGCTCGTAGTAGTTGATGAAATAAGGGTTGCGCCCGGCATGGGCAATGGCCATGTGGAAGGCTTTGTTCAGTTCGGACATGGCCTGGAAGTCACCGCTGGTGACGGCCTTGAGGTACGCCTCATCCGCTTTGCGAATCGCTTCCAGGTCCTCCGCGCGGTGCTGGAGGGCTGCCAGGCGGGTCACGGCCCGCTGAATCAGATCAAGCGCGGAAATGTAGTTGGGGAACTCTTCGATTTCGAAGGGTGTTACCAGCGTGGTGCGGTTCGGAAGAATGACTACCAGGCCTTCGGTGATCAAGCGTGCCAGAGCATCACGGACGGGGGAGCGGGACAACCCGAACTGTGCGGCCAGGGATACTTCATCGAGCTGTACCCCGGGCTTCAGCTTCAGGGTCAGGATCTGCTTGCGCAGTTCTTCATAGATATAGCGTCCGCTATGGCGACGAGGGCCGCTTTCGGTGTCGTTGTCTTTTGCCATCATCAGGTCCCGGTTGGTCTGGCCGGTATCATACAAGCCAGCCTTCTTGTATTTCAGCACAATCCGCTGTTCGACCCTCAGCATGGGAGGAAGACGCTTCCTGCGTCAATCCATAAGCAGCCGGAAGCTCAATGGTTTGGCTGAGCCCGGGGCAGGCGGGTCAGCCGGTGCTGTCCGTCAGGTGCAGTTCATTGAGAAAACGCTCGATGATCAGGTTCTGTCTACGTCCCTTGCGCATGGCGATGGCGATCTTGGAGTCGAAGTGAAGCCTGTCGGGATCGAGGGCGGTCATGAGGCCTTTTTCTACCCAGGTCGCGGCGTAGTGGTCCGGCAGAAAGCCGATGTAGGCGCCGGTCAGAATCAGGAATGCAATGCCTTCCCGGTCGGTCGCCGAGGCCGCAAAGCTGAGCAATTGATGCAGGCCGATCGCTTCAGCGGTCATCCGGTAGGCGGGGATGACGGCGTCTGCCTGGGCCAGCTGGGTGTCGGTGACCGTCGCGGCCTCGGCGAACAACGGGTGCTCATGGCTGCAGTACAGGTTCGACCGCTCCTCGTAGAGCAGGTTGTAGTCCAGGCCCGACAGCGGTGTGATCAACGGCAAGGCCCCCACATGCAGACGCCCGTCGAGCAGCCCCCGCTCGATCTCCCCCGGCGTGCTCATGCTGAGATTGATTCGCACGCCGCTGCCTTCGGCCCGCACGGCCTTGAGCGCGTGGGTGATGCGCATCCTCGGTTGGGTGACCAGGTTATTGACGATGGCCACGTTCAGGTCGCCGCGCAACTGCTGGTGCATCTGGTTCACTTCACTGCGAAAACCCTCGATAGCCACCAGCACGGTTTCACCGGCGCGCAGCACTTCGCGGCCTTCATCGGTCAAGGCGAAACCGGCCCGGCCGCGTTGGCACAGGCGCATGCCCAAGCGCTTCTCCAGGTCGCCCATGTGCAGGCTGATGGCCGAACGGGTGATGCCCAGCGCGCTCTCGGCACCGGAAAAACTGCCGCACTCGGCCACGGTCTTGAATACGCGCAGCAATCGGAGATCGAAATCACTGACCTGATGCAGTGGCGTTTTCGTTTTCATGTGAGAATTCCGATAACTGAGCGAAGGAAAAGATAGATTTAACGTAACTGATGGTTCGATTCAAGCCAGGTGGCATTGTCAGCAACCAGGAAAGCCAATTCGCCGAAGCTCAACTATACCTTTACGAGGATGGACGCCGCGGGATCGACGAAGGACCGAATCATGTTCAGACACACCTATACCTGCAATATTTGCCACTCAAACGTGATCATTGACCATACAGGTGCGATGAATCCTCTCACGGGAAGGCTGGTGACCCACCGGGATATCCAGCTTGGTGATCCCGAGCCTGGCATGCCCAAGATATCTACCATTTTGCAAGGGAAGAATGATCGTTGCTACGGCAGCCTCATCCATAAGAACATGGAGCCTTTAGCGCCTGCCGCCCCTGCTGCGCCCCGAGCCGTTACTTCTCAGTCCGTCTGCCTGGAGTTTTGTGGAGGTCAACAGCACGCGACCACGAACACCATCAGCGCCGCCGTCGACATCACCGACCCGGCAAGCAGAAAGAAGAAAGGGGTCAACGCTCATGGAAAAACACTGGCTGCACTCCATGACACGTTAAAAAGGCTCCTTGGCAACAGCGATAGGCTGGAAGGTTGGAGCATCACCAATTGCGCAGAAGTCGATGCCGTCGACAAATTACTATGGGACGGTATTCAACCGACGAACATCAGGGTATCCACTTGCGATAGAGGCGGTCGCATAAAGCCTCCGTGCGAGAACTGTCAAAGCTGGCTGACGATGGTAGTGCCTGGGGTCTATAAAATTCGATGATCACTTTCAGTGCGGTGTCGAGCGCAGATACAGGTCTCGTCCCCCGCTCCAGAACTCAGAAAAAAGCCACCCGGATGAGTGGCTTTTCTTGGCATACGCTCAAAAGCGCTGGGGTGCTGCCCTCCATTTTCAATGCCTTGGTTTGATTTACCCCGACAACCACAGCATAGGTCTATTGCTACGCTGAAAACTCCTCCAGCGCATCGAGCATCGCCTCGTGGAAGTAGGCCCGCGAAGCCCGGTCACAGAGAATCTGGAACGCCGGGCTGTCGTCGGTTCCGCAATGGATGACGATCACATTGATCCGCGCCGCCGAAGTCTGCGCCACCGCACCCGGGTCGAAGGCCTGTCGGCTCAGATCGACGCCGCACAGCTTGGCCATGACCTGGGCAATGGGGGCGCCGCTCAGCAGGAAGCAGGCATGGCTGTCCTGGCGTGGCAGCAGGTAGTTGGCCCGGTGGTCGAGTTCCCAGCGCGCTTCTTCGTCGGCGATCCGCTCGCCTTGATCCTCGACGCTGCCCAGCAGCAGGTATTCGGTCTGTGACAGACGTGCCACCTGGCTACCGTCAGCCTGGAGGACCGACCGATTGGGGGACTGCGGCAGGACAAAGCCGCGAGCCTCCAGGTAGTCGGCCGCTTGCGCTCCGCGAAAGCCCACCCGGGGCAGGTCGGTCAGGTCCACCAGTGTGCAGGCCTGCGGGTGGACGACCGGGCACGGCCTGATCATCTCTTGTGCATTCAGACTGGACATGACTTAAAGCTCCTGCCGTTGGTTTTCAGGATCGAAGAAGGGTAATTGCACCACCGTGGCCTGGACGACGATCCCGCCCTCGACGCGGATCGGAATCTGCTGCCCCGGCGCGCTCTGGTGGCTGGCGGCGTAGGCCAGCCCGATGATCTTGCCGAGGCTTGCGGAATATTCGCAGGAGGTGACGTTGCCGCTGATGTCCGGGCCGTTGAGCACCAGATGACCTTCCAGGGGTTGCGGGCTGCCCTTGGGCAGGGCGAAGCCCACCAGTTTGCGTTTCAGCGGCTGGGCTTCGAGGATGTCCACCGAGCGCCGGCCGACGAAGAACGGCTTGGTGCGACTGACCGCCCAGCCCATGTCGATTTCCGCCGGATGGGTCATGCCATCGGTGTCCTGGCTGATGATCACGTGGCCTTTTTCCAGGCGCAACAGGCGCTGGGTTTCGACGCCGAACGGGCGGATGTCGTGGGCCTTGCCGGCTTCCATGAGGGCGTCCCAGAGCTTGAGCCCGTGGCGCGCCGGCACGTGGATTTCATAGCCCAGTTCACCGACAAAACCGACCCGCAGCAGTCGTGCCTTGATGCCGGCAACCGTCCCCTGACGCACAGCCAGATAAGGGAAGGCTTCGGCGCTCAGGTCCAGGTCGGTGCAGAGCTGCTCCAGCACTTTGCGCGAGTCCGGCCCGGCAACGTTGACCGCGCAAATCGCGGCGGTGACGTTGGCGACGTCCACGTCGAGGCGCCATTGCGCGTTCCACTTGAGCATCTGCTGATAGATGCGGTCGACACCGCTGGTGGTGGCGGTGACGTAGAAGTGATTCTCGGCGAAACGCGCGCACACGCCGTCGTCGATCACCACTCCGTGTTCATTGGTCATCAACGCATAGCGGGAACGGCCGACCGGCTGCTTGAGAAAGGCAAAGGTGTACATCCGGTTGAGCAGTTCGGCGGCGTCCGGGCCACGCACATCCAGACCGCCGAGGGTCGAGACGTCGATGATGCCGACCTTGTTGCGCACATGCAGGGCTTCGGCTTGCATGCAGGCCTCGCGATCCTGGGCGCTGCCGTAGTAGGCCGGGCGTTGCCAGATGCCGGCGGGCATCATCTTGGCCCCTGCCTGGACATGCCGGGCATGCATCGGCGTTTGTCGGTACGGGTCGAAAGCCCTGCCGGCCACATGAGCGAGCTTCTCGGCCACGAACGGCGGCCGGGCCGTGGTGACACCGGTTTCGCTGATGTTGCGCTGGGTGGCCCAGGCCACCAACCGCGCGGTTGGCAATGCCGAATGACGACCCTGGGACGGGCCCATGCCGACGGTGGAGTAGCGCTTGACCAGTTGTACGTCGCGGTAGCCGATTTTGGTGGCGTTGACGATGTCGGCGACTTGCAGGTCCTCGTCGAAGTCGACGAAGTCCTTGCCCTTGGGATGGGGAAAGATCGGCCAGTTGAAGTTGACTTGAACCTCGCCGCTGTATGGCGAGCGCTGTGCGCCAACCACCAGGCCCAGTGCGAGCGCGGCATCCGTCCCGGCATTCACGCCGTCGACGAGCACGTTGTCCAGACGGTGACGACCATTGACCGAGCCAGCCACCGCGAGGTTGTGCGGCAAGCCACTGAGGGTGAACTCGGCACGCTGATCGTCATAGGCCAGTTTGCCGCCGGCCTGGCACAACAGTTGATAGACCGGCATGTAGCCGGCGGACATGCACAGCAGGTCGCAGTCGATGCGTTGTCCGTTTTCGGCCACCTGGCCCTGGGCGGTGATCTTGCGCACGTCGACGCCGTTGACGTGGCGCAGGCCTTTTTCATGCAGCGCCTCATACACCGTGCTGTCGCGCTGGCAAGGAATGTTGCGCCGGGACAATGCCTGCAACAGGTCTTCATCGCTGGGGCCATGACGCAGATCCACCACGGCGGCGACTTCCACGCCCTGGTCATGCAAGTCGAGCGCGGCGAGGTAACCGTCGTCGTTGCCCGTCAGCACCACGGCGCGCTTGCCGGGTTTGACCGCATACAGCTTCATCAGCCGTTGCGCGGCACTGGTCAGCATGATTCCGGGCAAGTCGTTGTTGCGAAACACCACCGGTTGATCGAAGGCGCCGCTGCACACCAGGCATTGGTTGGCGCGGACCTTGTACAGGCGCTTGCCCTGGATCACCGGCAAGTAGTTGTCGGTGAACCAGGCGTTGCAGGTGGCCTCGGTGAGGACCCGGATATTGGCGTGCTGCTCCACCGCCGACAGCAGTTCGCGGCGCAGGGTTGCGGCCCGGGTGCCTTCGATGTCGAAGCGGGCATAGGTCAGCGAACCGCCGAGGATCGGTTGTTGCTCGATCAGCAACACCTGGGCTCCGGCATTGGCCGCCGTCAGGGCCGCTTGCAGGCCCGCCGGTCCGGCGCCGATCACCGCGACGTCAGTGAACAGGTAAGCCTTGTCGTAATACTCGGGCTGGAAAGTCAGGTCGAGCACACCAAGGCCGGCTTTTTTGCGAATGATCGGCTCCCAGAGCTTCCACATGCCCTTGGGCTTGTAGAAGGAGCGGTAGTAGAAACCCACTGGCATGAACTTCGAGAACTTGCCCAGGTAGGCGTCACGGTCGTTGTCCAGCGAGCCGTTGACGTTCTGCGCCGTGACCTTCAACCCGGCAGACAGTGCCTGGGCATCGGCCAGCACATTTGGTTCGCGAGGCAGCTGCACCAGGCTGTTGGCGTCCTGGCCGGCCATGGTCAGCGGGCCGCGCGGGCGGTGGTATTTGAACGAGCGGGAGATCAGGAAGCGGCCGTTCGCCAACAAGGCGCTGGCAATGCTGTCGCCTTGCAGGCCTTGATAGTGTTGTCCGTCGAAGCTGAAATCCAGTGGCCGATCACGGTCGATCAGCAGGCCCATGGGGGCGGGTAGGCGGTTCATCCGGCAATCTCCTGGGTGGCTGCACTGAATTCGACACGGCTGCTGAACAGCTCCTTGGGGTCGAAGGTGCGCAGGATTTCGTCGCTGACGGTATGACGTTCCGCCAGGAACCAGTAGCTGGACGGGGTGTGCATCCACCATTCGCGCACTACACCGGCGAGGTTGGCGCTGTTGAACACATAGTCGGCCCATTCGGCGTCGCTGCAGTTGACCGGATCGGGCATTGGCTTGAACTCGCCGCCATAGGTGAATTCGCTGATGTTGCGCGGCCCGTTGAGCGGGCAAATCATGATTTTCATAGTCCGCTCTCCGTCAGTGACTGGCCGCCGTGGCGCCCATTTCGTTGACTTGCTGGAAGGTCGAGAACCGCTCCAGGCCGAAGGGTCTGATCAGCTCCGGCACCTTACCGCCGCTGGCGACCAGCTCGGCCATGGTCTTGCCGCAGATCGGCGTGGCCTTGAAGCCCCAGGTGCCCCAGCCGGCATCGAGGTAATAATTCTTCACTGGCGACAGGCCCATGATCGGGCTGTAGTCCGGGGTCATGTCGGTGATGCCGGCCCATTGACGCATCAGTTTGGCGTTCGCCAAAAACGGGAACATCTCGATGGCGTGGGCCAACAGGCTTTCCTTCAAGTCCAGCGTGGAGCGGGTGTTGAACAGCGGATACGGATCGGAGCCGCCGCCGAACACCACTTCGCCACGACTGGTCTGCTGCACGTAACAGTGCAGCGCGGAGGAACTCACCAGTGGATCGAGGAAAGGTTTGAACGGCTGGGTGACCATCGCTTGCAGCGGGAAGGTCTGGATCGGCGAACGGATCCCGGCTTTCGCCATCAGCAAGGAGCTGTGCCCGGCAATCGCCTGCACCGCGCAACCGCATTTGATGGTGCCGCGATTGGTCTTGACGGCGGTGATGGCGCCGTTCTCGATGATCAGGTCCTGGACGTCGGTGAGCTGATGGATTTCCACGCCGCGCTTGGCCGCCTGCTTGGCATAGCCCCAGGCGACGGCGTCGTGGCGGGCGGTGGCACCGTCGATGTGCCAGAGCCCGGCGATGACCGGCAAGTGACCTGGATCGAGGTTCAAGGTGGGCACCAGCTCGCGGATCTGCTGGCGATCGATCATCTCGGTACGCCCGCCGAAGTGCTTGTTGACCTCGGCTCGCTGGCGGAACGAACGCACGGTGGCATCGGTATGGGCCAGGGTCAGTTGGCCGCGCTCGGAGTACATGATGTTGAAATCGAATTCGTTGGACAGCCCCTGGAACATCCGCACCGACTCGGCGTAGAAACGCACCCCTTCGCTGGTCAGGTAGTTGGAGCGGATCACTGCGGTGTTGCGCGCGGTATTGCCGCCGCCCAGATAGGATTTTTCCAGCACCGCGATGTTCGTGATGCCGTGGTACCTGGACAGGTAATAAGCGGTGGCCAGGCCGTGGCCGCCGGCGCCGATGATCACCACGTCATAGCTCGGCTTGAGTTCTCGGGGTGGCGGCAGGTCGACCTCCACCGGGTATTCCGAACTCAGCCCGTACTTCAATAGATTGAACGGCATAGGGCCTCCGATTGGCTGCGTTGAGCCTGCTGCTGCATAAGTGCGGCGGTCACGGTGTTTTTCATCAGGAAGGCGATGGTCATCGGGCCGACGCCGCCGGGTACCGGAGTAATCGCCGAGACATGGGGCAGGGCATTGTCGAAGTCCACATCGCCCACCAGGCGGCTACGGCCATCGTCGTCGATGCGATTGATGCCGACATCGATCACCACGGCGCCGGGCTTGAGCCAACTGGCGTCGATCAACCGTGGGCGTCCCACGGCGGCAATGACAATGTCCGCCTGCCGGCACAGCGCCTGTGGATCGGGGCTGCGCGAATGCAGCACGGTCACCGAACAGTCGGCCTTGAGCAGCAAGGCGGCCATGGGCTTGCCGACGATGTTCGAGCGGCCGATCACCACCGCGTGTTTACCGCGTAGATCGCCACAGGTCTGCTCCAGCAGGTACAGGCAACCGCTGGGGGTGCAGGGGGCGAGCACCGTGCGGCCCTGGCTGAGCCCGCCGACGTTTTCACTGTGGAATCCGTCGACATCCTTGCCCGGGGCAATGGCCTCCAGGGCGCGTAACTCGTCGATGTGCGCCGGCAATGGCAACTGCAGGAGAATGCCATTGATCGAGCGGTCGGCATTGAGCGTGGCGATCAGGTTGAGCAGTTGTTCCGTGCTGGTGTCGGGGCAAAGCCGATGCTCAACGGAGCGAATGCCCACCTCTTCGGCACGCAGGATCTTGTTGCGCACATAGACCTGGCTGGCCGGGTCGCTGCCCACCAGAATCACCGCCAGCGCCGGTTGAATGTCTTGTTCGCGCAGGTTCTCCACGTCCTTGCGAACCTGGATCAGCACCTGGGCGGCGGCAGCCTTGCCGTCAATCAGTCGGGGCGCGCTCACCGGAAAATCACCGTTCTGTCCTGGTTGAGGAAGACCCGATGTTCCAGGTGGTACTTGACCGCCTTGGACAGGGCCACGGTTTCGGTGTCACGGCCAATGGCGACCAGGTCGTCAGGCAAATAGGCGTGGTCGACACGCTGCACTTCCTGCTCGATGATCGGCCCTTCGTCGAGGTCGCTGGTGACGTAATGGGCGGTGGCGCCGATCAGTTTCACCCCGCGCTGATAGGCCTGGTGATAGGGCTTGGCGCCCTTGAAACCGGGCAGGAACGAATGGTGGATGTTGATTGCGCGGCCCGACAACTGCTTGCACAGATCGTCGGAGAGAATCTGCATGTAGCGCGCCAGCACCACCAGTTCGGTGCCGGTCTCGTCGACGACTTTCATCAGTTCGGCTTCCTGCTGCGCCTTGGTCTCTTTGGTCACCGGCAGGTAGATGAAACGGATGCCTTCACGTTCGACCATGGGCCGCAGGTCGAGGTGGTTGGACACGATGGCGGTGATGGTCATGTCCATCTCGCCCTTGTGATAGCGATAGAGCAGGTCGGTCAGGCAGTGGTCGAATTTGCTGACCATCAACAGCACGCGCATCGGCTCGCGGGTGTCGTGCAGTTCCCAGTTCATGTCGAAGGCGTTGGCGACATCGCTGAAACCGTTCTTGATCTGCTGGATATCACCGGGATGACCGTCGTTGAAGCGGAACACCGCACGCATGAAGAACCGGCCGCTGAACTCGTCGTCGAATTGCGCCATCTCCCCGATGTAGCAACCGTTGTCCGCCAGGTAGGTGGTGACGGCGGCGACGATGCCGGACACCGCCGGACAGGTGATCTTGATAATGAAATGATTTTTTTCGTGTTGCATGACACGTCCTCGGGAAGATGGCGGCAGCTCATCGCAGGGCGAAAAAACCAGGGCAGACAGCAATCTCATGCATGAGATTATTTTCTTCTGAGGAATAAAATATTCCTTGTGGTGACTTTATAGGGGAATGCCCGCAGCGCGTCCAGACTTTCGAGAAAGTTTTTTACTGTCGGAAAATGACCGGGGCCGATGAAAATCGGCCCCGGTCAGGAGTAAGGCGGGAAGGGCGGGGAAGGCTTTAGCCCTTGTCGTTGCCGTAGTTCATGATCGACAGCAAGCGAATCGGCACTTGCACCAGTTGCTCGGGGCCATGGGGGATTTCGCCCTCGAAAGTGAGGCTGTCGCCGGCCTCCATGCGGTATAGCTGGTTGCCGTGGCGATAGATCAGTTCGCCCTGGAGCAGGTGCAGGAATTCGGTGCCGGGGTGGGAGAACGTCGGGAACTCCTCGCTGGCGTCATCCATGCTGACCATGTAGGCCTCGAAGCTTTTCTTTGGCCCGCGGGTGTGGTTGAGCAAATGGTAGGTGTGGCCTTTTTCAGTGCCACGGCGCACCACCTCCATGCCCTGATCGGCCTTCACCAGCAGCGCACTGCCGCCTTGCTGGTCGTATTCGCCGAACAGCTTGGACAGTGGCAGGCCCAGCACGTCGCACAAGCGGCTCAGGGTGTCCAGGCTGGTGGAAACCTGGGCGTTTTCGATCTTGCTCAACATGCCCTGGCTGATATCGGCCATCTTGGCCACATCGGACAATTTCAGATCCTGCTCCTGGCGCTGACGCTTGATCTGCAAGCCCAGGTATTGCTCCAGCTTGAGGCGCGGGGCGGTTTCGGTCGGCATAGTCATCAGGTCCTGCACACTTTCTATTCGGTAATATTAGTTTCGCACCAGGAAAGTGCGAATCAGGTGTGCCGTCCATGCACCGTGCAACATTCCTTTAGGGAAAAGAATATTCCCATATAACCCGCACGAAAGCGCTTTCTACGGCAATTCGACCCCCTCTGGCGAATCTGGCAAGGCCCTTGCATTCCTGCTGAGAAAATATCTTTCCTTTTAGGAATAAAACGTCTAGCTTTCTTTTTAGAAATAAAAAGAGCCAGCAGCCACCCACCGTTTTGCATTCGCAAGGAGTGACGAGCAATGTTGCCAGCAGAAACACAGCGCATTATCGACAAGCACGGCATCAAGTACGTGCTTGCACAGTTTGTCGATATTCATGGTGCAGCCAAGACCAAATCGGTACCGGTATGCGGGCTCAAGACGGTAGCCGAGGAGGGCGCCGGTTTTGCCGGGTTCGCCATCAGCGGCATGGGGATGGAGCCCCACGGTCCGGACTTCATGGCTCGGGGGGACCTGTCTACGCTGACGCCCGTCCCATGGCAGCCGGGTTATGGCCGGGTCGTGTGCATCGGCCATGTCGATGGCAAGCCGCATCCCTACGACAGCCGTTATGTGTTGCAGCAGCAGATCCAGCGTTTGCAGGAGAAGGGCTGGACCCTCAACACCGGCCTGGAACCGGAATTCAACCTGATGCGGCGCGACGAGCAGGGCAAGTTGCAACTGGTCGATGCCAGCGACAACCTGGACAAGCCTTGCTACGACTACAAGGGCCTGTCCCGTTCCCGGGTGTTCCTCGAGCGCTTGACCGAAGCCTTGCAGCAAGTGGATTTCGAGATCTATCAGATCGATCACGAGGACGCCAACGGCCAGTTCGAGATCAACTACACCTACAGCGATGCCATGACTTCGGCGGATCGCTTCACGTTCTTCCGCATGGCCGCCGGCGAGATCGCCAACGACCTGGGCATGATCTGCTCGTTCATGCCCAAGCCGGACCCCAAGCGGGCCGGCAATGGCATGCACTTTCACCTGTCGATCAGCAGCGCCGAGAACAAGAACCTGTTCCATGACGCCAGCGACCCGAATGGCATGGGCCTGTCGAAACTGGCCTATCACTTCGCCGCCGGGCTGTTGGCTCACGGCCCGGCGCTCTGCGCTTTCGCCGCACCGACGGTCAATTCCTACAAGCGCCTGGTGGTGGGTAACTCCTTGTCCGGCGCCACCTGGGCACCGGCCTTCATCGCCTTCGGCGCCAACAACCGTTCCGCCATGGTGCGGGTGCCCTACGGCCGTCTGGAGTTCCGCCTGCCGGACGCCGGCTGCAATCCTTATCTGGTCAGCGCGGCGATCATCGCGGCAGGCCTCGATGGCATCGACCGTCAGTTGGAAATCGACAACGTCTGCAATGAAAACCTCTACAGCCTGAGCCTGGAGCAGATTGCCGCCCGGGGCATCAAGACCTTGCCGCAATCGCTCAAGGAAGCCTGTGACGCGCTGGAAGCCGACCCGCTGTTCAGCGAAGTGCTGGGGCCGCAGATTGTCGGCGAGTTCATCAAGCTCAAGCGCATGGAGTGGGTGGAGTACAGCCGCCACGTCTCCGATTGGGAGATCCAGCGCTACACCGAATTCTTCTGACTGTTCCCTCAACAACCATTCGGGCATCCGGCACTGCGTCGGCTGTTCACTGCCTCCGAAGGAGACTTGATATGTGTGGAATCGTAGGCCTTTACCTGAAAAACCCGCAGCTGGAATCCCAGCTCGGCAAGCTGTTCGAACCCATGTTGCAGGCCATGACCGACCGTGGCCCGGACAGCGCCGGCTTCGCCATTTATGGCGATGAAGTCGCCGATGGCTGGGTCAAGCTGACCTTGCAGGCGACCACCGAAGGCTTTGACTGGAACGCCTTGATGGGTGCATTGGAAGGCCGTCTCGGCTGTTCCCTGGACTGGTTTCAGAACGCCAGCGCCGCGGTGTTGAAAATCCAGGCGCAAGAAGCGCCGGTGCGCCAGGCGCTGGCCGAACTGGCGCCGAGCGTGCGCATCATGAGTGCCGGGCAGAGCATCGAAATCCTCAAGGGCATGGGCTTGCCGCAGGAAATTTCCCAACGCTTCGGCCTCGCCGGAATGAAGGGCAGCCACATCATCGGTCATACCCGCATGGCCACCGAAAGCGCTGTGACCATGGAAGGCAGCCACCCGTTTTCCACCGGTGCCGATCTGTGCCTGGTGCACAACGGTTCGCTGTCCAATCACTTCCGCCTGCGCCAGGAGCTCAAGCGCGAAGGCATTCAGTTCGAGACCGAGAACGACACGGAAGTGGCCGCCGGTTACCTGACCTGGCGCCTGCAACAAGGCGACTCGCTGAAAGAGGCGCTGGACCATTCCCTGGAAGACCTGGACGGTTTCTTCACGTTCGCCATCGGCACCCGCAATGGCTTCGCGGTGATCCGCGATCCGATTGCCTGCAAGCCGGCGATCCTCGCCGAGACTGACGACTACGTGGCCATGGCTTCCGAGTACCAGGCCCTGTCGAGCCTGCCGGGTATCGAGCACGCCAAGGTCTGGGAGCCGGCACCGGCCACCATGTACATCTGGGAACGCGAGTCTGCCTAAAGGAGCACACATGAAAACCATCGATCTTTCCACTGCCACCGTGCGTGATCTCAATCAGGCGCTGCACAACCAGGTCGACCACCTGGAAGAACCCGAGTGGGTAGTGACCCATTCCAATGGCAAGCACAACCTCGCGGTCGGGGTGAACCAGGCCCTGAGCATCGATATCCAGGGGCACGCCGGTTACTACTGTGCCGGCATGAACCAGAAAGCCAACATTACCGTGCACGGCAACGCCGGCGTCGGCGTTGCGGAAAACATGATGTCCGGCAGCGTGCGGATCAAGGGCAGCGCGTCCCAGGCCGCCGGTGCCACTGCCCATGGCGGGTTGCTGGTGATCGAAGGCGATGCCGGTGCCCGTTGCGGCATTTCCATGAAAGGCATCGACATCGTGGTCGGCGGCAGCATCGGCCACATGAGTTGCTTCATGGGCCAGGCCGGTCGCCTGGTGGTGTGCGGCGATGCCGGCGATGCGCTGGGCGATTCGCTGTATGAAACCCGTATCTACGTGCAGGGCAGCGTGCAGTCCCTGGGCTCCGACTGCATCGAGAAAGAGATGCGCGCCGAGCACCTGGAAGAGTTGCAGGAGCTGCTCAACCAGGCCGGTTTCAGCGCCGACCCGGCGAATTTCAAGCGTTACGGTTCGGCCCGCCAGCTGTACAACTTCAAAGTCGATAACGCCTCCGCGTACTGATCCAGGAGATTCACATGAGCGACCCTACTAGCCAAAAAGCCCCTCCAGTGCTGCGCGAGTCCGCGACCTTCGACCGCCTGACCATCCAGGAAATCCAGCGTGCCGCCGAAACCGGCATCTACGACATCCGCGGCGGTGGCACCAAGCGCAAGGTGCCGCATTTCGATGACTTGCTGCTGCTCGGCGCCAGCGTGTCGCGCTATCCGCTGGAAGGCTACCGGGAGAAGTGCGGCACCGATGTGATCCTCGGTAACCGTTTTGCCAAGAAGCCGATCCACCTGAAGATCCCGGTGACCATCGCCGGCATGAGTTTCGGCGCGTTGTCGGCTAATGCCAAGGAAGCCCTGGGTCGTGGCGCCACCATCGCCGGCACCAGCACCACCACCGGTGACGGCGGCATGACCCCGGAAGAGCGAGGTCAGTCGCAGCATCTGGTCTACCAGTATCTGCCGTCGCGCTATGGCATGAATCCGGACGACCTGCGCAAGGCCGACGCCATCGAAATCGTGCTGGGGCAGGGCGCCAAACCCGGTGGCGGCGGCATGCTGCTAGGCATGAAAGTCACCGAGCGCGTCGCCGGCATGCGTACCTTGCCGATTGGCGTCGATCAGCGCAGCGCCTGCCGTCACCCGGACTGGACCGGCCCGGATGACCTGGCGATCAAGATCGCTGAACTGCGTGAAATCACCGATTGGGAAAAACCGATCTACGTGAAGATCGGCGCCAGCCGACCGTACTACGACGTCAAGCTGGCGGTGAAGGCGGGCGCCGACGTGATCGTGCTTGACGGCATGCAGGGCGGCACCGCGGCCACCCAGGAAGTGTTTATCGAACACGTGGGCATCCCGATCCTGCCGGCCATCCCGCAAGCGGTCCAGGCGTTGCAAGAGATGGGCATGCATCGCAAGGTGCAGTTGATTGTCTCCGGCGGTATTCGCAACGGGGCCGACGTCGCCAAGGCCATGGCGCTGGGCGCGGATGCGGTCGCCATCGGCACCGCGGCGTTGATCGCCCTGGGCGACAACCATCCACACCTGGACGAGGAGCTGAAGAAGATCGGCTCGGCCGCCGGTTTCTACGACGACTGGCAAAACGGCCGTGACCCGGCCGGGATCACCACCCAGGACCCGGAGCTGTCCAAGCGCCTGGACCCGGTGGAAGGCGGGCGCCGGCTGGCCAACTACCTGCGGGTGTTGGTGCTGGAGGCGCAGACCATGGCCCGTGCCTGCGGTAAATCGCACCTGCACAACCTCGACCCCGAGGACCTGGTGGCACTGACCGTCGAGTCGGCGGCCATGGCCCGGGTGCCGTTGGCGGGAACCAACTGGGTGCCTGGATCGGGTTACTGAAGATCGTCCCCACGCTCTGGCGTGGGGATGCCTCACGGGACGCTCTGCGTCCCTTTATTCGAAGAGGCCTTCAAGGCCCATTATTTGTCACTTGCTCACTGCCGAAACATCCCTTTCTTTGCAGGAGCTTTGAACATGGTCAATCGTCTTCTCAGCAAATTCCTCCTTGGTCTGTTATCCGTCGGCGCAATCGCGCCGATGGTCCAGGCCGCCGAAGCGCCCACCCTCAATACCGGCAGCACCGCCTGGATGGTCACTGCCGCGGTGCTGGTGTTGTTCATGTGCCTGCCGGGCCTCGCGTTGTTCTACGGTGGTCTGGTGCGGGCGAAAAACATGCTCTCGCTGTTCACTCAATGCTTCGGCATCGCCGGCCTGGTGGGTGTGCTATGGGTGATTTACGGCTACAGCCTGGTGGTCGACAGCAGCGGCATGATCGAAGGGCAGGTGACCTTCAACAGTTTTGTCGGCGGTTTGAGTCGGGTCTTTTTGGTGGGCATGACCGCAGAAAGCCTGGTGGGGGATATTCCTGAAGGGGTGTTCGTGACCTTCCAGATGACCTTCGCCATCATCACTCCTGCGCTGATCGCCGGGGCGTTCGCCGAGCGCATGAAGTTCTCGGCGGCGCTGCTGTTCATGGCTCTCTGGTTCACTCTGGTGTACGCCCCTGTGGCGCACATGGTCTGGGGTGGCGCCGGTGCCTTGATGCACAACTGGGGCGTGCTCGATTTTGCCGGCGGCACCGCCGTGCATATCAATGCTGGCGTCGCCGCGTTGGCCGCCTGCCTGGTCCTCGGCAAGCGCAAGGGCTACCAGAACGCGCCAATGCCGGCCCACAACCTGAGCCTGACCATGACTGGCGCGGGCATGCTCTGGGTCGGCTGGTTCGGTTTCAACATCGGCTCCGGCGGCGGCCTCAATGGCACCTCCGGCATTGTCATGCTCAACACCCAACTGGGTGCCTGCGCCGGCATTCTCGGCTGGATGTTCACCGAATGGTTCAAGGTTGGCAAACCCAGCGCCTTGGGCCTGGCCAGCGGTGCCCTGGCAGGCCTGGTCGGAATCACCCCGGCCTGCGCCTATGTCGGCGTCGGTGGCGCCTTGGCCATCGGCCTGTTGTGTGGCGTGTTTTGCTACTTGAGCGTTACGGTGCTGAAACGTCGTTTCGGCTACGACGACAGCCTCGACGTGTTTGGCTTGCATGGCATCGGAGGAATGATCGGTGCGGTACTCACCGGCGTGTTCTGCGTGCCGTCGCTGGGCGGGCTGGTCGACGGCGTGACCTTGGGAGGGCAGGTCATGGCGCAGGTCAAAGGCGTGGCACTGACGACCGTTTACTGTTTCGCCGTCAGCTGGATCATTCTCAAAGTGGTCAAGGCGCTGGTGGGCTTGCGTGCGCAGGAATCGGTGGAAGAAATGGGATTGGACCTGGCCGAGCATAACGAGCGTGCCTATAACCATTGAGCTGATGCCATCTGATCCTTGGCGTAGGCAAGCGGCAGATTGGGACTGGGCGCGTTTGCCGGGGCAGGTCTTGGTGTCGAGCAGCGCGGACCAGTCCTGCGGCTTGCCGGTGGGATCAGGCCGATGCCGAAGTGGCGCGGCTCGGCATTATCCACTTGCCCAAGGAGGAGCTCGCACCACACATCAAGGCCGGGCGCCGCCTCAGCAGGTAGCGCAGGCCTTCAGAACCGAACAGCCGCATCGCTTTCGATGGCTTCTGCCGCCGCCAGTGTATTTTTCATCAAGCAGGCGACAGTCATCGGGCCGACACCGCCTGGAACGGGTGTAATGGCTGCTGCGACATTCCTGGCAGAGTTGAAGTCGACGTCGCCCACCAGAAGCGGTGCGCCATTTTTCTCGACCCTGTTGATGCCTACATCAACCACGATGGCTCCCGGCTTGATCGCCGTTGCGTCGATGAATTCCGCCCGACCGATGGCGACCACCAGGATGTCGGCCTGGCGACATTCGTTGTTCAGATCCCGCGTGCGGGAGTGGACAATCGTGACGGTGCAGTTTTCCTGCAGCAGCAGATTCGCCATTGGCTTTCCAACGATGTTTGACCTGCCGACAATTACCGCCTTTTTGCCGCCAAGGTCGCCAAGCTGATCTTTCAGCATCATCAGGCATCCCAGCGGCGTGCATGGAATCAATTTGGCTCTGCCCTGACCCAGCAGACCCACATTCACCGGATGGAAACCGTCGACATCCTTGGCCGGGTCGATGGCCGCGATGACCTTTGACTCATCGATATGCTCAGGTAACGGAAGTTGAACGAGAATCCCATGTACGTAACGGTCATTGTTGAGCTTGTCGATCAAGCTCAACAGCTGCGTTTCGGAGGTGTCCCTCTCCAGCAGATGCGGAAACGAATCGATTCCGGACTCCAGGGCATTTTTCATCTTGGTTCTCACATAGACCTGGCTCGCAGGATCGCTGCCTACGAGTACGACAGCCAGCCCGGGCGCCCGGCCGCGTTTCTCCCGGAAGGCCCTTGCGCCGATGGCGACATCCTTGCGCAATGTTTCGGCAAATGCTTTCCCATCAATGATGGTGGCCTGCGCGTTGGGCGCGTTATCCAAAGCGTGTGTCACGGTCATTTTCGTCCTACCCATTAACAGTCAGATAGCTGCCTCCATCTGCATGAAGGCAGTCGCATAATCAGGATTTCAAGCGTTTGCCTTCAGGGTCGTAAAGGCACCCACGGACAACCTTCGCGGAGCGCTCTTCACCCAGGATCCACAGGGTGAGTTCAGTACCCGGGAGCGAAAAATCGCGCTTGATAAAGCCCATTGCCAGGCTTTTCTGCACACGGTAGCCGTAGCCTCCCGATGTCGTCAGGCCCACGGGACGCCCCTGATGGAAAACCGGCTCGCTGCCCAACGCGTCGGCGGCGCCACTTTGTACCTCCATGAGGACCAGACGGTGCGTACCGGGCTGCTCTTTTTCAGCAAGCACCGCAGCGCGTCCTTCGAATTCACCCTTATCGGTCTTTATGAAGTGGCCCAGATTGGCAGCCAGCGCCGAGTACTCGGTGCTCAACTCACGCCCCCAGATCTGGTAACCCTTTTCGAGACGCATCGAGTCCATTGCCCGGAGCCCGAAGTCGACAATTCCATGGGGCTCTCCTGCCCAGGCGAGGGCTTCATAAAGTGCCTGCTGATGCTGAATGGGGTGGTGCAGTTCCCATCCCAACTCCCCGACAAAATTCATCCGCAGTGCGCGCACCGGCGCCCCCACAATCTGGATCTCCTGTCCGGTAAACCAGGGGAATGCTTCATTGCCCAGATCGGCGTCGGTCAGTTTCGACAGCACCGTTCGGGCTTCGGGGCCCGCCAGGACAAGCGTGCCGTAGGCCCTTGTGATGTTCGCAATCGATACATCAGTGTATTTGGTCGCTCGTTGTCGTAACCAGTCTTCAATCAACAGTTCGCAAGCTGCCGGGCACATCAGGTAAAACGTGCCATTCTCCAGCAACGTCATGGAGAACTCCCAGGCGATACTACCCGACGGCGTGAGGACATGGGCGAGCGCTACATCCCCGGGGTGAGCGGGGACCCGATTGGGACTGATTCGATCCAGGAACAGACGAGCGTCTTCCCCGGAGATTTCGAATTTCGTGAAGGCACTCAGGTCGAGGATGCCTACGCGATGCTGCACGGCTTCGCATTCCGCTCGTACCGCCGCGTCCCAATTACCACGGCGATAGGTGAATTGCTCGGCCGGCTCTTCGGTAGTGCGTGCGAACCAACTGGCACGCTCCCAACCGTAATAGGCTCCGAACACCGCGCTCTTGTGCTTGAGCAACTCGTATATCGGCGTGGTCTTGATTTCACGGCACGCTGGGCGCATCGCATACTCATTCGGGCAGCTCAACTGATACTCGTTGGCGTACAGCTCCAGCGATTTGGTGACGGTATAGGCAAGGTCGGCATAGGTGCCGAAGCGACGGGAGTCCAGCTCCCAGAGATCGACCTCCGGGTGGCCGTCGATGATCCACTGGGCGAGGTAACGCCCCGCGCCTCCGCCCTGGGTAATCCCGAAACTGAAACCCACGCAGGCGAAGTAGTTGTCATAGCCGTGTACCGGGCCAAGCAAGGGAAGGCCATCTGGCGTGTACACGATCGGACCGTTGATCACGGTCTTGATACCGCCGTCACCGATGATACCCACCTGTTCCATTGCCGCACCGATGATGTCTTCGAGTCGGGACAGTTCCGGTTGCAGCAGTTCCTGGCCGAATGTCGCGGGGACGCCATCTACTCCCCAGGCCACTGGCTCATGTTCGTAAGGGCCGAGTATCAGACCCTTTCCTTCCTGGCGAAGGTAGTAGGAAATGTCCGGGTCGCGCAGCAGGGGGAGGTGGTCGGGTCTATCCAACAGGGCCGGAATATTGTCGGTCACCAGATACTGGTGCTCCAGGGAGCAAATGGGAAACTGGTGGCCGATCATCGCCGCGATTTCGTTCGCCCTGAAGCCTGCGGCGTTGACGATGATGTCAGCATGGATCACGCCTTGCTCGGTCGTCACTTTCCATTTTTTGTCCGCGAGCTGTGTAATCGCGGTGACGGGGTTGTGCCGAATGATCGTCGCGCCATAACCGCGCGCCAGTTGGGCCATGGCGTTGGTGATACTGGTGGGGTCAATATGGCCGTCGTAAGGATCCCAAAGACCGCCCAACAACCCGGTGGTGTCCAGGAAGGGATGTAGTTCCTTCAAGCGTTCATTGGTGACGACCTCGACGCCCTCCAGCCCAGCAAGTGCGGCGAGGCCGACCACGCGCTTGAACTCGTCCAGGCGTTCCTGGGTATGGGCAAGACGGATTGACCCTGTCTGGTGGTGACCGACCGATTGCCCGGTCTGCTCGGCGAGTTGCCGGTACAGTTCAATGCTGTTTTTCTGAAGCTTCATGATGTTCAGGCTGGTGCTGAACGAAGGAAGGTTGCCCGCCGCGTGCCAGGTCGAACCCGACGTCAGCTCCAGCTTCTCCACCAGCATGACATCGGTCCAGCCGGACTTGGCCAGATGATAAAGCGTGCTCACACCGGTAATACCACCACCTACCACCAGAACTCTGGCTTCCGATTTCATTTCGGGGGGATCCTTGACGGGCTGTTGGGGAGTGTGTGGCCGGGACTCCGGGCCTCTGGATGGGATGCTAAGACGCTTGAGAAGGCACTACAAACGATGTATACCAGTCTCATTTATAAGTAGAGCTTATGCCAAGGTGCCGCAATGTCATTGACCAATCTTCAGCTCAACTGGCTTCGGACTTTTGAATCGGTCGGGCGACATTTGAGCTTCTCGGCGGCGGCGATTGAATTGAACATGAGCCAGTCTGCGGTCAGTCAGCAGATAAAATTGCTTGAGCACAAACTTGGCAAAGCGCTATTCCTGAGGCAAACCCGTTCCATCCAACTGACCGTGTCGGGGCGCGCTTACCTGGCAGTCGTGCGGGAAGGTCTTTGGCATATGCACCAAGGGATGAACAACATCTTCAGTTCGGTTGCCCAGGGTGTTCTCGAGTTGAGTGTGAACAACTCCTTTGCACAACTGTGGCTGGCCCCGCGCATGGAGCGGTTTGCAGCGCTGTATCCGCAAATATCCCTGCGTATGTACGGTGTCAACTGGGAAGCCGATGCTCCACCTACCAGTGCAGAACTGGAGATTCGTTATGGTGCGGGTAACTGGCAGCAATACGATATTCAGCAGCTTCTCTCGACCGAGCTGAAGCCGTACTGCTCACTCGACGTTGCCGCCAAACTGCGTAACGCAGGAGGGTTGCTCAGCCTGCCTTTGATCGATGTTCTGGGTACCCCCAATGGCTGGAGCGACTGGTTGGCTACTTATCCGCAAGGGGAGGCGGAGAACTACCAGCGATTCTACGTCGACAGTTACGCGATTTCGGCAAGCATGGCCATTGAAAACGCGGGCGTGTGCCTGCTCAACGAAGAACTCGTGGAGAAATCCAGGCTGCGTGGGCAGCTTGTTTCACCCCTCGATCAAAGCATCGAATGCCTCGCCGGCTTCTACCTGTTGAAGCCGCATAACAAACCGCTGTCAGGGGCTGCTCAAGCTTTTTGCACCTGGTTGGAGTCGGAGCTTCGTTAATGTATCGGACTGATTGACCGAGTTTGAAAAGAACAGGGGCCCGTCAGAGACGGCCCCTTGCGTATTCACGAATAAGCGCAACTTATTAATTAGTGGCTTATACATTGTTTGTTGTGGGCACGAAGTCGCTCGTACTCTGGGCTCCAAAGGCTATTTCTGATGCCTGTGGAGGTTTTGATGCAACGCGAAGCCATGGAGTTTGATGTCGTCGTCGTGGGTGGAGGGCCCGCCGGATTGTCTGCCGCGATTCGCCTGCGTCAGTTGGCGATAGCAGAAGGACGGGAGCTGAGTGTATGTCTCGTCGAAAAAGGTGCAGAGGTTGGCGCGCACATCATGTCCGGCGCTGTTTTTGAACCTGGAGCGCTGAACGAGTTATTTCCCGACTGGCAAAGCATGGGGGCCCCGTTGAACACCCCGGTGCAGTCTGACGAAATCTTCTATCTGTCGTCTTCGAGACTGTCCATCAGGGTGCCTGGGGTATTCGTACCCCGCACGATGCACAACGATGGGAACTACATTGTCAGTCTCGGTAACCTGTGCCGTTGGTTGGGACAACAAGCGGAGGCCCTGGGCGTCGATGTGTTCCCGGGGTTTCCTGCGTCCGATGTCCTGTATGACGAAGAGGGCAGGGTCAGAGGCGTTGTGACCGCCGATATGGGGGCTGGTCGCACCGGCGAGCAGAAGATGGGCTTCACCCCAGGTATCGAGCTGATCGGTAAGCAGACTGTTTTTGCCGAAGGCTGTCGCGGACACCTGGGGAAACAGCTGATAAGCAAGTACCACCTCGACGTCGACTCAGACCCTCAACACTATGGGTTAGGCATCAAGGAAGTCTGGGACATTCCTGCGCAGCAGCATGTTCCCGGCCTTGTGATCCATAGCACCGGATGGCCTTTGACCGGATCGGATACTCAGGGTGGCGCGTTCATGTATCACCTGGAAGATGGCACGGTGGTAATCGGGCAGGTGGTGGACCTCAACTATCACAATCCTCACCTGTCGCCATTTGATGAGTTCCAGCAACTTAAACATCACCCGCTTTACGAGCAGTATCTGCGTGGTGGTTCTCGGATCAGCTACGGTGCGCGAGCCATTGCCAAAGGCGGTTTGCAGTCGTTGCCTAGAATGCACTTCCCGGGGGGGCTGCTGATCGGGTGTGATGCCGGCACGCTGAATTTTGCCAAGATCAAAGGCTCCCACACCGCGATGAAGTCTGGAATGCTGGCGGCGGAGACGATCTATGAAGCGTTTGCTGTCGATGAGTCGGCAGGGCAGGACTTGTCTGCGTATGCGCGTAAATTCAGGGCCTCATCGATTTATGAGGAGCTTCACCAGCAACGTAACTTCGGGCCTGCCATGCACCGGTTCGGGAACTTGCTAGGCGCAGCATACGCCTGGATTGACTTGAATCTTTTCAACGGGACATTGCCCTGGACTTTGCGCGACAGTCGTCCCGACCACTCAACCCTGGACCTTGCAGGCAGCGCTTCGGTTATTCAGTACCCGAGACCGGACAACGTGCTGAGTTTCGATAAGTCCTCTTCGGTCTACTTGTCGAATACCAACCATGAAGAAGACCAGCCTTGTCATCTGACCCTCAGGGACGCCTCGATACCCATCGGTTTCAACCTGCCCAACTATGCCGAGCCTGCGCAACGATATTGCCCTGCCGGTGTGTATGAAGTTGTGCAGGAGGCATCGCAGAGTCGACTCCAGATAAATGCGCAGAACTGCCTGCACTGCAAAACCTGTGACATCAAGGATCCGAGTCAAAACATTGTCTGGCGTGCACCCGAGGGCGGCGGGGGCCCCAATTACACCAGCATGTAGGGGAGGAAGAGTCGCTATGCGATTGAGGCCGGATTTGGGCCGCACAAGCGAAAGAAAAAAACAGCCCTGTCCTCTGCCTGGTGCGCTTTTACCCGACGCTTGCGTCGGGTTTTTTTCGTTCTGGGGGAGCGTCAGGTATTTCCATGGATAAGTGCTACTTATCTATATGCCTCATATAGATCGTTTGTAGGCGGCCATAGGGGCTTATAGCATCGGACTCCAGAGGTTCTGAACCTGTTTGGAGATAGCTATGAAGGTGCTGGTGGCGGTGAAGCGCGTCGTAGATGCCAACGTCAAAGTCCGGGTCAAGGCGGACGAATCCGACGTTGAGTTAAGCAACGTGAAAATGTCGATCAATCCCTTTTGCGAGATCGCTGTAGAGGCGGCTCTGCAATTAAAGGAAAGCGGCCAGGCGAGTGAAGTCATTGCGGTTTCCGTGGGGCCTGACGCTTGTCAGGAGCAGTTGCGAACCGCGCTTGCAATGGGGGCGGACCGGGCGATTCTGATCAAGGCGGGCGGTGATCTCGAACCCCTTGCGATTGCCAGGCTTCTCCACGTAGTCACCCAGCGTGAGGCTCCAGGCATTGTGTTGCTGGGCAAGCAATCCATTGATGGTGACAACAACCAGACCGGCCAGATGCTTTCCGGGTTGATGGGCAGCGCTCAAGGTACCTTCGCTTCACGAATCGACATAACCGGTGAGTGGGTCAACGTAACCCGCGAAGTAGACGGTGGGCTGGAAGCCAGAAGCCTGCGCCTGCCGGCCGTGATCACTGCGGATCTGCGCTTGAATGAACCGCGCTACGCCTCGCTTCCCAACATCATGAAAGCGAAGAAAAAACCCCTGGAGATCATTGACGCTGGCGAGTTGGGCGTCGATATCGCCCCTCGCTTGAAAGTCATCAAGGTTACCGCGCCTCCTGAGCGCAAGGCAGGTATTCGCGTGGGTAGCGTCGAGGAACTGGTCGAGAAACTGAAGAACGAAGCGGGGTTGATCTGATGAGCGTTTTATTGATTGCCGAGCATCACGAAGGGGTTCTCAAATCAGGCACCTTGAACGCGCTCTCGGCTGCATCGAGCCTGGGAACGGAAGTCGAGATCCTGGTGGTGGGGCAGGGCGCGGGCAGCGTTGCAGAGGAACTGGCCGCTTTTGCAGGCGTAAGCCGCATCCTCATTGCCGATGCTCGCGCATATGCAGACCATGGGGTGGAGAATACCGCTGCCCTGGTCACTGAACGGGTGAAAACCTGCGCCTATGGTCATGTCGTTGCAGCCTCCACGGCGTATGGCAAGAACCTGCTGCCCCGCGTTGCCGCGTTGCTCGACGTGGCCCAGATCAGTGATGTTGTGGAAATTCTTTCCGCGAACACCTTCGTTCGGCCTTACTACGCCGGCAATGCCCTGGCGACGGTTGAAAGTTCTGACGCCGTGAAAGTAATGACCGTGCGCACCACTGCGTTCGCAGCCGCCGAAAAGGCCATGCAACTGGCCCCCATCGAGACCACTTCCGTTGCTCACGATACCGGTCTGTCCAAATTCCTGAGCGCCGATTTCGGCGTGTCCGACCGGGTCGAACTGACTTGCGCCAAGGTCATCATCTCAGGCGGCCGCGGAATGGGCAGTGGTGAGAATTTCGCGATGCTGGAAAAAGTTGCCGACAAGCTGGGGGGCGCTGTGGGTGCCTCTCGTGCGGCCGTCGATGCAGGGTTCGTCTCCAACGACCTGCAGGTGGGTCAGACCGGCAAGATCGTTGCGCCCGACTTGTACATCGCGGTCGGCATCTCCGGCGCCATTCAGCACCTGGCTGGCATGAAGGATTCAAAAATCATCGTCGCGATCAACAAGGACGAGGACGCACCCATCTTCCGGGTAGCGGACTACGGTCTGGTTGCCGATTTGTTCGAAGCCGTTCCAGCGCTTGAAGCCGCGCTGTCTTGAGGAGTCTGAAATGACCACCAGGCGTACCTATACATTTGCATTCGACTGTCCTGACCGGGTGGGAATCATCACTCGCACGGCGGGCTTGTTCGCCAGTCATGGCGGGTGGGTCGAGGAAGCCTCGCAGTTCTCGGACGAGGAGAGCAATCGTTTCTTCAGCCGCATGGTGGTGCGTGCCGAGTCCCTGCCGTTTGACATCGATGTGCTGAGGCGCAAGGTCGAACCTCTCGCGCAGGAAATGGCGATGAACTGGCGTCTTGTCGACAGTGACCAGCGTAAGCGAGTGGTGTTGATGTGCAGCAAGGGCTCGCACTGCATGACTGATTTGCTGGATCGCTGGAAAACCGGCGACCTGGTCTGTGATATCGCCTGCGTGATCTCCAACCACGAGGATCTGCGCAGTCTGGTCGAGTGGTATGGCATTCCGTTTGAATACGTACCGGTCGACAAGGACAACAAAGCCGCAGGGTTCGCAAAGACCGAGCAACTGATCGACGAGTACCGTGCAGACTGCATCGTTCTCGCGCGTTACATGCAAATTCTTCCGCAGAACCTGTGCGAAAAATATCGCCACAAAGTGATCAATATCCATCACAGCTTCCTGCCTTCGTTCATTGGCGCCAAGCCTTATCACCAGGCATCCAGGCGCGGGGTGAAGCTGATCGGCGCAACCTGTCACTACGTGACCGAGGACCTCGACGAAGGGCCGATCATTGAGCAGGACGTCGCGCGAGTCAGCCACGAACAGAACGTCGATGATCTCGTCCGATTGGGCAAAGACGTTGAAAAAACCGTATTGGCTCGTGGGCTTCGAAACCATCTTGAAGATCGTGTGCTCGTGTACGGCAACAAAACCATCGTGTTCTAAGGACACCCCAATCGTCGAGCCAGCGGCCCTGCGTGGGGGCTGGCCCTGGAGTTTTATATGAGCAATACCGTTCCGAGTTCGGCTCGAGTCGTCATCGTCGGTGGTGGGGTTATCGGCTGCAGCGTTGCCTATCATTTGACCAAACTGGGCATCAAGGATGTTGTACTGCTGGAGCGCAAGACGTTGACCTGCGGTACGACCTGGCATGCTGCCGGCCTGGTGCCGACCTTGCGCGCCACTTACAACATGAGCATGTTGGCGAAATACAGCGCCGGGCTGTATGAAGGCCTTGAGGCCGAAACGGGCCAGGCCACGGGGTTCGTTCGCAACGGTTCGTTGAGCGTCGCAACTCACCAGGAACGTTTCACTGAGCTCAAGCGTGGTGCGTCAATGGCCAAACTGTGTGGGTTTCCGTGCGAAGTGGTTAACCCTGAGCAGGCACTCGAGCTTTGGCCACTGCTGAACATCGAGGACATCGTCGGTGGCGTGTACCTGCCGTTGGATGGTGTGGTCAATCCGGTCGATGTCACCCAGGCGCTCGCCAAGGGGGCTCGGATGGGCGGCGCAAGAATCATTGAAAACACCCAGGTCCTGGATATCAAGATCAAGGATGGCAAGGCGGCCGGCGTTGTCACGGCACAGGGCGATATCGACGCTGAGTTCGTCGTCAACTGTGCGGGCATGTGGGCGCGTAATTTCGGCAAGAAGGCGGGCGTCAATATTCCGCTGCATGCTGCCGAACACTATTACGTGGTTACGGAACCCATGGAGCAGATCAACGGCATCATGCTGCCGACCCTGCGTGACCTGGATTACTACAACTACTTCAAGACCGACGCCGGCAAGTTGCTGATCGGCACCTTCGAACCCAATGCCAAGCCGTGGGGACATGAAGGTATTCCCGATAGCTTCAGCTTTGATGAGTTGCCGCCTGATTTCGACCATTTGGAACCCTATCTGGAAGCGGCAATCCGTCGTATCCCGGCGCTGGAAAAAACCGGATTGCAGGTCTTCTTCAATGGTCCGGAAAGCTTTACCCCCGATGACCGCTATCACCTGGGCGAAGCACCTGAGCTACGTAACTATTTTGTCGCCGCGGGCTTCAATTCCGTGGGTATCCAATCTGCGGGTGGCGCTGGAAAGGTGTTGGCCGAATGGATTGCCAAAGGTCACGCCCCTATGGATCTGTGGGACGTGGACATCAAGCGCAATCTTCCCTTCCAGGGTAACTCCCAGTACCTGTATGACCGCACCACTGAGGGGCTGGGCCTGCTGTACGCCATGCATTGGCCGTTCCGTCAGTTCGAGACGGCGCGTAACGCTCGCAAAAGTATCCTCCATGATCGTCTGGTGGCCGCCAATGCCTGCTACGGCGAGGTTGTCGGTTGGGAGCGGGCCAACTTCTTTGCACCCGAGGGCGAGAAGCCGGAATACGGCTACAGCTGGGGCAAGCAGAACTGGTTCGCGTGGTCGGCCGCCGAACACAATGCGGTGCGTAATGCGGTCGGGCTGTTCGATCAGAGTTCCTTTGCAAAAATCCTCGTCCAGGGGCGCGATGCAATGCCGGTGCTGAACCGCATCTGCAGCAATAACATCGATGTCGAGCCGGGGCGGATCGTGTACACCCAGTGGCTCAATGAGCGCGGTGGTATCGAGGCGGACCTGACCGTCACGCGCCTTGAGAAAGACTCCTTTCTCATCGTCACGGGACCATGGACCCAGGCCCGTGAGCTTGCCTGGCTGCGTCGCAACACGCTGGCAGAAGCGAATGTGGTGTTCACCGATGTGACTTCGTCGATGGCGGTGATCAGCGTGATGGGCCCCAATGCCCGAAGTTTGCTGCAACCGCTGACCACGGACGATCTTTCCAACGAAGGTTTCCCGTTTGCTACGTCCAGGGAGATCGAACTGGGTTACGCCCGTGTACGTGCCTCGCGCATCACTTATGTTGGGGAGTTGGGTTGGGAGTTATACATCCCTACCGAATTCGCCCCGGATGTCTTCGACCGGATCGTCGCCGCCGGTGAGCCCCATGGCCTGAAGTTGTGCGGCTACCACGCGCTCAACTCCCTGCGGATCGAGAAGGGCTATCGCCATTTTGGTCACGATGTCATGGAAGAAGACACACCTCTGGAAGCCGGGTTGTCGTTTGCTTCCGACTTCAGTAAAGCGGGCGGTTTCATTGGCAAAGAGGCACTGCTCAAGCAGAAAGCCGCAGGCGTCAGGAAACGCATGGTGCTGTTCAAGTTCCTTGATCCCGAGGCCACCAACTATCACGAGGAGCCGATCTATCGGAACGGAGAAATTGTTGGTCGCACCACCTCGGGCATGTACGGCCACTACATCGGCGGCAACGTTGCCATGGGTTACGTTTGCAACGATGAAGGCGCAACGACCGATTGGGTAAAGGAAGGCAAATACGAGATTGAAGTAGCCACGAAACGGTATGAGGTCGAGGCCAGCCTTCGTGCCTTCTACGACCCGGAAATGAGTCGGATCAAGTGCTGAATCAGCTGGGCCGGCGCTGAGTAGACCCGGTTCGAAAATCTCATAACAACAAGTCGATTGAGTCGTGCAGAGCCCGGAGATCCTGCTCCGGGCCAGGCAAGAAATCGCGGAGACAACAATGAATGCAAAATGCATCGCCAGGGCGAAGTCGTCGACAACCCGGTCGGGTTCGCAGCTTTGTGCCGTTCCATCACACCCTATCGACTTCGGGTTCGCACTGAGCCCTTTCTGCCGAAAGATTCCTCTTGAGCTTGCCGTGCCGACGATCAGCTGCGGGCGTCCATACGCCTGATTGATTCCGTCTCACGATATCGCGAGCAAGAGAAACGTACGAGTGCCGTTCACGACGACTTCGTACATAGCCGATCAGAGAGTTGCAGAAAGGTGGTCACATGCAAGCAGAATCCTTTGTGAGTTTTCGCAATGTCCAGAAGAGCTACGACGGTGAAAACCTCGTGGTCAAGAACTTCAATCTGGATATTCAGCGCGGCGAATTCATCACCATGCTTGGCCCTTCGGGCTCGGGTAAGACAACGTGCCTCATGATGCTGGCGGGTTTTGAAACCGTTACCCATGGAGAAATCTCCATCGACCGCCAACCGGTCAACGATATTTCGCCACAGAAGCGCGGTATCGGCATGGTTTTTCAGAACTATGCATTGTTCCCGCACATGACGATTGCGGAGAACCTGGCTTTCCCCCTCAAGGTTCGAGGACTGTCTTCGAGCGATATCCAGGACAAGGTCAAGATGTCCCTGGAGATGGTTGCCATGGGCGCCTTGGGCAATCGCATGCCCGCACAACTTTCAGGCGGTCAGAAACAGCGTGTAGCGCTGGCCCGGGCACTGATCTTCGAGCCTCACCTGGTGCTCATGGACGAACCGCTGGGTGCGCTCGACAAGCAATTGCGTGAACAGATGCAATACGAGATCAAGCGTCTTTCAAAACAGTTGGGGATCACCGTCGTCTATGTGACCCACGATCAAAGCGAAGCGCTCACCATGTCTGACCGCATTGCGGTCTTCAACGACGGAGTGGTCCAGCAACTGGCCAATCCATCCGACCTTTATGAGAAGCCTGAAACGGCATTCGTGGCGAGCTTCATCGGAGAGAACAACAAGTTGATGGGGGAGGTCGTCGAGCGTGATGGCGACTATTGCCAGGTACAGGTCGGGAACCTGCGGGTAAAGGCTGTGGCAGCCAAGTCCGCGAGCACTGCCCGAGGAACGAAAACCACCTTGTCGATTCGCCCCGAGCGCGTGTATCTCGATCCGGCCGATGGCCAATGCGATAACCGGCTGCCAGCGAAAATCCAGGAGTTGATCTATCACGGGGATCACCTGCGCCTGCGCCTCAGCGTCGCCGACCAAAATGATTTCGTCGTGAAAGTCGTCAACGGCGTCAATCAGCTCCGGCCGACTCCCGGCTCTCACGTGACTGTCGGTTGGCGCGCAGATGATTGTCGAGCGCTCAACACGGTTATCTAACTTTCGTCACCGCCTGCACGGAGATCACTCCATGAATCGCCCTGTAATTTCTGAAGGGCCTGCGGATCGGCTGTATGTGCCGCCGAAGGTGGGTCAATCAATAAAGGAAAGCCTGGATAAGGCCGAGCGTCGCAACAAATTCAAATCCGTGCTCCTGGTTTTGCCATTGCTGGCGTTTATCGCCGTCTTCTTTCTCATGCCTATCGGCGACATGCTGATGCGCAGCGTGCAGAACGCAACGCTCGCCACCTACATGCCGAAAAGTGCAGTCGAGTTGAAACAGTGGGATCGGCAGGCACTGCCCGAGGAAAAGATGTTTGCGATCGTCGGCAGCGAGATCCTCGGTCTTCTCAGCTCCCAGGAGCTGGATCGGGTCGGTACCGATTTGAACCGTGTCCAGAGCGGTATGAAGCTGCTCTTGAACAAGACGGCGAGGGGGCTGGAGAAACAGGGCCCGGCCGGTATCGTCGAGTTCAAGCCGCTGATGATCGGCATCGACAAGCGGTGGGGAGAGACGGCGACCTGGTCCCAGCTCAAAGTGATGGCACCTTCGATTTCCGCGGTGCATTACCTGGCCGCGCTGGATCGCCAGTTCGACGACAACGGTGACGTCGTCAAGCAGCCCGAAAGCCGGCAGATCTATGTCGACAATCTGCTGAGAACACTCGCCGTCAGTGCTGCAATCACGGTGATCTGTTTTCTGCTGGGCTATCCGCTGGCGTACTTCCTGGCGTGCCTGCCGGATCGCCTCAGCAACCTCTTGATGATCCTGGTATTGCTTCCCTTCTGGACATCGTTGCTGGTGAGGACGAGCGCCTGGATCGTGATTCTCCAGTCCAACGGGGTTTTCAATGAGGTCCTGCGCAGCCTGGGCATCATCGATCAGCCCCTGGATCTGATGTACAACCTGTACGGCACGATCATCGCCATGACGCATATCCTGCTGCCCTTCATGGTGCTTCCCCTCTATAGCGTCATGAGAGGGATCGATCAGACCTACATCCGTGCGGCGCACTCGATGGGTGCCAGCTCGATGCGCACATTTTTCAGAATCTACTTCCCGCTTTCCCTGCCCGGGGTCAGTGCTGGAGGCATTCTCGTGTTCATTCTTGCGGTGGGTTACTACATCACGCCTGCGCTGGTGGGGGGCCGGACCGGCCAGATGGTCAGCAATTTCATCGCCTATCACATGCAGACGTCATTGAACTGGGGCCTGGCGTGCGCAATCGCCAGCCTGCTTCTGGTGGTGGTGTTGCTGATGTACTGGGTCTACGACCGATTCGTAGGCATTACCAATATGAAGTTGGGGTGATTCATGAGCCTTCCAAACTACATCGGGCCTGTCGAGCGCTGCTGGTTTTTCACCGTGCGTGGGTTTGCCTTGCTCGTATTGCTTTTCCTGGTCGTGCCGATTCTGGTGATCATCCCCTTGTCCTTTAACGTGGAACCCTACTTCAGTTTCACCACGGACATGCTGCACCTGGATCCTGAGGCGTTTTCCCTGCGCTGGTATCGGCAGTTGGTCAACGACCCGCTTTGGATACTGTCAATCAAGAACAGCTTCCTGGTGGCGGCGGGTGCAACGGTGATTGCAACAGCGCTGGGGACACTTGCCTCTATCGGGCTGAGTCGCTCCGACCTGCCCTGCAAGCGCCTGCTCACCGGCATCCTGATTTCCCCGATGATCGTTCCAGTGATCATTTCAGCCGCCGGCATGTACTTTTTCTACAGCAAACTGGGGATCGGCCAGAGCCTGTTCGCGTTGATTCTCTCGCATGCCGTCCTGGGTACGCCCTTCGTCATTCTGACCGTCACCGCGACGCTCGTTGGGTTTGATCATTCCCTGACTCGCGCCGCCGCCAGCATGGGGGCCTCCACCACCTACACGTTTTTCAGGGTGACGTTCCCGCTCATCCGTCCCGGGATCATTTCAGGGGGGCTGTTCGCCTTTATCACTTCGTTCGACGAGGCCGTAGTCGTTCAGTTTCTAGGGGGCGTCGAGCAACGCACCATCCCTCGTCAGATGTGGTCCGGGATGCGTGAGCAGATCAGCCCCACGATTCTCGCTGCTGCAACGTTGTTGATCGCTTTGTCTGTCCTGCTGTTGTTGTCCATCGAAGTCCTGCGTCGCCGTTCGCTCCGCATCCGCGGAATCAATCACTGATCTGAACTCTGAGAAAACACTATGAAAAAGATGTTGATGTGCGCGCTGACAAGCCTCGCCTGCGTATCGGCGATGGCACAAGATAACTTGACGATTGTCACCTACGGTGGCTCGTTGGCGGCCGCTCAAACCAAGGCGGCTATCAAACCATTCAGCGAGAAGACCGGCGTGAAGACCACGCTGGAAGATTACTCCGGTGGCATCGCCCAGCTTAAGTCCCAGGTCGAGACCAAAAGCGTCACGTGGGACGTTGTCGATATGGAGCTGCCGGACGCAGTACGAGCCTGTAACGCGGGGCTGTTCGAACGCATCAATCCGAGCAAGGATCTGGAGCCGGGAGCGAACGGGGCCCCTGCCGATGTGGACTTCATCTCGGGGGCTGTGACCGATTGTGCCGTGGCGAGCATCATCTGGTCGACAGTCGTTGCCTACAACGTAAACGCCTTCAAGGGTGAGCAGCCTGTCGCCCTGAAGGATTTCTTCGACATCAATAAATTTCCTGGCAAACGTGGCCTGCGCAAGTCTCCCCAGGGGACGTTGGAGTGGGCACTGTTGGCCGACGGGGTACCTCGCAAGGAAGTCTATTCGGTGCTGGAAACCGAGGCCGGGATCGAGCGTGCTTTTGCAAAACTGGACACGATCAAGAGCCAGGTGATCTGGTGGGAAGCGGGCGCACAGCCGCCACAACTGCTTGCTGACGGGCAAGTCGTGATGACCTCGGCATGGAATGGACGTATCTGGGCTGCCCAGACTCAAGAGAAACAGCCGTTCAAGATTATCTGGGATGGACAACTGTACGACATGGACGTCTGGGCCGTGCCGGCAGGCAGCAAGAACAAGGCACGGGCAATGGAGTTCCTGAAGTTCGCCACCAGCACACCGGTTCTGGCGCAGCAAAGCCAATACATCGCCTATGGGCCGACGCGTAAATCCTCACAGGCATTGGTCAGTGCCGAGATGCAGCCACATCTGCCGACCTCTGCGGAAAACTTCAAGACGGCCGTGCAAATGAATGCCGAATGGTGGGGAGATCACGCTGATGAACTCAATGAGCGCTTCAATGCCTGGCTGACCAAGTAATCCCTTTCCCGATAGCACATGCCCAGGCGTTCGACGCCTGGGCGACTTCGATTGATGCCGGCCCGGGCTGTGAGCTGGCCTGGGTTCATGGGTGAGGCATCTGAACCCGGTTGTTTGCAGACATCAACTTTGAGGTGAAGACAAATGAAAATGGTACCCCGACTGACATTGGCCGATGCTCATCACATCATGCAGGCTTGCCTGGCTAAAGCCCGGGAACTGGCCGTTGATATGGACATTGCCATTACCGATGATGCCGGTCATCTGATCATGTTCCAGCGCATGGACGGCGCGCGCGTCACCAGTATCGATATCGCCATCAGCAAATCCTTCACGGCCGCTGCTGCCCGCAAGTCGACGCGTTCCTATGGCGACATCAGCGTGCCGGGTAAACCGGCGTTCGGCATCAACACCAGCAACCAAGGGCGATTTTCCATCGTCGCTGGCGGGCTGCCGCTGTTCATGCAGGAGTTCATCGTCGGTGGCGTCGGCTGCAGCTCCGGTACCCCTGATCAGGATGAGATGGTGGCGCAGGCCGGTGTCAATGCTTTTACTGCCTATCTCAACTGATCGCATCCTCCCTTTCCGATCTTCCAGACATTAGTGGTCTTCCTCGACCCGCTCCGGCGTGTTCGATTCCTGGACCCGACAACAACAAGAAAAAGTAGTAGGAGAAACCCGCTATGTTCAGCCAGCACGATCAAATCCAGGGTTACGACGACGCACTGTGCAGGGCCATCGACGCCGAGGAACGCCGTCAGGAGCTGCATATCGAGCTGATTGCGTCGGAGAACTACACCAGCCGGCGAGTCATGGAAGCCCAGGGCAGCGGCCTGACCAACAAGTACGCTGAGGGTTATCCTGGCAAGCGCTACTACGGCGGTTGCGAGCATGTCGACCAGGTCGAGCAACTGGCCATCGATCGGGCAAAGACGCTTTTTGGTGCTGATTACGCCAATGTCCAACCGCATTCCGGTAGCCAGGCCAACGCGGCTGTCTACCTCGCACTCCTTCAGGCGGGGGACACGGTGTTGGGCATGAGCCTGGCTCACGGCGGACATCTTACCCATGGCGCCAGCGTCAGTTTTTCCGGGAGGCTTTACCATTCGGTGCAGTACGGTATCGATACGGTGACTGGCGTGATTGATTACGACGAAGTCGAACGGCTGGCGTTAGAGCATCAGCCGAAGATGATCATTGCCGGCTTCTCAGCCTATTCGAAAACCCTGGATTTCCCGCGCTTTCGTGCGATTGCCGATAAGGTCGGGGCATATCTGTTCGTTGACATGGCTCATGTTGCCGGACTGGTCGCGGCTGGTCTGTATCCGAATCCGCTGCCCCATGCTCATGTGGTTACCACGACGACGCACAAGACGCTGCGCGGACCTCGTGGCGGTTTGATCCTCGCCAAGGGGCATGAAGACCTGTGGAAAAAACTCAACGCCGCGGTCTTTCCCGGCGGTCAGGGTGGCCCGCTGATGCATGTGATTGCAGCCAAGGCGGTGTGCTTCAAGGAGGCCCTGGAGCCGGGTTTCAGAACGTATCAGGAGCAGGTCATCAAGAACGCCAGGACGATGGCGGACATATTCATCCAGCGTGGTTATGACGTGGTTTCCGGTGGCACCGATAACCATCTGTTCCTGGTGAGTCTGATCCGCCAATGCCTGACGGGCAAGGATGCCGATGCTGCCTTGGGCCGGGCTCATATCACGGTAAACAAGAACGCCGTTCCGAACGATCCACAATCGCCGTTCGTAACCTCCGGCCTGCGGATCGGAACGCCTGCGGTGACCACCCGTGGGTTTCGGGAACTCGAATGCGGCGCTCTTGCGAACTGGATCTGCGACATCCTCGACAGCCTTGGCGATAGCGACGTAGAGGCTCGTATCGCTCGCCAGGTTGCAGCGCTGTGCGAGCGATATCCGGTCTATAGCGCCTGACAGGGCGTGAAGCTGTCATCCTGGAAGGGTTAGTCCTGGCAGTCCTGATGCGGGCACTAGGTACCGTCTGATATTGCCATGGGGGCATCGGGCTTGCGCTTGAGCGCGCTGGCCAAGATCCGGATTACAACCCCTTGAACGTCTGCCTGAACCTGTGCAGGAGCGGCTCGGTGTACCCGTTGGGCTGGTCGCAGCCTTCGAATACCAAGGCGCAGGCGGCCTGGAACGCGAGTGATTGTGTGAACTCGGGCGCCATCGGCTTGTAGAGACGGTCGCCCTTGTTTTGCTCATCCACCACCCGTGCCATGCGTTGCAGGATGTCCAGGGTCTCATCCCGGCTGATCACCCCGTGACGCAGCCAGTTCGCCATGTGCTGGCTGGAAATGCGCAGCGTTGCCCGATCCTCCATCAGTCCCACGTCATGGATATCCGGCACCTTCGAACAGCCGATGCCGTGTTCGACCCAGCGCACCACATAGCCCAGCAGGCCTTGGGCATTGTTCTCGACTTCCTGGCGGATTTCTTCCGCTGTCCACGGCCTGTCGGCGCTAACCGGGACACTCAGCAGGCCTTCCAGCAACGCCTGGCTGATCCCATCCAGATCGACGTCTTCCAGTGCCGTTTGCACCTGCCGCACATTGACCTGATGGTAATGCAGCGCGTGCAGTGTCGCGGCCGTGGGCGAGGGCACCCAGGCGGTGTTTGCGCCTGCTTGCGGATGGGCGATCTTCTGTTCGAGCATGTCGCTCATGCGATCCGGCATCGCCCACATGCCCTTGCCGATCTGCGCCCGGCCGCGCAGGTTGCAGTCGAGGCCGACGAGGACGTTGTTGCGCTCGTAGGCGCTGATCCACGGCGTGCTTTTCATGTCACCCTTGCGCAGCATCGCGCCGGCTTGCATGGCGGTGTGCATCTCATCGCCGGTGCGATCCAGGAAACCGGTGTTGATGAAGGCCACCCGTTCGGCTGCGGCCGCAATGCAGGCCTTGAGGTTGACGCTGGTGCGGCGTTCTTCGTCCATGATGCCCATTTTCAGGGTGTGACGTTGGAGCTTGAGCAGGTCCTCGATGCGGCTGAACAACTGGTCGGCGAAGGACACTTCGGCGGGGCCGTGCATTTTCGGCTTGACGATGTAGACGCGGCCGGTGCGGGAATTGCCGCGGCGTTGCAGGTCATGCAGGGCGATCAGGCTGGTGATGACGCCGTCGAGAATCCCTTCCGGGATTTCCAGTCCGTCATTGTCGAGGATGGCGGGGCTGGTCATCAGGTGGCCGACGTTGCGAATGAACAGCAACGAACGTCCGTGCAACGTCAGCGTGCGGCCATCGGCCGTGGTGTACTCGCGGTCCGGGTTCAGGGAACGGGTGAGGGTGCGGCCGTTTTTCTCCAGGTCTTCCTTGAGATCACCTTTCATCAGGCCCAGCCAGTTGCGGTACACCTGGACCTTGTCATCGGCGTCGACCGCCGCCACCGAGTCTTCGCAATCGATGATGGTCGAGAGGGCCGCTTCGATCAGCAGGTCCTTGACGCCGGCGGTGTCGGTCTTGCCGATGACGCTCTGCCGATCGATCTGGATCTCTACGTGCAGGTCGTTATTCTTCAGCAAAATGGCCGCAGGGTCAGTGAGCGAGCCTTGGTAGCCGATGTACTGCCTGGGGTCCGACAGGCCGATCTGGCGGCCGTCTTCCAACGTGGCCTGCAATGTTCCGGCTTCGATCTGGTAACGCGTCACGTCGGCATGGGAGCCGCTGCTCAAAGGGAACGCCTGATCGAGGAAGTCGCTGGCGAAGGCGATGACCTTTGCACCGCGCACAGGGTTGTAGGTCGGTCCCGGCTCGGCACCGCCGTCGTTGGCGATCACATCGGTGCCATAGAGCGCGTCGTACAGCGACCCCCAGCGGGCATTGGCCGCATTCAGCGCATAGCGGGCGTTGGCGGCCGGTACCACCAGTTGTGGTCCTGCCTGCACGCTGATTTCCGTGTCGACAGGGTCGCTGCCGACCTTGACGCTGTCAGGTTGCGGTTGCAGGTAACCGATGCGGGTCAGGAAGTCGCGGTACGCCGACATGTCCGTCACCGGCCCCGGATGAGCGCGATGCCAGGTGTCCAGTTCGGCTTGCAGGCGATCACGTTCAGCCAGCAGCGCGCGGTTGATCGGCGCCAGTTCATGCACCAGCGCGGCGAAGCCGCTCCAGAACGCTTGCGGGTCCAGGCCGGTGCCAGGCAGCACGTCGCAATCAACGAAGCGTTGCAGGGCAGGGGCCACCTTCAGGCCTTGGCAGTTGACGAAATCGGTCACTTGGCTATCTCCATCACACAGTGTCTATCGGGCGCTGACTGCGCCCTCTTCAGTTCAGGCATTGCGCGCCGGCCTTGGCGACTTGGGCGTCCTGCTCGGCCTTGACCCCGGACACGCCGACGGCGCCGATCACCTGGCCGTCGACAATGATCGGGACGCCACCTTCCAGGGACGTCAGCAGCGGCGCCGACAGGAAGGCCTGGCGTCCACCGTTGACCATCTCTTCATAACCTTTGGATTCACGCCGACCGAGGGCCGATGTGCGGGCTTTTTCGGTGGCGATGTAGGCACCAATGGGCGCGCAACCATCGAGGCGCTCCAGGGCCAGCGGGTGACCGCCGTCATCGACAATCACAATGGTGACGGCCCATTGATTGCCGTGCGCTTCGTCGCGGGCGGCCGCGAGGATCCGGCTGACTTCGTTCTGGCCGAGTATGGCTTTGCTTCTCATGGGTGACTCCAGGGGGCGGTTAAGGCAATGCGGCTTCGACCCACTCGATCCAGTGCCGGACCGGGGTCCGACCCGCACCGTCGAGGTGGGACTGGCAGCCGATATTGGCGGTGACAATCACGTCGGGGCGCCCGCTTTCCAGGGCGTTGAGTTTGTTGTCGCGCAGTTGTCGGGACAGTTCGGGTTGGGTGATCGAATAGGTGCCCGCCGAGCCGCAGCACAGGTGGCCGTCGGGCACGGGCGTGAGGTTGAAGCCCAGTTTCGTCAGCACCGCCTCAACGGCGCCGCCCAGTTTCTGCGCGTGCTGCAAGGTGCAGGGGCAGTGGAAGGCCAGGCGCTGGTCGCTGTGGATGCTCAGTGGTTCCAGCGGTTCTTCGCGCAGCACTTCAACCAGGTCCTTGGCCAGGGCGCTGACTTTTTTCGCCTTCTCGGCATAGGCCGGATCGCTGCCGAGCAAGTGCCCGTAGTCCTTGATGAACGCGCCGCAACCGCTAGCGGTTTGCACGATGGCTTCGGCACCGTTCTCGATGTCCGGCCACCACGCATCGATGTTGCGACGGGCACGATCCAGGCCCACGGCCTGGGCGTCCAGGTGATAGTCCACGGCGCCGCAGCAGCCGGCCTCGGCAACGGGGGTCACACTGATCCCCAGTCGATCCAGGACCCGGGCGGCGGCCGCGTTGGTATTGGGCGACAGGCTTGGTTGCACGCAGCCTTCGAGCATGAGCACCTGCCGGGCATGGCGGGTCACCGGTCGTGGTTTGGCGGCAGGTACCTGGCGAGGCACCTTTTCGCGCAGGGTGTCGGGCAGCCATGGCCGAAACACCCGGCCACCACCCACTAGCCCTTTGAACACGCCTGGGTTGGGCACGATCGCACGCAGCCCCTCGCGCAACAGGCGTTGGCCGAGAGGGCGTCCGACCGCCGCATCGACCACGGCGCGGCCAATGTCCAGCAGGTTGTGGTAGTCGACCCCGGAAGGGCAGGTGGTTTCGCAGTTGCGGCACGACAGGCACCGATCCAGGTGCTGCTGGGTCTTCGCCGTGGCCGGGTTGCCTTCGAGCACTTGCTTGATCAGGTAGATGCGCCCTCGCGGGCCATCCAGTTCATCGCCGAGCAACTGGTAGGTCGGGCACGTGGCATTACAGAAACCGCAGTGCACGCAGGTGCGCAGGATACTTTCGGCCTCTTCGGCGCGGGGCAGTTGGCGGGCCTCTTCACTCAAGGTGGTCTGCATGGTTCAAAGCTCCGCGTAGAGGCGACCGGGGTTGAAGATCCCCTGTGGGTCGAGCCGTTGCTTCAGGTTCCGGTGATAACGCATCAGCGCATCAGGCAGCGGTTGGAATGGACTGTCGATCAGGCCATGGCCGTAACAGGTCACATGGCCGCCGACGCCTTCGACGATCTGGCGAATGAACGTGGCTTCGGCGCCGGACTTGAGCCAGCGCTGGGCCCCACCCCAGTCGATCAGTTGCTTGCCGGGCAAGGGCAGCCACGCTGTGTTGTGCGGCACGGACAAGCGCCACAGTGGCAAGTCCTCAGCGAAGAAGCTCAAGCGATGTTCGTTGAGATCATCCCAATACGCGGCGTCCAGTAACTCGCCGCCCAATCGGTCATGGGCCGCCGCCACCGAGCCTTCGCCACCCTCGAGCCGCAGGTGCAGGCGTTGGCCATCGTGGCAGGCGGCACTGATCGGCAGCGGCTGCTGGCCCCATTCCGCCAGGCGCAGCAAGGCGCGATCGCGGTCCATTTCCAGGCTGATACTCAAGGCTTGCCGAGGTTTGGGCAGGACTTTGAGCGACACCTCGGTGATCACCCCAAGGGTGCCGAAGCTGCCGGCCATCAGGCGTGACAGGTCGTAACCGGCGACGTTCTTCATGACTTCGCCACCGAAGCGCAGGAGCTTGCCCTGGCCGGTGATAACCCGCGAACCGAGGACGAAGTCCCGCACCGAACCGGCCCACGGGCGGCGCGGCCCGGAGAGTCCGCTGGCAATCATGCCGCCCACCGTGGCGTCGCCGAAGGAGGGCGGTTCGCAGGGCAGCATTTGCTGCGAGGCGTCCAGCACGTCGGACAATTCCTGTAGGGGCGTACCGCAACGAGCGGTAATCACCAGTTCCGTCGGGTCGTAGCTGACGATGCCCCGGTGGGCGCGGGTGTCGAGTTTTTCACCTGCCATCGGACGTCCCAGGAAGGCCTTGCTATCACCTCCCTGGATCCGTAGCGGCGTGGCGTTTTCCAAGGCCTGGTTGACCTGTTCGAGCAACGTATCGCTGGCGTCCCTATCGAGTGCGCTGTGCATCAGAAACGCTCCAGTTCAGGGAAGGGCAGTTGCCCCAGGTGCACATGCATGGCGCCAAACTCGGCGCAGCGGTGCAGCGTCGGAATGTTCTTGCCGGGGTTGAGCAGGCCGCTCGGATCGAAGGCCGCTTTGACGGCGTGGAACACGGTCAACTCATCGCTGTTGAACTGGGCGCACATCTGATTGATTTTCTCGCGGCCCACCCCGTGCTCACCGGTGATGCTGCCGCCGACTTTCACGCACAGCTCGAGGATCTTGCCCCCCAGGGCTTCGGCGCGATCGAGTTCGCCCGGTTGGTTGGCATCGAACAGGATCAGCGGGTGCATGTTGCCGTCACCGGCATGGAACACGTTGGCGACCCGCAGGCCGTACTCGGCCGACAACGCAGCGATGGTGTGCAACACGCCGGGCAGCTCCCGGCGCGGGATGGTCCCGTCCATGCAGTAATAATCCGGCGAGAGGCGGCCCACTGCTGGAAACGCATTCTTGCGCCCGGCCCAGAAACGCACGCGTTCGGCCTCGTCGCGGGCCTGGCGCACTTCGGTGGCGCCGGCCAGCTCCAGCACCTGGCGCACGCGGTCGCAGTCATCATGGACGTCGGCTTCCACACCATCGAGTTCGCACAACAGAATGGCTTCGGCCTCCACCGGGTAACCGGCGTGGATGAAGTCTTCGGCGGCACGGATCGCCAGGTTGTCCATCATTTCCAGTCCGCCGGGAATGATGCCTGCGGCAATGATGTCACCCACCGCGCGGCCGGCCTTTTCGACCGAGTCGAACGCCGCCAGCAACACCTTTGCGGTCTGGGGTTTGGGAAGCAGCTTGACCGTGACTTCGGTGATCACCCCGAGCATGCCCTCGGAACCGGTGAACAGCGCCAGCAGGTCCAGCCCCGGCGAATCGAGCGCATCGCTGCCCAGGGTCAGGTGCTCACCTTCGACGGTGAGGATGTCGACCTTGAGCAGGTTGTGCACGGTCAGGCCATATTTGAGGCAATGCACGCCGCCGGCATTTTCCGCAACGTTACCGCCGATGGAACAGGCGATTTGTGAGGACGGATCCGGCGCGTAATACAAGCCAAACGGCGCGGCCGCCTGGGAAATCGCCAGGTTGCGCACCCCGGGCTGGACCCGTGCGGTACGGGCGGCCGGGTCGATGTGCAGAATGTTGTTGAAGCGCGCCATCACCAGCAGCACACCCTTTTCCAATGGCAGCGCACCGCCGGACAAACCGGTCCCGGCACCCCGGGCGACGACAGGCACCCGCCGTTCATGACACAGCGCCAGCACGCCCCGGACCTCGTCGAGATGGCGGGGCAAGACCACCAGCAGGGGGGTGGTGCGATAGGCGGAAAGCCCGTCGCATTCATAGGGCATGAGTTCTTCGCGCTGGTGCAGGATCTCAAGGTCCGGCAAGCGCGCCTGCAAGGCCTGCAGCAGCGTGGCTTTATCCACGGCAGGCAGGGCGCCATCAACGCGTTCATCGTAGAGAATGTTCATAGTCGGCCGGCGACACTCGGTTGTTTTTATTTGAGGTCAGGTTCTGACTTGCATCATTGGTCCGGGGCGATCTACTGTCTATCCATTGTTGATATGGTCGAACCAGTTTTTGACAGGCTGTTTTTTTGATATTTTTTATAAGACATTTAAAAACAATGAGTTGAACTGATCGGTAAGCATGCCTGAAAGGCATGGCTTGGCTGGTCATACCAGTTGGAGGCGCAATGGACGACACCCAGGCCCGGCGTAATCTGCAAGTGGCCGACGTAGTGTGCGAGCGCATCGAGCGCCTGATCGTGGACGGTGTACTCAAGACGGGACAGTTGTTGCCGTCGGAGCGTCGGTTGACGGAAAAGCTCGGTGTTTCACGCACGGCATTGCGCGAAGGGCTGAAGCTGCTGCGCGCGCGCGGGATCATCACGACCGAGCAGGGCAAGGGTTCATTTGTCGCCGACCTGTCGGGCAATAGCGCCGCGTCACCGTTGATGCACCTGTTCAGCTCACAGCCCCGCACGCTTTACGATCTGTTCGAGGTCCGCAGCCTGCTCGAAGGCGAGTCCGCGCGGTTGGCGGCCTTGCGCGGCACGGAGGCCGATTTCGTTCTGATCACCCGCAGCTACGAAGCGTTGCTCGATGCCCACGCCCGCTCACTGGAGCCCTCTGAACACGCCCGGCTCGATCATGCGTTTCATCTGGCGATCTGCGAGGCGTCGCACAATCCGGTGCTGGTGCAGACCTTGCGCTCGCTGACGGACCTGCTGCTCAATACGGTGTTCGCCTCGGTCAACAACCTCTATCACCGCGAACCACAGAAGCGCCAGATCGACCGCCAACATGCACGGCTCTACAACGCGGTGACCGGGCGGCTTCCCGAGCAAGCGCGCAAGGCCGCCGTTGCGCATATCCAGAGCATCTGCGACAACCTCAGGGAAATCGAAAGCGAAGAGCAGCGCCTGGTGCGTGCCACGTTGCGACTTGAGGGGTGGACATGACGCAGCACCTGGATCATTTGTCCTTGCACCTGTTCATCCTGGTCTGCGAGGAGGGGACGATCGCACGGGCCAGCGAACGGGCGTTCATCGCGCCCTCGGCGGTCAGCAAGCGACTTTCCGACATCGAGGCACGCTTCGCTACGCCGCTGCTCAAGCGCAGCAAGCGCGGGGTGGAACCGACGCCGGCCGGCCTGGCGCTGCTGCGGCATGCCCGGTCCCTGACGCGGGCCATGGAGCGGCTCGACAGCGAGCTCAGCGAATACGCCGAGGGTGCACGCGGGCATGTCCGCATATGGGCGAACGTCTCGTCGATCATGGAGTTTCTGCCGGAAGAACTGTCTGACTTCATGTTGAAGCATCCAGGCGTCCAGATCGACATCGAAGAGCGTATAAGCCCTGATGTGGTGCGTGGCGTCACCGAGGGCTCCGCCGACCTGGGTATCTGTCGACGCTCGATGGCCGTGGGCAACCTGGAGTTCCTGCCTTACCGCCTGGACCATCTCGCGGTGGTGGTGGGCGCCGGTCATTCCCTGGCCGATCGCTCCAGCGTAGCGTTCGAAGAGACATTGGATTTTGAGCACCTGGGCATGTCGGCCTTTGCCACGATCAATACCTTCATGCGCGAGGATGCGCAGAAGCATGGTCGGGAGCTGCGATTCCGCTCCTACGTGTCATCGTTCGACGCCGCGTTTCGGCTGATCCAGTTCGGACTGGGTGTCGCGGTGATCCCGCTCGAAGCGGTGCAGCGCTACACGCAACTGTTCGACCTGCGCATCATTCCCCTGACTGACGCGTGGGCGCGGGGCGAATTTGTGATCTGCGTGCGTGATCGTGAGGCCTTGTCGCTGTCGGCGCGTCGGCTCCTGGACCACCTGCTGTCACGCTCACCGCCACGTCCTTCCACGACCGATCCTATCCATCGCGGTTGACGATGGATCAACGCGCCAATGGCGTCTTTTCATCAAACCCCGGGCTCTCTAGTCTGAAATCACGCTTCCGCCTGTGAGAGCCTGTTCATGACAACAATAACCATCAACGAAGTCGGCATGCGCGATGGTTTGCAGAGCCTGCAAGCCATCATGCCGACCCGCGCCAAATGCCAATGGATCGACGCCGCCTATGCCGCCGGTGTGCGCCATATGGAAGTCGCGTCGTTCGTTCCCGCCAAGCTGTTGCCGCAGATGGCCGATGCCAGGGAAGTGGTGGCCCATGCCTTGGGTTACCCGGAACTGGTGGTCTCGGTGCTGGCGCCGAACCTGCGTGGCTGCCGCGATGCCCTCGAGTCCGGCGCCCATCGCATCATTGCGCCGGTGTCGGTCAGCGCCGCCCATAGCCTGGCGAATGTGCGCCGTACGCCCTTGGAAATGGTCGAGGAACTGGCGCGCATGTGCCAGTTGCGTAGCGAGCTGGGCTTGCATCAGGTCCAGGTGATTGCCGGGATGTCCGTCGCATTCGGCTGTACCCGCCAGGGCGAGGTGCCCCTGGGCGACCTTTGTGAATTGATCGGGCACGTCCTTGAGGCCGGCTGCGACCTGGTGTCCCTCGGCGATACCACCGGCTACGCCAATCCCGCCCAGGTAGAAATTACCTTGCAGGCGGTTCGCGCCATTGCCGGCGACAAGCTCAGGGCCGCGCATTTCCATGACACACGGGGCTTGGCGCTGGCGAACAGCCTGGTGGCGGTGCAACAAGGCATCACCGAACTCGATTCATCGTTGGCCGGGCTGGGTGGCTGCCCGTTCGCACCGGGTGCGTCCGGCAACACCGTCACCGAAGACCTGGTGTTCATGTTGCAAAGCATGGGCTACGACACCGGCATCGATCTGGCTGCACTGATCGAGTCGCGGGAAGTCTTGCGTGCCGCGCTGCCGGACGAAGCCCTCTACGGCTGCATCGCCCGCGCCGGCCTGCCGCTGAATTACCCGTCCGCTGTCCGCCGCGCCTGAACCGGTCCGATCGAGGAAAAACAGTCATGTCCAGACTTCCATTGGACGGCATTCGTGTCGTCGAAATTTCACACATGGTGATGGGGCCGACCTGCGGGATGATCCTGGGGGATCTCGGTGCCGAGGTGATCAAGATCGAGCCGATCCGTGGCGACGGGACACGTCGCCTGCTGGGAGCCGGTGCCGGGTTCTTTCGCACCTTCAACCGCAACAAACAATGCATTGCCATCGACGTCAACACGCCCCAGGGGCGCGCTGCCGTGCTGGAGCTCATCGACACCGCCGACGTGTTCATCGAGAACTTCAAACCCGGCCGCATGGAGGAACTGGGCTTTGGCTACGGGGCGATTCGCGAGCGTAACCCGCGCATTATCTATGCCTCGCATAAAGGCTTCCTGAGCGGTCCCTATGACCATCGCCTGGCCCTGGATGAAGTCGTGCAGATGATGGCGGGCCTGGCCTACATGACTGGTCCCGTGGGGCGACCGTTGCGGGCGGGCAGTTCGGTGAACGACATCATGGGCGGCATGTTCGGCGCCATCGGCGTGCTGGCCGCGCTCAACGAGCGTAACGTCACCGGCGTCGGCCGGGAGGTGCAAAGCGCGTTGTATGAAAACTGCGTGTTGCTGGCGGCCCAGCATATGCAGCAATACATCGTGACCGGCGAGGCGGCCGCACCGATGCCGAACCGCATCAGCGCCTGGGCCATTTACGATGTGTTCGAGTTCGCCAACGGCGAGCAGATGTTTGTCGCCGCCACCGGCGAAGGGCAGTGGCATGCGCTCTGCCAGTTGCTGGGGCAAACCGCGTTGTTCGATGACCAGACGCTTGCCACCAACAACGACCGGGTGCTGCAACGCCCACGGTTGCTGGCTCATCTGGCTGAAGTCTTTGCGACCCTGGATGCCCAGGCCCTGGCGCCACAGCTCGAAGCCCACGGCATTCCCTTCGCGCCGATTCGTCGTCCGGAAGAGTTGTTCGAAGATCCCCACCTGCTGCAAAGCGGTGGGCTGGCGAACCTGGAGCTTGAAGACGGGTCGTTCACCGCCATGCCATTGCTGCCCCTGTCCCTGGACGGCGAACGCCTGCAACCCCGTCGATCGATTCCGCGCATCGGCGAGCATACCCATCAGGTCATGCGCGAACTGGGCTATAGCGATGCACACATTGCCCAGCTGTGTGCCGCCGGTGTCCTGAAAACAGAGGCTCACGCCTGAGGAGAAACTGCCATGGCGATCTATCGATACGACACGCTTATCCCCGCCATCCATGCCGAGACGTTCGTCGCCGAGGACGCCACGGTCATTGGCGATGTGACCCTGGCCCAGGGCGTCAGCGTATGGCCCCAGGCGGTTCTTCGCGGTGACAACGAGCCGATTCGCATCGGTCAGCACAGCAACGTGCAAGAGGGCGCTGTGCTGCACGCCGACCCCGGTTTTGCATTGACCGTGGGTGAGGGCGTCACCATCGGGCACCAGGCCATGCTGCACGGTTGCACCATCGGCGACGGTGCGCTGATCGGGATCCAGGCGGTGGTACTCAACGGGGCGGTGATCGGCAGAAATTGCCTGGTCGGTGCCGGCGCCATCGTTACCGAAGGCAAGGTGTTCCCTGACCACTCACTGATTCTCGGCGCGCCGGCCAAGGTCGTGCGCGAGCTGACGCCCGAGGCCATCGCCGGCATGCACCGTAACGCCGAGGACTATGTCCTCAAGGGTCAGCTTTACCGGGACAAATTGATTCGAATCAGCTAAACCGTCCAGCAGCGTCTCCAGGCGCTGCCGCTCTCCAATAACTACAACAATGGAGAAACATCATGGTTGCCATGACTGGCGAAATCCCGTTTGCGCGCAGCGAAGACATCAACGAGCTGCTGCTCTACCGACGCGTGGCCTGGCGCATCATGCCGCTGGCGATAATCTGCTTTCTGTTCTCCTATTTCGACCGGATCAACATCAGTTTCGCCAAGACCCAGATGCAGCAGGAACTGGGCTTGACCGATGCAGCGTATGGCCTGGCCGCGAGCATGTTCTTCGTCGGCTACGTGCTGTTTGAAGTGCCCAGCAGCCTGGGCCTGAAGCGCTACGGTGCGCCGGCGTGGATCTGCCGCATCATGATCTCCTGGGGGCTTGCCACCGCGGCGCTGGTGTTCGCCTACACCCAATACACGCTCTACTTCCTGCGCTTTCTGATCGGTGTCATGGAGGCCGGTTTCGGCCCGGCCATCCTGTTCTACCTGGCGTGCTGGTTTCCCAAGAAGCACCTGGCGAAGATGAACGGCCTATGGTTCCTGTCAGTGCCGTTAGCCGGTGCCATCGGTGGTCCGGTGGCAGGTGTCCTGCTCGGCACGATGGACGGTGTGTTGGGATTGGCGGGCTGGCACTGGTTGTTCCTGATGTCCGGCTTGCCCTGTGTCGTGCTGGGTCTGCTGGTGCTGTGGAAACTGGATCGCGACATCGAATCGGCCAAGTGGCTGAGCCGTAGCGAGAAAGACCTGCTGGCGGCCAATCTCCAGCAGGACAACGCCAACCAGAAACCCGTGCTCGGGTCCTTGTGGCGAGTGCTGCTGACGCGGGAAGTCGCGATCATGGCGTTCATCTACTTCGTGATCAAAAGCGCGTCCTATGGCCTCAATTTCTGGATGCCGCACCTGATCAAATCCTCCGGCGTCCAAAGCCTGTTCTGGGTCGGCATGCTGTCGGCCTTGCCGTATATCGTTGCCTGCGTCGGCATGGTCTGGCTGACCCGGCGCTCGGACCGTTCCGGTGATCGTAAAACCTACCTCGTCCTGTGCCTGGCGGCTGCCGCCGTTGGCTACCTGTTGGCCTGCCTGTTCTCCGACTCCTCCTGGGCCATGATGGCTGCCTTGCTGCTGGCAACGGCCGGCACCTTCATCGCCATCCCGATCTTCTGGACGATTCCGCAGTCGACCTTCTCGGGTCTGGCGATTGCCACGGGGACTGCGGCGATCAACTCCATCGGCCAGCTCAGCGGCATTGTGGCCCCGGTGATGGTGGGCAAGATCAACGACCTGTCCGGCTCCACCTACATGGGCATGCTCTCCATTGCGCCGCTGATCCTGATCGCCTGTTTTGTGGTTGTGCGGTATGTGAGGAATCCCAGATCCTGAACATCGACATGCGCTTTCGAAGGTTGGCTAACACCTTGCAAACTGGAGGATTAGAGCGCGAGGTCATATGAGTTGAATCTGCATCGGGCCATCCGCGTCGCGAAGATGGCCCGACAGATTCTCATTGCGGGGAGTATTACTGAGCCGTTACAGCAGGTCCGGCCTGGAACATGGCTTTATAAGTGTCCTTGTGCGCGGCGTAGTATTCGGCAACCACTTTGTCTGCCGACGATTCACGCGCCTGCTTCATCATCGTTTCCAGGTCCTTCATTGGAATGGTGAAGTGTGCAAAGAAGTTCGCGACCTGCGGGAAGTCCTGAGTGAATCCCTTGCGAGCCACAGCGTGGATCTGTTCGGTCTTGCCGTAGACTTCCTTGGGGTCATCCAGGTAACGCAGCGACCATGTGGAGAACATCCAGTGGGGGCTCCAGGCATTGATCAGCGACCACTTGTCACGCTTCAGGTTTCGATCCAGTTCGTTGAGCATTCCGGTTTCGGAAGAGGCAACGAGCTTGTAGCCTTCAAGCTTGTATTCTGCGATGGCGCGGGTGGCGGTCTTGTACTGGCCGTTGCCGACTTCAGAAGTGAGGAGCTTGCCGCCGAGTTTCTCCCTGACCTCAGGCTTGTTGAGGTCTTCGATGCTGGCGATTTCGCTGACCGGGATCGTGGTAGGCACTGCCAGGCCGAGGCGCCCCTCGTACAACACGCCAAGGTCTTCCAGTTGGTCTTTATACTTGTCCCAGAAGGGCTTGTGGCTGAAGGTCAGCCATGCCATCGGTATCAGATCGACCTTGCCTGTCGCCAGTGCCTGGAATTGAATGCCGATATCGGCCTGGACCAGCTTTACGGGCTGCTTGAGCTGATCTTCCAGCGCCGTTGTCGCAAGCTTGGTGGTGATCTCGGCATCCGACCAGTTCACCCAGCCAATGACGACAGGCTTGGGGTCGTCGGCTTGCGCGAGCATTGTCGCACTCAACAGTGCGGCGCCCGCCAGCCAAGTAGTTGCTTTTCGCGTGAACGAAAAAGTGATCATCGAATAATCTCCAATAAGTGTAATTATTAGGTTTGGCAGATAGATGATTGGAGCCTGTCCCAGGGCGCGTGTTTTTATTAATCAGCAGTGCTTGCAGGCCATGCTATTTCTTTGCTGAGTCAGCAAACTGTTCCCTCAAAGGTATTGGTAGCGGTTGACGATGGGTTCACTGATTGCCCACTTCGCCTCGACACCCTTGCCAATGGTGACGTGGTTGCCCGCGCTGATTGCCACCGGCTCATGGGTGGTGCTGTGAATAACCGCCTTGCCGCTTTGCACCACGAACTGGACATCCTGGTCGTAGGTGTATTCGAAACTGTCCGTCTCGCCACTTTCCCAAAGTTCCCAACCCTGGCTCTGCTCTTTCTCACTGGCGCTGGCTTGGCGCTGAGTAATGTGTGACATGTTGCTTTTCCTCTGATTGACTGCCTGGTGGCGAAGCGGCTATGCGGATGTCCGCGCGAGTGAAGGAGAAACCTGGCTGTGGAAGGGCAGGGCCTCAGGTTGCAACGCAGGCCTTTTCAACAGGATGTCGCTGGCTTTTTCAGCGAGCATGATCGTGGCTGCGTTTATGTTTGCACTTGGGACTGAAGGGAAGACCGATGCGTCGATCACTCGCAGGTTATCCACGCCGAGCACCCGTAATTGGCTGTCCACCACTGCCATGGGATCCTTCTTCTGACCCATCTTGCAGGTGCCGCATGGGTGATAGGCGCTGGCCGCGTCCTCGCGGATGAATTCGTCCATCGCCTTGCCGCTGCGGATGTGAGTCCCAGGGGTATCTTCGCGATGGTTGTAGCGCTTGAGGGCCGGTTGATTGGCGAACTCGATGCCCAGTCGCATCGCTTCACGCATGACACGCCAATCTTCATCCGTGGCCATGTAGTTGGGATCGATCAGCAGCGGATCGGACACCTTGGCGCTGCGCAGCCTGACCGTTCCACGGCTGGTCGGGCGCATCGGGCCGACTCCGATGCGATACCCGTAGGTCGTCGACACGGGGATCCAGTTCTTGTCGAAGAACACCGGGAAAAAGTGGAACTGGATATCCGGATGCGGTGTGGCCGCAGAACTGTTGAGGAACGCTCCGACGTGACATTGGTTGACCGAGGCAACGCCCTTTTTCAGACCGAACCATTGCGCACCTGCCCACAACATCCGGTGGGGTTGCAGTTCCCGGTTCAAGGAAATCGGTTCTTTGGTCTCGATCTGGATGTGGCACTCGAGGTGGTCCTGCAGGTTCTGGCCGACACCTGGCAAATCCACGCGGCATTCGATGCCATGCTCACGCAGATGATCCGCGGGACCGATACCGGACAACATGAGCAACTGGGCGGAGCCAAAAACGCCGCAGGACACAATGGCTTCACGCCGCGTCCGAACCTTGACGAGGCGGTTCTTGTAGCGGACTTCAAAGCCCGTGGCGCGACGGCCCTCCAGGGTGACTTTCTGGACTTCACACCCCAGCCAGATCGTCAGGTTCGGATGTGCGCCCATGGCGTGAAGGTAGCCGTACGCGGCGCTGTTGCGGATGCCGTCCCTGACGCTCATTTCAAAACGTGAGACGCCTTCTTGCTGATAACCGTTGACGTCGCTGGTGAGTGGAACCCCGGCTTGCTGGCCGGCGTCCAGGAACGCTGCGTTGAGCGGGCTGAGTTTCTCCTGCCGTTGAGCCCTGATCGGCCCGTCCTGACCGCGGTAGCTGCTTGAGACAACGCTGGATTCAATCTTCTTGAAATAAGGTGCGCAATCAGCCCAGCTCCAGCCCTTGGCGCCTTCAGTTTCCCATCGGTCATAGTCCATCGGATGACCTCTTAACCAGGTCATGCCATTGATGGAAGAGGACCCACCCAGCACCCGACCACGAGGCTGCTGGATGCGTCGTTTGTTGAGGTGGGCCTGTTCTTCGGTGTAATACCACCAGTTGTACTTCGAGCTCGGCTTGAAGGCCGAACGCAACCCGGCCGGCATGCGAATGATCCAGGACTTGTCCGATGGGCCTACTTCCAGCAGCAAAACCTTGTGACCGGCATCGGAAAGTCGACGGGCCAAGACACAGCCTGCGGAGCCAGCACCAGCAATCACGTAATCGAATTCGGTCATTATTTGTTATTCCTCGGCGAAGCCCATCGGCTACCACCGTCATCGGGCAATGCAGTTCTTGTTGTGTTTCTTGAGCTTGATAACTGCTTTGCACATAACGTATCGGAAGGTCTGGAGGGCCGATATTTAATAAAAAAAATGCCGGGCTTAAATAAAATTTAAGCCGAGGTGTCTGCTCATTCGCAGGCCTTGAAACAGACCTGTCCGCTCGTCCCGACCTCGTTTGACAACCTCAGGATTTGCTCGCTTAATGCTCCTGGCATCCGGGCAGTCCGCTGTCGTTTTTTCTGATCTCAACCCCATTCGAGGACGACTGTTGTGCGGCAACTGGATCTGTCCCTCCTGCATACCTTCAAGACCATTGCCGAGTGCAAGAGCCTTTCGCTTGCCTCGCAGCGCCTGCACAAGACCCAGGCCGCCATCAGCATCCAGCTCAAGAAGCTCGAGGATCAGGTGGGCAAGCGGCTGCTCGACAGGGGCCATCAAACCGCCGAACTGACGAGCCACGGAGAGCTGCTTCTGCAGTACGCACGCAAGATGCTCGCCCTGAGCAACGAGGCGATGGATCTGTTCATCAAGGAGGAAATTTGCGGCACTGTTCGCTTTGGGATTCCGGACGACTATGCGAACGCGTTTCTTCGACCGGTGCTTCGCGACTTCATCCAGCGTTGCCCCAATGTACGGCTGCAGATCCGTAACGACATCAGCCAGAACCTGTTTTCCGCCCTTGAAAAAGGTGAGCTGGATCTGGCGTTGGTCACGCGGCGCAATAACGATGGTAATGGGGAGATCCTGCGCTGCGACCAGCTGCAGTGGGTTGCGGGTGAAACGTTTGTGATGGTGCCGGACGCCCCCCTTCCGTTGGCGCTGTATCCCCATGGGTGCGGATACCGGGGCCAGATACTGAGCGCGTTAAGCGACAGCCAGCGGGAATATGAAATCGCGTTCGAGTGTACTGGCGTCGCAGGCGTTCAGCTTGCTGTCGACAGTGGCCTCGCTATTGCTGCAACTTCGACCGCGCTGATGCAGCCAAGCTGGCAGGTATTGGATGCAACCACCCACCATCTTCCTGTGCTTGGGAATGTGATGATCGAGCTGCGGCTTGGCAATAACGAAGTGCCAATAGCCGTGCAGCATTTTGCCGACGAGTTGCGCAAGCAGGTGTCGCTCAAGTAATTGGCGCAAAGGTCGAAACCATGCTTCGGAGTGCGCGCCGGCGAAGTGGTCTTGATTCACCGGAATTCGAGAATTTCATACCAAAGGTAGAGGGCGATCTGTGATGACGTGCTTCATCACTAACGTCGAGGTCAACCGCTGTACGTTTGGCAGTCTCGACAGCTCCTCGTCATAGAGCTTCTGAAACGCCGGCAGATCTGCGGTTACCACCATGAGCAGGTAGTCTGGATCACCAAACAGTCGTTGCGCTTGAACGATATAGGGGACGCCAGGTAAGGCATTCTCGAATTCCGCTACGGCCTGCTGATGCCCTTCCCGTAGCGTCACGAATACAAGCGAAGAGAAATTGAGCCCTACGTCAGGTGCAGAGAGGTGGGCGCGGTATCCTTTGATAACTCCAGCATCCTCCAAGGCCCGAACACGTCGATGGCAAGGGGACAAGCTTAGCCCTACGCGCTCGGCCAACTCTGTGAGTGACTGGCGGCCATCCCGCTGTAGGGATCCGGTCAACATCCGCTATGCAACCGGCGCTCGAAACATGCAGATTTTTTGCGCTCGCAACACGCCTTCTCGTTACCTGATCGTCACTGAGCACCGGACGATCCTGTTCGAATTCACCGGCTGCGAGCACCTGGCCAACGGCCTGGAAACCATTGACGAAGTCCGTGCTTCTTCCACCGCCAGCTTCGTCGCCGCGGGGCCCCAGATCGCCGAGCGTGAGAAGGCCTGGGTCGTCGAGATGGTGGGTATCCTGACTGAACTGGTGGGGCCTAACGCGACCATCGGCATGGAGCGGATGAACGCCGGCACATCGATAGCCATGGCGAGCGCGGGTGTCAGGATCGTTGACGCGCAAGAACCCATTGAAATGGCTCGCGCCATCAAGTCTCCCGAAGAAATGAAGTGCATCGTGGCGTCTCTCCGGGCGACGGAAATCGCTGTCGGTAAACTTCGCGAAGCCATTCGCCCGGGCATCACCGAAAATGAGTTGTGGTCGGTGTTGCATCAATCGGTGATCGCCCAAGATGGTGACTACGTTGAAACCCGATTACTGAGCGCGGGAAATCGCACCAATCCATGGTTCCAGGAAACCTCGAACAACGTGATCGGCGAGAACCAGCTAATCGCGCTGGACACTGATGTCGTGGGTTGTCACGGCTACTACTCGGACTTTTCCCGCACGTTCCATGCGGGGCCAGGCTCCCCGAGCGATCACCAACGCACCCTGTACAAGCTCGCTTACGAGCAGGTGCATCACAACATGGAGATCATCAAGCCAGGCATGACGCTGAAGGAGTACAGCGAAAAGGCTTGGAACATCCCGCCGGAATATCACGCCAATCGCTACTACCTCTCTGCCCATGGTTGCGGCATGACGGGCGAGTATCCCTACCTCTACCACCATGCCGACTACCCGGCGTCTGGCTATGACGGTGAGATCCAGCCTGGCATGACGCTCTGTGTCGAGAGTTACATGGGCGCGGATGGCGGCAATGAAGGGGTGAAGCTGGAACAGCAACTATTGGTTACGGAAACCGGTACGCAACTGCTTTCGATGTTCCCGTTTGAAGAAGCACTGCTTCGATAAGGCTCCATACAACGACTAAAAAAACAGAGGGGCGATTCATGAACAAAATACTAAAGGCGCTGCTGTTGGGTTTTTGTCTGATTTGCAGCGCCGCATCCAATGCGGCCGACTCCAAGGCGATCAGCATCGGCGTTAACAGTTGGGCGGAAAACATCGCGGTAGCCAACATGTGGAAAATTCTCCTGGAGGAGAAAGACTATAAAGTCACGCTCCAGAACGCCGGGAAGATCATCCTCTACAACAGCGTTGCACAAGGAAAAATTGACGTCACTTTCGAGGTGTGGCTCCCAACCACCGACAACGCGGCTTATCAGAGCATCAAGGACAAGGTCCAGTTGATCGGGCCCTGGCTCAGCGAAGCGAACCTGGGGCTGGCAGTCCCTGATTACGTGGATATCAAGAGCATCGACGAGTTGAATGCCCACAAAGATGAATTTCAATGGCGCGGCAGGGCCTCCATCTTCGGAATCGATGCCGGCACCGGGTTGATGGGCCTGACCGACAAGGCGATGGCGGAATACAAGCTGGACTACACCCTGTTGCCGTCCTCCGAAGCGGCGATGCTGCAATCGCTGGATCGCGCCATGAAGCGCAAGGAACCTATCGTGGTGACGCTGTGGAAACCACATTGGGTATGGGCCAAGAAGAACCTGCGCTACCTCGATGATCCGAAAAAGGTCTATGGGACAACGGATTCGATCCACGGCATTGCAGCCCAATCATTCAAGGCCGACCATCCAGAAGCCGAACGCTGGTTGCAGCAGTGGAAGATGGACGAGAAATCCCTGGGTGAGCTGATGGCGACGATCAATGAAAACGGCACCAGCACACCTGAAAAAGGGGCTAAAGCCTGGATCGATGCCAACAGGGCCACGGTTGATGCTTGGTTGAAGTAACGTGCTATACCCCGAAGCCGCCACCCATGACTGGCGGCTTTCGGCATTTTCAATCGCCATAGCCGACCTGGGCGCTGATTCCATTGGTGTATCGACTTTTTTCCGCGACGCGGACGGTGGAATCGAGGGGCGCCTTCCTAGAGGCTGTCGCCTTGCTTCTGCTGGATGGCGCTCGCGATGTGCTGAGCCACCGCCTCATCCCAGGCCGGCGTAGCAGGGAACAGCTCAAGCAGAAAGGCAATGAAGGCTTTTACGTTGGGGCTCCCGCGTCGGCTTTCCGGCCACAAGGCGGTGATGGAGAAGCGTTCCGCGGTGAACTGGGGCAGGACTGGAATCAGTTCTCCCCGGCGAACATAGGGCGCAGCCACGTAGTGCGGCGTGATACCGATGCCGCCTCCCGCCGCCATGATGGCCGCTACCGCGTCGCTGACATCCACGGTGAATGCGGCGTCGAGGTTCCACTCAAGCTGTCTGTCGCCCACCTGATAGGGCCAGCGCAGGCTTTGCCCGGTACTCTGGTAACGAAAGTTCACGCACTCGTGTTCGGCAAGATCTTCAGCGGTCGCCGGTATGCCTTTGCGTTGGAGGTATTGGGGCGACGCAAACGCGCCGATCCGATGAGGCCCCAGGGGGCGTGAAACCAGGCGTGAATCGCTGAGGTTCCCCACGCGAATAGCCACGTCGATCCCTTGTTCGATGATGTCGGAATACTGATCGCCGAGCCGCAGGTCGATTGCCAGGTTGGGGTATTGCTCACGGAACCTGGGCAATTCAGGCGCCAGGATGTTCACGCCGATGGGCAGGGGCGCTGTGACTTTCAAGACGCCAGCAGGCTCGGCGCGGGATGCGACGGCGGCCTGATCGATCTCCTCGACTTCCCGCAGGATTCGCAACGCCCGTTCGTAAAGATCCCGCCCTTCAGGCGTGAGGGTCAGGGAGCGCGTCGTGCGGGTGAACAGCATCAGCCCAAAATGCTCTTCAAGCCGCTGCACGCTTTTGCTGACGGCGGAAGGGGACACCGAGAGCGCCCGCGCCGCAGCGGTATAGCTGCCCAGGGAAGCGGCGCGCGCGAATGCGATAAGTCCGGTAAGACGGTCTAAACCAATTTGTGCCTTCATGGCACTAGTAAAGCGACTTCGGCCCCAATTATCAATCCATGTGCACAGCCTTACGCTTGCTCCATCGAACGCCATCCAGGCGTTCACTGGAGACCCGACATGACCATCACCCCAGTACTTGCATCCAATTTCACCGGCCGTACGGTCGTCCTCTTCGGCGGCACATCGGGCATCGGCCTGGCGGCGGCGATACAGGCGAAGGCAGCCGGCGCCAAGGTCGTGGTCATCGGCTCGAATGCGGCCCGTGCCGAGCAGGCTGCAAAAGACCATGGCCTGGATCAATGGCGCGCGGCCGACGTGACCCGTCGTGAGGCGGTCGAAGCCGCATTGGCGGACATTCCGGTGGTCGATCACCTGATGCTGCTCGCCGGTACATTTGTCACCGGAACCATCCTGACTGCTGACGTCGATCATCTGCGCCGGGCCTTCGATGAGCGGATCTGGGCGTCCATCAACGCTATCCGTACCCTGGGTGACAGGTTGTCCAAGGCCGGATCGATTACCTTCATCTCGGGTGCGCTCGCCGACCGCCCCAATGCCCATGGCACTGCCGTCATCGGCGCGGCATCGGCCGCCATGGAGGCGCTGGCCCGTGGCCTGGCCCTGGAGTTGGCGCCGATTCGGGTGAACACCCTGTCACCCGGCCCGATCGACACACCGATCTTCAGCAAGGCATTGGGTGAAGGCCGTGACTCATACGTGGCTGCCCTGGAGCAGGCTCTGCCCCTGCATCGCCTTGGCACGCCAGAGGAAGCCGGTGCTGCGGCGCTGTTCTTGATGACCAACACGTTCATGAACGGTGCCGTGCTCAACGTTGATGGCGGTGCTCGATTGGTTTGATCCCGAAGGGGCGGGCGGACACCCCTCGGTAGAACGACAGGATGGCGAGCATCTGCACGACGACGGCGGCGGCCACGACGGCGACGATGGCTTGATTCGAAGGGCTGAAGGCGGCTCGCACCAGGCCGAAGAACGCGGGCGCGAAGGCGTAGGTGGCTTGGCTGATCGCGACCATCAGCGCGATGACCCGGGCGGTGTGTTCACGGCTGAACTCGGTCTGTGCGATCAGCGGCGGCAGGGAGGTGGCGTTGCCGATGCCTGAACCGATCAGCATCACGGCCACCCAGGCCACTGCCGGATGAAGGTCCAGGCCGAGAAGCATCAGGGTGCCGAGCAACTGGATGGCATAACCGAGGCAGGCCAGTCGCCTGCGGTTGATGCCTTGGATCATCAGGCGTGCGGCGATGTAGCGCCCGCCCATGGCACTGGCGGTGGCCAGGCCCATGGCGAACGAGGCGTCGTGAACCCCCATGCGTCCCGCCAGGATCGAATACAGGTGCGCGATCAAGCCGATCTGGGCGAACAGGCCCAGGGACATGCCGGCTGCCAGGCTGCGGAAACCGGCCGACTTGAGCGTCTGCCTGGCGGTCCATGGCGTGGCGCTGGCATTGGTCGTCACGGGCTCCGGCTGGTCCAGGTTGTCGGGATATTGGCCCACGCTGTGTGGACTTTTGTTGAAAACCAGGAAGGCGAACGTGCCGATGAGCAGCACGGCTGTGACGCTGATCACCAGCGCCGCCGTGGCAAAGCCAAAATCCTCGATCAGCCATGCCCACAGCGGCGAAAAGATCACCCCGCCCATGCTCGCGCCGTTGTAGGCCTTGCCCAGGGCCTGGGGCCTTTCCTTGATGTACCACGGCGCGATCAGGCTATTGACGGCCGCAGCGCCCAGGGTCACCCAGCCGATACCCGAGCACACGGCTCCGGCATACAGCACCCAGGGCTGGTTGGCCTGGGCCCAGATGTTCACGCCGATACCCAGGACGATGCCGCCCAGCAGGGTGATGAGGAGAATGCCGAAGCGTGCGTAGAGTCTTGGCAGGTTGGCGATGACGACCGTGCCGCTGAGGAAGTGCAGCGTCACGGCAGTCGAGACCAGGGCGACGGGCCAGCCGGTGCGCTCCATGACTGCTTGCATGTAGATCGGCGGCCCATAGAAGCCGATCCCCCAACCGATCATCGCCAGGATGAACGTGCAGGCCAGTACGGTTTTTCCGAAAAAACGGGTGTGCTTCATTGCCAACGCCTCCATGTGGGCTCAAAGCGTATGCGTCAGGCAGATGTCTCACTTCGAGGCGCGACGAACAATGGATGTCATCTTGTGACCGTCGGCGACGTTGTATTCGCAGCCTTGGGAGATATCAAGAATCCAAACTGGAAAGAGTCAATGGAAGATGGCAACATGCCATAATTCACGCTGCGTCGTGTTCGAGAGATAGGGTAGTCCTTTGCCCTATCAGTAAGGCCTGACACCCTACAAGAAAATCATCCAACTCTGATGTCATGAAACTCCGATTCGCGTCATGGTGAACCTGTGCTCATCGCACAAGTATCTGGAGCCCTCTACGGAGTAGAGAACAGGCTTCGTGTTTCGCCAATCGTATTTTTTAATAAGGAAGGATCATGACTCCAATGAGCAGGAACATCTTTGTGGGCATGTTTGCTGTGTTCGGACTTCAGTCGGCCGCTTTTGCAGTTCCAAACCAGAGTTTCTCCTCTGTGAACAGCGTGGACGCCAAATACCAAGTTACGACGGAGACTGCCAAATCGACATCCAACGCGGGCACGCTCCAATTGGCACGGGCACGTTCTGGCTTAAGAGCGAACGACTCCAAGGATGATCAGAGCGTTTGCTGTGTAGGTGGACGGTGTTTCCCTTGCTAACTCCACAAAAGTAACGCCCTCGTTCAAATTTGCTGTCACGTGACTATTCGCGTGGCAGCAACATTGACTTCGTTATCTGTGTGATACCCGAGCCGCGACGGCTCCTTGTCGGAAGCTTTGTAGGGGGAGGCCTACGATGCGGAGGGGTCCCCTGAATAAAATTGGGGTTGGGCCGATGGTGCTACGGCTCGACAAAAGGCATTCTCCCTTCATCTCTATAACCATTCCCAGCTGCTTAACCTGCAAGATCAAGGAGAGAATCCATGCTCATTAGTGCTTCAGACCCAACCCGTTTCACGGCTTCGGCCTCTGTCGCAAAATCGGCCTTGCCACCTGAAAATGGACAGTCGGAGATCGCCACCAAAAGCACAGAGGCCGCTCCTCAGGAAAGCGTCAAAGTAACGCTTTCACTTGAAGGAAAAGCGAAGGCCGCCGAAGAAGGTGGAAAAAATGCTGATATTGACGCAAGCAATTTACCGGAAGGTGTAAAGAAGGTACTCAAAGCTATCCGGGAAATTCAGGAGCAGATACAAAAGAAAATGGAGGAGTTGAGCGCGGTCATGAAGGATCAATCATTGAGTGACAAGGAGCGCGAATCCAAGATGAAAAGCCTTCAGGTCGAATTGGCTACGCTGAACAGCCAGCTTTCCTCCAGCTTCAACGATCTGAACAAAGTCCAGAATGAGATGAAGTTGTCGACTGCAGAGAAGAAGCTTGCAGGCTCCCTTGCAATGCCACCGAGTTGAGGCGCCAGGGGTGAAGTCTAACCACTTCGGTATCGTTCCTAAGGATGCGTCGGCATTCTTAGGAAGATAACTTAATTTCAATCTATTCAACGAGAATATTCGCACAACCTATCAGACTGGACGGCAACGAAAGCATCGTTCATTCGTGCGAGGGTATGTATTGTTTGTACGGGATTCCTACATTCTTGCGTTATGGTCCTTAGATAGATATGGACTTGGGTCGATGGTACTTCGATGCGGTAAGAGGCACTCTGCACTTATTCTGTTTGCCAGAGCGGACGCATGAAAGTGATCAGTCTGGCTGTGACAAATTTTCGTAGATTCCAAAGGCCAGCACTGACGAGACAGGCCACCCTGAAGACGAGTTGATCCAAGCGCAGAGACTTCAGCTCCAAGCCCTCCAAGAGTCAAGTTCAGATTATGTTATCCCTGTTCGCCGGTCTGCCGGCACCCCGGTATCCATTGAAGAGTCTGCGTGGGTCATTTTGCGTATCGGGTTTATGGTTGCTATCGCGGCTGGCCGTAGCCGAGGATCTGACCAGTATTCCATTCGAGCAGTTGCTCGAAACCAAGGTTGTCGGCGCCGCCGAGTTCTCTCAGCAGCTCACTGACGCCCCATCGGCCGTTTCGGTAATTACCTCGGAGGAGATACGTCGTTTCGGTTACAGGACCCTCGGCGAGATTCTGAACAATATGCGAGGCCTGAATGTCGGCTCCAACGGCGCCTATTCCTTTCTTGGGGGGCGAGGCTACGGCGCGCCAGGCGAATATGCCGGGCGAGTCATGCTGCGCATCGATGGCCAGCCTGTGGCCGACAATATTTTCAACCAGATCTACCTCGGCGAAGATGGTCTGCTCGACACCGAGATGATCGAGCGGGTCGAGTACGCGCCGGGCCCGGGATCGGCCTTGTACGGTAACGGTGCTTTTCTTGGCGTGATCAATGTCGTCACGTTCCGGGGGCGTGATCTGGATGGCAGTCAGGCAGCGGTGACCGTTGGCTCGAGCCAGGACCGCAAGGTAAGGGTCAGTGGAGGCAGGCGTCTGGTCAATGGTGCCGAATGGCTGGTTTCGGCCTCGTCATCTCAAGCCGATCTTCCTGATATTCCAACCGGAGACGGGGTGCTGCGCGACGACCAGAGCGGGCGGCGGCTGTTCATCAAGGGCTCCAAAGATGCCTGGAGCGTTGAGGGCGCATTTGCCGAGCGTACCCAGCAGGAACTGGCGATCCCCCTTGCTTACGATTGGAACTTCACCGACCGGAACGATTTCTTGAAACTGGGTCACGACGTCGATTTCGGTAGTTTTCGCTCCTCCGTTCGTCTCTCCCATGGCCGCTATCTTTACCGTAGCGCCTATCGCGAACCCATTGAAGACGGGCGCCACTTCCTTGAAGACATCAGCGCCGATGGGCGCTGGTGGGATCTGGACGGCACTGTCAGTAGCGTTGCCTTCTCTGGGCACCGCCTGGTGTTGGGCAGCGAGTACCGCGACGACTATCAGCAGAACCAGCAAATGCGACGGTATTTCCCCCGTCGCGATGAGCATGAAGAGAATCACATCTCGGATTCTGCCCAGACTTTCAGTCTCTATGCCCAGGACGAGATCGCACTGCGTCACGACCTGAGTTTGAACCTGGGAGTGCGTGCCGACCGGCATAGCGCACAGGATTCTGAGGTGCGCACCAACCCCCGGACTGCGTTGCTTTACACCGGCTTGGCTAATACCAGCCTGTCGCTGTCCCATGGAACCGCAACCCGCTTCGCCAGCAGTAACGAGCAGAACCTGTACGAGCTCCCGAGTGTCGAGTCGGAGCGGGTCACTACCACCGAGTTTGTGGCTGATCATCGTCGCGGTGACTTCCGCTTGCTCGGCACTCTCTACCGCTACCGTATCACCGATCCAATCAATCGATTCTCGGATCCCACGCTGGAGCGCATTGACACTCGAGGCGCTGAGCTCGAGGCTCAGTGGCAATGGCATGACGTTCAGATTCGGGGCAGTCATACCTGGCAGCAATCGCAAGACAACCTGGGTCGTGCGTTGATCAATTCGCCTCGTCATCTGAGCAAGATGCAGGTATCCATACCGCTGGCTGGGGAGCGCCTGCGTGCGAGCATTGCCGTCCGCTACGTGGGTAGCCGTCTGGTAGCTCCGGGGGCCGATGCGAATGGCTATGCAATAGCTGACCTCACCTTCACCAGTCGGAATATCCTGCCAGGGGTGAACGTAACCGCGGCGGTGCGGAATCTCTTCGACCGACAGTACCAGGATGCCTCGCTCTTCGCGGGAGGGATCAGCGCCGATCTGTCTTGGCGCGGTGAGCGTAGCCTGTGGTTGAGCCTGGGGTACTCGTTCGAATGAAGACCGGTATCCTGCACACTTTGGTTGTTGCGGTCCTCTATTTGCTCAGCCAGGTGGCAAGGGCTGATGCTGCGGTGGATGAACGCGCCATGAAGGCTGCCTATCTTTATAATTTCGCGCTGTTCGCGCAGTGGCCTTCTTTGCCTGATGCCGATTTTCAGCTCTGCGTGCTCGGCACTACACCGCTGGACGACGAGCTCGCCCTCCTGCAAGGCAAGCGTGCCCAGGATGGCCTACCGATTGTCATGCGATGGATTCTTCCCGGGGAATCGCTCACTGGCTGTCAGGTACTCTATATCGACGAGCACAACCGGCGTTCTCTCGACACGCTGCTCCAACAGCTTGCCGCAACTCCGGTACTGACGATCACCGATGCGGCCGGCTTTGCCGACAGGGGCGTAATGATCGAGATGCGGCGGCAGGACCAACGCATCGTCTTCGACATCAATCTATTGGCGGCGAGGCGCGCACACCTCAATTTCAGCTCCCGCCTGCTTAAGCTCGCCAGCTTCGTTGCCGACAGGTCCTAGGTATGAGCTCCGTACCCTTCAAGGATCGGCCGCTACGCGACAAGTTGACTCAAACAGGCCTTCTTTTGACGAGCGTCGCGATGACCGTCCTGTTGGTGACGTTGCTGGCCTACCAATTGATCATGCAACGCAGGGCGTTGGAAGAGGAGATGAGGGCCCACGCCATGGTGGTCGGCAGCAACGGCGCAGCGGCAATCATGTTTGGTGATGCTCGCGAGGCCCATGAAACGCTTGCGTCTCTGAAATACATACCGGATATCACTTGGGCGGCGTTTGTGCTGCCCAATGGGCATGAGCTGGCTGTCTATAGGCGTGAGCCGGTGGTGTCGGGTGACGATCACCCGATGGCTGACGAAATCGGCTGGCGTTCGCTGCTGGTGCGCCGACCGGTAATGCTTCATGGTCAGTTCATTGGCAGTGTCGCGGTGCAGGTGAGCCTGGAGTCCCTCTACCGGGGCCTGGCGCTGCAGGCCATGTTCGGTGGATTCGCGGCTGTAGTGGCCCTGTTCCTGTCATTGGTGCTCTCGCGCCGTATCGCGTCAGGCATTGCGCAGCCGTTACTGAACCTGGTGCAGCTGACCGAGCAGGTGCGGTCTGAACAGGATTTCAGCCTGCGGGCCACTGCATACGGAAACGACGAGACCGGCCGTCTTGCGCGCAGCTTCAACGACATGATGGTACAGCTCGAATGTCACGACAGGCAGATGAGCGCCGAGTTGCAACAACGCCGTCTGGCCGAGCGACAGCTCAACCAGTTGGCCTATCACGATCCGGTGACCGGACTGTACAACCGCCACTACTTCAAGGAAAGACTGGAAACCGCGGTTGCAGGGGTGATCCACCACGCCACGTCTTGCGCGGTATTGTTCATCGATCTGGATGACTTCAAGATCGTCAACGATACCCTTGGCCACGAAACCGGGGACCAGTTGTTGATCCTTGTCGCCGAGCGTCTGCGCAGCATCCTGCGCGGTGATGATGTGGTGTGCAGGATCGGCGGCGACGAATTCGCCGTGATCCTTGAAAATGGGGCTCGCGCCGCCCAGGCCAAGGAAGTCGCCTCAAGTATCGTCAGCACATTGTCCAGCCCCTTCGTCGTCGACGGTCGACGGATCGGTGTTGGCGCCAGCCTGGGTATCAGCCTGTGCCCTGATCATGCATCGGATACGGCAACGCTTCTGCGCAACGCGGATATTGCCATGTATCACGCCAAAGGCACCGGTAAGAACAATTATCACTTGTACGAGCCGAAAGGAACAAAGGCTAGCCCCAGGCCGCCGCAGGGCGATCCTACACCTTAGGTCGTATAACAAATGATCTATTGATACGGGATAATCGGTCCTGAAAATTCGGCGGATAGCTATGTCGTCGCTAATCGAGCTGCCGCCAGGTCTTTTTCGCTATAGGCGATTTTGAGCGAAGTACTGATGATGCTTTCTATGGAAACGGGCGTTTCAACCCCATGGACGGCGCAATCCCAACTGGCCCAAGCCATGTTCGACCTGGTGTCCTGCGCTCTGGTTCTCCTTGATGACCAGGGTCGGATATTGAAGGCTAACAACGTTTTCGCCGAGCTGCTTGGCCACGTTCCGCGGAATTTGCCCGGTATTCACTTCCAGGTGCTGATTCATTGTGCTGAGGTTAATCGCCAGCAGAGCATGGATGGCCCGGGTTTATCGGCCGTACTCACCGACCGGTGCCTGGAACTGCGGCACATGGACGGCAGCCTGTTGCCCGTGCGCAGCAGACTGGTTGCCGTTGATGAGCACCTGCTTATTGAAATCGTCCCACTTGAAGACCCGCAGAGTCTGGGGCGGTCCATGCAGCAGAATCAGTGGCTGCAACGGATCGTGGAGACCGCACCGGGCATCATCGGCATTTTTCGTTTAGGTCCGAAGGGTGATATTTCAATGCCTTGGGCTTCTCCGGGCTACGAGGAATACTACGGTCTGACGGCAGACGAGTTGATGCGCGACGCTACTATTCTGTTTGAGCGCATCCATCCGGAGGACGTCGCCCGGGTCCAGGAGTCAATTGTCCAATCGGGACGCACGCTTTCTCCCTGGCAGTGTGAATATCGTGTACGCCATCCGATCAAGGGTGAGATCTGGCTGGAGGGGCGATCCAAACCGAGCCTGGAGACGGACGGTTCAATTATCTGGTTCGGCTTCCTGCATGACATCAGCGAGCGTAAACGTACCGAACTGGCCTTGCGCAAAAGCGAGGAGCGCCTGTCGCTGCTGGATTTCACCCTCAGCCATATGCGCGAGGCCGCCTACCTGTTCGACCATCAGGGCCGTGTGTGCTACGTCAATGATGAAGCTTGTCGAAGTCTGGGCTTCGCTCGTGATGTTCTGCTCGGCATGACGATAGCGGACATAGATCCTGATGTGACCAATGAGCAGATCCTGGAAGGCTGGGACCCCAATCCGGAACATCCTCCAGAAATATTTGAAAGTCGGAACCGAACCCGCGACGGGCGTATTTTTCCGGTCGAGGTCAGCATCACCTATCTGGAGTTCGACGGCCAGAACTACTGCTTGGGGCTCGCCCGCGACATCAGTGAACGCAAACGGATGGAGACAAAGTTGCTCACCAGCGAGCAACAGTTCCGCGCGTTGGCGGAGAACTCCCAGAACCTGATCATTCGCTACGACCTCAATTGCCAGCGTATCTATGTCAATCCGGCCTTTGAGCGAGAGACAGATATACCAGCGACCCGCGCGTTGCAGGTGCCCCTTGAGGAGAGTTGGACCGCGAGCATGTCGGTGGCGCAGTACCGGGCGTTGTTATGTCAGGTGATAGCCACTGGGACGTGTGTGGAAACCGTGCTCGAATGGCCGGGCAAGGATGGCGCGGCCATCGTCGTGCACGCCGTTCAAATGATTGCCGAACGTGGTGTGGACGGAGCGGTAGTCAGCGTGCTGGTCGAGGGCTACAACATCACCGCCCTGAAACACCATGAGCGCCTGCTCCTCGAGAGCGAACAACGCTACCGGCAGATCTTCGACAGTTCACCGGATTGCATGTTCTTGCTGGAGGTCGCCGCAAAGGACAGCTTCCGTATCATTGAAGTCAACCCGGTCCTGGAACGCAGGTTGGACCGCGAGCGCGCTGAGCTGCTCGGCAAGACGATCGAGCAATCGCTTTCACCGTCTGTCGCTGCTGAATCCATCGCGCGGTATCGCAGATGCGTTGATGGTGGCATTGCGATTGATGAGGAAGTCGAGTACGAGCTGTCCACGGGCCCTGGCGTCTTCCATTTGACGTTGATTCCGATACGTACCGCGTTCGGCAGCGTTCAGCGTATTGTCGGCATCTGCCGTGACATCACCGAACGCAAGCACGCGGAGCGTGTCCTGCATGCTCGTGAACAGGAATTCCGCGCCCTGGTGGAAAACACCCCGGATGTCATCGCCCGTTTCAATCCGCAGTGTTGCTTTCTCTATGCCAACCCGGCGGCACAAAGCTTGCTCGGCCGATCGCAGGCATACCTGCTCGGAAAGACCTCCAGCGAAGTTTCGCCTCTTTCGCAGGCTGCGCGATCGTTCCAGCGCAAGCTCGAAGACATTCTTCGAACCGGCGAGGCCAGCGAAGCGGAATTTATCCTGGATACGCCGGTAGCCCAAGGCGCGGAGGCAGCCTGCTACCAGGCACGCCTGGTTCCGGAATGCGATCAGTCCGGGCGGCTCGTCAGTATCCTTGCCGTTGGCCGTGATGTCAGTGCCGAGCGTGCCGCCGAGCGGCGCCTGAAAGACTCCCATGCACAATTGCGCCTGCTCTCCAGTCATCGCGAAACCACGCGAGAGGAGGAGCGCAAACACATTGCTCGGGAAATTCACGACGAGCTAGGGCAACAACTTTCCGCCCTGCGCATGGGCATTTCCTTGCTGCGCCTGCAATTCGGTGCTGAGCAGCCGCTGCTGGTGGATCGGGTCCAGGTGCTGATGACCCGGGTCGATGAAATCATCCAGGTGGTGCGCAACGTCGCTACCAGCCTGCGACCCTCGGCGCTGAACATGGGCCTGACTTCGGCGTTGGAATGGCTGGTTTCCGAGTTCAGCCAGAACACCGGCATCGACTGCCGGCTGAGCGCGCCGTCGGCTCGACTGCTGCTCGATGATGAACGCGCCACGGCGATTTTTCGGGTGATCCAGGAGTCCCTGACCAATGTCTGCCGGCATGCCCAGGCCAGCCGGGTAGAAATTCATCTGGAGCAGGACGCCGAGCATCTCCAGATCGAGGTGCGCGACAACGGCAAAGGCTTCGATCCCGCGCAACTGCCCAAGGGCACACTCGGGATGCTCGGCATGCGTGAGCGCGGGCACATGGTTGGCGGCACGGTTACGATAGACAGCACACCCGGGCAGGGCGCACGCGTGCGGGTGAACATTCCCTTTCAAGTAGGTCCAGCGCTCTTATGATCCGAATGATGATTGCCGACGATCACGCCATCATGCGCGAAGGTCTGAAACAGCTGTTTGCCCTGGCCGGCGATCTGCGTGTCGCCGCCGAGGCGGAAAACGGTGCCGCATTGCTCGAACAACTACGCCAGAGTGACATCGACATGTTGCTGCTCGACATGAGCATGCCCGGCATCTGCGGCGACGATCTGGTGGCGCGGGTCCGTTGCCACTATCCACAACTGCCGATCCTGGTGCTGAGCATGCACAACGAAGTGCAGATCGCCCAGCGTGCGTTCAGGGCGGGCGCATCGGGCTATTTGACGAAAGACCGCGATCCCGAGGCGCTGCTGGCAGCCGTTCGCCGTGTAGCGGCGGGCGGGCGCTATATTGACGCCGGCCTGGCTGAACAGATGGCTTTTGCCGCCAGCGGCCTGGGTCCGTGCAATCAACATGACGGGCTTACCGACCGTGAGTTGCAGATCATGCGCCTGCTTGCCCAAGGCCTCAGCGTCTCGCGAATCGCCACGGAGTTGGCCATCAGCCACAAGACCGTCAGTACCCACAAGGCTCGGCTGATGGAAAAGATGGGGTTCACCAGCACGGCCGATATCGTCCGCTACGCGATAAGCCAACGGCTGCTCTGAGCAGTGATGTTCGAAGAAACGCGGGCAGGCGCAACGCCGCTCGCTTGACGATGAACCCGCGTTGCTGAAACAACGTGCCAAGGTCCAGGGGCGCAACCGGGCAGTGCTGGCCGATACCCTATAGATTTCCCCCCCGACCGGACCTTGGTCGACTCCTCCGCCAGTTTCGCCACAGTGCCGCCAGCCCATGGCTATGCAAAGTAAGGCTACCCCTACGGCACGCACTGGAGAGCCTACCCAAAAAACGGCATGCCCCGATGGTTGCCCGTTGCGCCTGCCCTGCATCATTGCGGGGTAGCAATTTGATACTAATTTTTTCGGCACGAGACTACTGGCGTCCCGTATCTGCTGGATGAACTGATCGGCGAGGGCGGGGGCAGGGCACCACGCCGCGCATCCGCCTGCGCGAGTTGTTCGTCATCGACGGCATTTCTATTTGATACACAGAAAAAGGTTCAACAATGAGTAGTTTCTTAAACATGAAGGTCGGTACCAAGATCGGCTTGGGCTACGCCTTCGTGCTTCTGCTGATGCTGGCGCTGGTCGTCATGAGTATGAGTGGCCTGTCGAACGTGCACCTGATCGTAAGCGACATCACAGACAATGCTTACCCGAAGGTACAAATCAGCAACGATATCGATAGTGGTCTGGGCGACACCAACCTCCTGGTTCGCGACCTGATTATCAAGACCGACCCACAACAACTGCAGCAACTTCTGAAAGACCTTCAGGCGAACCGCCAGGAGCAGGCCGTACGGATGGATACCCTGGAGAAGTTGGTGAATGAGCCTGAGGAGAGGGACTTGTTCAAGGCCCTGAAAGAGTCCAGGGAGAACTATCGCCAGATCGTTGATCGCGTGATCGAACTCGGTGCCGCAAACTTGAATGATCAGGCCGTCGAATTGCTCTACGGTAAAATGGCGCAGGTTCAGGGAGAGTATTCAAAGCAGCTGAACACAATGATTGACATGCAGGAAGCCGCGTTCGCCGAAAACGACAGACAGGAACAATCTGAGTACGACCGAATCCGCTTGCTTTCCTTCATCTTGCTCGGCACCGCCATCTTGCTGGGCGGGCTGAGTGCGCTCTTCATTACCCGTTCGATTACGCGTCCGTTGAAGGAGTCGGTACAGGCCGCCAATCGCCTGGCGGCAGGTGACCTGGGCGTTGTTATTGAAGTCAACAGCCGCGATGAGACCGGTCAGTTGAAAGGTGCCCTGCAAGGGATGGTAGCGAAGCTTTCACAGATCATCGGCGAGGTACGCGGTTCGGCCAACGCCTTGAGCAGCGCCTCGGAAGAGGTTTCCGCCACCGCGCAGTCAATGAGCCAGGCCTCCAGCGAACAGGCCGCGAGCGTCGAGGAAACCTCTGCGTCGGTGGAGCAGATGTCCGCCTCCATCGAGCAGAACACCGACAATGCCCGTGTCACCGATGGCATGGCAGGCAACGCCGCCAGACAGGCCCGCGAAGGCGGCGAGGCGGTGAAGGATACGGTCAATGCGATGAAGAGCATTGCCGAGAAAATCGGCATCATCGACGACATTGCCTACCAGACCAATCTGCTTGCGCTCAACGCTGCCATTGAGGCTGCTCGGGCCGGCGAGCATGGCAAGGGCTTTGCCGTGGTGGCTGCCGAGGTGCGCAAGTTGGCCGAGCGCAGCCAGGTCGCGGCCCAGGAGATCGGTGAAGTGGCCAAGGGTTCGGTCGCGTTGGCCGAACGCGCCGGCACGCTGCTCGACGAGATCGTTCCCGGCATCGCCAAGACCAGCGACCTGGTGCAGGAAATCTCCGCGGCTTCCGAAGAACAGTCCTCTGGCGTCGGCCAGATCAACACTGCGATGAACCAGCTCAACCAGATCACCCAGCAGAACGCCTCGGCTTCCGAGGAGCTGGCGGCCACTGCCGAGGAAATGAGCGGCCAGGCCGAGCAACTGCAGCAACTGATGAGCTTTTTTACCCTCGCCGGCAACGGTGACAGCGAGCGCCACGCGCCTGCTCCGCGAGTCAAACCGGCCTCGTCCGTGGTTACTCCGGACAGGACGCCCGCCAGAACCCGGGATCTGGTCGTGCCGGCCGGTTTCGTGCGCTTCCAGGAGTAATGCTGTGAGCCAGTTGAACACGACAGAAATCCCGACAGCGCGCCGTGTACCTGGCGCAAGACCTATCAGTTGATGCGTGAACAACCGTAGTCCTCTTCTCAAGGTGACGCCTGCAATGAAGTATTTCAACGACCTCAAGTCTCTCCCCGGATTGGCTGGTGGTTACGCTGCGCTGGTGCTGGTTCTGGTGTTACTGCTGACGGCCGCGCTGTCTACACTCACTGGTTGGGCGAAGCTCTCCGCCTGGTTCTGGCTGGCGATCGCTCCCGGTAGTGTGATGCTGGTTATGTTGATCATTTACTACCGGCGCTATCCGTCCACAGATGGCCAGGCCGAACCGGCCAGCACTGCCAACGGAGTGAGCCCTGACAAGAGACTTGATGGAGACTTTGCGCAACTTGCCGACAAGGTGCAGTACCTGGCTGACATGACTGCGCTCATGCTCGAAAAAAAGCAGACGCTTACCCGCATCACTCTGGATCCACGGGTGATCGGTAATAGAACGACACCCAACAGGCAGTACCTTTGCTTTTCGCTCGATGGTGTGTCGTTCGCGATTTGCACAGCCAGTGTCGAGACCGTTGTAGAGGCCACTCCACTCATCGGCAAGCAAGGCCAGGCAGCACATTTTCGCAAGGCGATCAGACAAGGCAGTTCACTGGTGCCGGTGATTGATCTGGGTGTGCAGCTTGGTGGACGGCCGATCAGGATTGGCTCGAGTACCCGAATCGTCATCCTCGAAGTGACCGTTGGCGATCACCTGCAAAAGGTCGGCGTTCTGGCAGATGCCGTCGGCCAGATACTGGAGGTCCCTCTAACGCGAATCCAGGTTCCCACGACCCCCGGCAACACGATCAAAAACGGATTCCTTCTCGGCACCGTCACGTTCAACGATTACCAGGTGATCTTGCTGGATATCGGCCGAGGATTAATGGCCAGCGACTCCGTGATACTGCGTGCGTTGAGCCAGTCCTCGACACAAGAAGGCCTTCCGGCATGAGCATCGGGCCGTTTGTTGGTAATACCTGTGATCGAACCAGACCGCTTCGCTGGGTGGGTATGAAACAGTCACTCCAATCATGGCGGGCTCCGCAGGGTGAAGTTCGGTTGAGGTGGGTTCGGCGTGTTATCACAGCTCACGAAACATGTCCCGGCCCAGTGCGGCCGATGCCGCCAGCAATCCGCCGACCATGGCGCCGCTGACGCCACCCATCGCAATATCCTGGCCGGTGAAGAGTAGCCCTTTCACCGGGCTGAAAGCGCGGGTCCAGCGTTGCTGGTAGCGCTCCGGCGTCGGCGCGAAAGACATGAAATCGCCACGCGTGCGACCCAGGAAATCGTTGAAGCTAAGCGGCGTGGCCAGCTCGGCATGTACCACGTGGCCCTGCGCTTTCGGATAGAAACGATAGACTTGCTCGAGCATTTCCTCGGTAAGGCGCGCCTTGAGATCTTCATACGCGTCACCGCGACGCTTCCACTGCGTACCCGTGAAAGGTTTCCAGAGGTTCCAGTCGGTGAAGCTGCAGATATCCATCGTGCTGCGATCGGGATAACGCTGGGTCCAGGTCGGGTCCTTGGCTGAAGGTTGCGAGATGAAATGCAGCGGCATCGAGCGGTGCGCGGCATCTTCGATGTAATGCTGCCAGTCTTCGGTCTGCCTGGCGCTCTTGTGAATCCACATATTGGCTGGCCCGACATCCAGCTCAGCGTTGTCGGCATCCAGCCCCACGTTGAGCACAACGGCCGGCAGGGTACTTGGCATGGCTTGCGCCTTGGCGCTCATGTCGCTGACATCCTGGCTTGTGCTTTCAAGCAAGCTCAGTGTCTGGCGGATGCCGACGCCACTGATAACCTGCGGCGCCTCGAGTGTCTCGCCTCCCGCCATGCGCACACCGACGACCTTGCCAGCGTGCTCGACGACCGCCACGACATCGGCCCCCGCCAGTACCTTGCCGCCCGCAGCGTGGATGGTCTCCGAGATCAGGTCTGCGATGACTTGCGCGCCGCCGATGGGGTAGCTTGCCCCATCGAGATAGTGACGAATGACCGCAGCGTGCACGCAGAAGGAGGCGATACTGGGCAAGCTCGCATAGTCGCCAAAATGCCCGCAGAGTACGGCGATCAACATCTCGTTGCGGGTGATCGAACGCAGGACCTCCAGGGTGGTTTTTTCGGCCAGCGGCATGAAGCGCGGGGCGACATGATCGAATGCCTTATCCGCGAAATGCCCTGGCATCGCCCGCACCGCAAGAAACTCGCCCGCCGGCCGACTGGCCTCGTTCACCAGTTCGATGTAACGATCGATCGCGTCTGCGTCTTCCGGAAAGTATGCCTTCATCCGCTCCTTGAAGGCGGCGCTCCCGGCGTGGTACTCGAACAGGGTCTCACCAACGGCAATTGTGTTGTAGATGTCAGGCATCTTCTGCCATTTCAATTGCCCCCGGGTGACTTTGTCGAACAGGCGCTGCAGCGTGCCGGGGCGATGAACTTCGCCGACATAGTGGAGGCCGACATCCCACTCGAATCCGGGGCGTTTGAACACCTGTAGACAGCCGCCGATAACAGCATGGCGCTCAAGCACCAGAACCCTCTTGCCGTCCAGGGCCAGCAGCGCGGCTGCGGTTAACCCGCCGGCTCCGGAGCCGATGATGATGGTGTCGAAGGGTGCCTCGAGGTCGCCACGCGCGAGCGCGCGCTTGTAGCTTGAGTCGGCGGCGTTCTTCATTGTTGTTTTTCCTTCTCAGGTGAGCGGATCTGGTTGAACAACAAACCAGGGAGCCAAACAACCCAGGGTCAGCCAGCGAGGCGCTTCCATCGGGCGATACGGCACTTGTTTTTGTCGGCGGGGACTAGGCTATGATGGGCAAAGAGAGCAGTCTGTCAAAAAATTGAATTTTGAGTCCATGCCATGGACGCACCACCCGACATCCATTCCTTACTGGCCGTACTGGACAGGGATGAGTGGTTTTCCTCCTGTGCCAGCGACCTGAAACTCGCTTTGGTTCGCGATGCCAGGTTGCTCCGATGCCTTGCCGGAGAAGCCGTTTACCGAGACGGCGAGTCCGCACGGCATGCCCTTTTCTGTGTCGTCGAGGGCGCCGTCCGGTTCAGCAGTGCACTGCATGATGGTTCCCCCTCGCTGCTGGTATATCTGGAGCCCTGTCACTGGTTCGGTGATATTTCGCTGATTGACGGCAGTCCTTATATTCGCGACGCAATTGCCGATGTGGACTCTCAGATCCTCTGCATTCCCATGCAATCCTTCACCCAATGGCTGGACCAGAACCCGAAGCATTGGCGGGATATCGCACGCCTGAGCACCAACAAACTGCGAGTGGCCTATCAGGTCATTGGCGAACCAGGTGCACTTCACCACCGACTGGCCAGGCGGCTATGGCTCATGGCCCATGGGTTCGGATCGCGCATGCAGAATCCATCCCTGCAACTGAGTGTTTCCCAGGAGCACCTGGCTCAGATGATGGGCAGCACCCGCCAGAGCATCAATGCTGCACTTGCCAGGTTGGAGGGTTTGGGGTTGCTCGTTCAGGGGTATAGGTCCATCGAGCTCTGCAATCTGGAAAACCTGGTGAACCATGCGAATCGGCTGGGTGGAGAATGACAGCTGACTTTCAGCAAATGCATTCGGTGCCGATAGCAATGCAGAGAAAGCAAACAAGAGAGACGGGACAAAGGAAATCGGTAGATGACACGAGAAACTCCTGGGGTCGTATCTCATAAGCGTTCACTCGCTACGCGTGCGCTGCGTCTTGCCATATTGCGCGTCGGCCTGGTGTCGCTGAGCGCGGGGGTGATTTCCTACTACGTCAACTCCACGATGATCGAACGGGACGTGACCGAGCAATTGCTCCTGGCTACCGAGCAGACTTTGCAGCGCGAATCCTTGCCGTTCCGGGAAATCAAGGATCTGCAGCGCAACTTCCTGAAGGAGTTCAAGCAAACCCTGGCGCTACCAGGCATGAAGTCCAGACTGGTGGACGACTTTCAGCAGATTTTCTATCGCCACGAAGATGGCTCCTATACACAGCGTCCGCTGTTGTTCGAAGGCCAGCCGCTGGCTGACGGGCGTCGTTTTGCCGGGATGTCAGCGACCTACGCGCCGGACATTGCGCCCAACGACGATACCCGGGCGCGGTTTGCCCTGTCTTATCTGCTGTCCTACAAATACGGCTCCAGCAGTCAGGGCCGACTCTTCAATTTTTACGGTGTGGTGCCTGAAAAAGGTTTCCCCATTTACCAAGACGCCGATATTGCCAAGGTATTCAGCTATGCGGGGCCGGATGCCCTCAAGCTCGAAACCTATGAATTCTATGCGCGCGGTTTCTCTTCGCCTGGAAACGACACGCTGTTTACGCGGATGTACTGGGATTATTCCAACAATGCCTGGATGACGACCATCGCCACGCCCGATGCCGTCGATACTTTCGGCAAGCACCATATCCTGGCCTGCGTCGATGTCCTGTTGGGTGACCTGATGATGCGCACTGCCAAGCCTGCGATGCAAGGCGCGTACAGCACGCTGTTCATCGCTGACGACGAAGGCACGCTGATCTACCACCCAGATGCCATGGAGCAAGTCAAAAGCACTGCGGGCCATGCCTCCATCCGGTCGCTCAAGATGGCTCAGTATTACCCATTGATCGAAGCCGTTCCTGCGCTGGTGCCCGGGCACGCGCGGATCATCCATACACCGGATGAGATTGTCGCGGTGGGCCTCATTCCCGATACCCCCTGGGCGCTCGCGGTCCATTACCCACGATCGCTGATGACACCGGCCATTACCGATAACCTGATCATCGTGGTTGTGCTTGGGTTGCTGACTCTGCTGGTCGAGATATTGATTCTGCGCTCCATCCTGCAAAAGCAGGTCGCGCTTCCTCTGTTCCGGTTGATCCAGGCAACCCAACTGCTCGGTACGAGCAAGGAGCGCCTGCGTCCCGAGCAGCTACCGGCCCAGTCTTCGGATGAAATAGGCGAGCTGGCCCGCGCCTTTGCCACGATGGCCGATAGGGTGCAGGACGCCCACGAGCACCTCGAACTCAAGGTGCGCGACAGTACCCGCCAGGCACAGCATCTGGCTGTCCTGGCCATAGCGCACGAACGTGCCGAAAAACGACTGCAGGAGAGTGAGCAACGTTGCCGGGACATTTTCAACTACTCCCTGGATCCGATATTTCTACTCGAGGTGACAGATACAGGGTTGCGTTGCATCGAGGTCAATCCTGCCCTTGAGCGTGCCGTCGGGGTAGGGCGGGCCGAGCTGCTCGGCAGCATGGTCGAGCAAATGTTGCCACCACAGGCAGTCGCTGCCGCTATTGCAAAGTATCAACGCTGTGTCGAGAAGGGGGCTGCGCTCGACGAGGAGGATGAGGTCGATTTGCCCGCCGGGTGTCGGACCTTTCATACCACGTTGATTCCTGTGCGGGCCGCTTGTGGGCGCCTTCAGAGAGTTGTCGGTATTGCCCGAGACATCACCGAGCGCAAACACGCAGAACGGGTCATCCATGCCCGGGAGCAGGAATTTCGCGCACTGGTAGAAAACACACCGGATATGATTGCTCGCTTCGACCTGCAATGCCGGTTTCAATATGCCAACCCCGTGGCGCAGGAAGTGCTTGGCCATTCTCTGGATTTTTTGTCTGGCAAAACCACTTGCGAGGTATCGCCTGGGCTGGAGGCGGCGAGGTACCTTCAAGACCGGCTGGAAGCGATCATTCGTGCCGACAAAGCGACCGAAGAAGAGCTGTCCCTGGATGTCCCGATCCAACAGGGCACCCAGGTGGCCTGCTACCAGTTTCGCCTGGTGCCTGAGCGGGATAAACACGGCGTACTCGTCACCATTCTCGCTGTCGGGCGTGACGTCAGTGCCATGCGCGCGGCAGAGGAACGACTCAAGCAATCCCACGCGCGACTGCGTCAACTGTCCAGCCATCGTGAGACCGCGCGGGAGGAGGAGCGCAAGCGCATTGCCAGGGAAATTCACGATGAACTTGGGCAGCAACTCACGGCGCTGCGCATAGGGGTTTCGTTGCTGCGCCTGCAGTTCGGCAGCGAGCAGCCGCAGTTGGTGGAACGCGTCCAGACGCTGATGAGCCGAATCGACGAAATCATTCAGGTCGTGCGCAACGTCGCGACCAGTTTGCGTCCTTCCGCGCTGGACATGGGACTGACCTCGGCGCTCGAATGGCTTGTCTCCGAATTTTCACGCAACACGGGTATTCGCTGTCAGCTCAATGCTGTGGACGTTCGATTGGAACTGGATGATGAACGCGCCACCGCGGTTTTTCGAGTGATCCAGGAGTCTTTGACCAATGTCGCTCGTCATGCGCAAGCGACTCAGGTGGATCTTCAACTGCAAAGCAACGCTGAATGCATTCTGATCGAGGTGAAGGACAACGGCAGGGGCTTCGATCCGGAACGGCTGTCCAAGCGCACGCTTGGAATACTTGGCATGCGCGAACGAGGACACATGCTCGGCGGAACACTCACCATCGACAGCGCCCCCGGGCAGGGAGTATGTGTACGCGTGAGTATTCCCCTTCGAACGGTCTCGGAGGCTCTGTAACGGCCGTCCTGTTCCAGGAGACGGAGCAACGTTATGCCGCTCAGCCTCAGACGCTATTTGTAATGCTGCTCAAACACCGCCACCTGTTCCGGCTTGATCAGTTCAAAGGGCACCCAGACATCCGTTTCGACGGGTTCCCCCTTGATCATTTTCACCGCCGATTGCAGCGCCGTCGTGGCCTGGGCCTTGGGGTCCTGAAAGACCGAGGCGACCAGCATCCCGCGCTTGATCGCCGCCAGGCCATCGGGCAGGCCGTCGATGCCGACAATCGCGATCTCACCCTTGGCTTTACCCGCCTGCTGCAAGGCCATGGCCGCGCCGATGGCCATCTCGTCGTTGTTGGCGACGATGGCATCGAAAGAGGTGCCGGCCAGCAGCCAGTTGCTGGTCAGGTCCATGCCTTTGGCGCGTTGCCATTCGGCACTTTGCTGTTCGACGACCTTGATCCCGGGGTAATCCTTGAGCACCTGCTTGACCCCTTCGGTGCGGTCATGGGTGGAGTTCTGCGCAAGGTCACCCATGATGATCGCGAGGGTGCCTTTGCCGTTCAGTTTCTCCGCCAGGTAACGCATTTGCAGCTGCCCGGCTTCGATGTCATTCGAGGCCACGGTGACTACGCCTTTGGGCAGCACGCGTTCGTCCGGGTGCCGATTGACATACACCAGCGGCATCTTTGCATCGACCGCGGCGCGGGTCATGTTGCTGGTGGCGGCGGTGTCCACCGGCAAGACGATGACCGCGTCCACTTTCTGGTTGATGAAACCCTGGACCTGATTGAGCTGGCGCACTACGTCGCCCTGGGCATCCTCGAACTGGATCTGGACATGGTCTTTTCTGGCGGCGTCCTCCAGGCCGCTGCGCACATAGGTCATGAAGTTGTCGTCAACCCTGGCGATGCTGACGCCGATGCGATAACCGGCGTTGGCCCATTGGCTGAAGATGAGGAGCAGCGTGGCAAGAAGCAGTGTGCAACGACGCATGGTGATATTCCTTTTGTTGTTATGAGTCGATCAGGCGTGAAGGTTGCCGGCGCACCTCGATTCAATGCTCCAGGGCGCCGCCGTTTCATCGATCCAGGGTAAACGCTTGCCGGAAACGCTGGAGTGCCACCTCGCTGTCGCCGCTGGCCCAGCCCTCAAGGCCGACGACACCGGTGTATCCCATGTCGAACAAGGCTTTGGCAATGGCCGGGTAATGGATCTCGCCGGTCCCCGGCTCCATGCGTCCAGGGACGTCGGCCACCTGGATTTCGCCGATGGCGCTGCCGGCGCGCTGGATCAGTTCGATCAGGTTTCCTTCGCCGATCTGCGCATGGTAAAGGTCCAGGTTCAGCTTCAGATGCGGGCTGCCCACGGCTTCGATCAGCGCCAGGGTATCGTCGGCGCGGGCGAACGGCGTGCCGGGGTGGTCCACCTCGGTGTTGAGGTTTTCCAGCAGGAACACCCGGCCGGCGTCTTCGCCCAGGCGGGCGATTTTCTCCAGGGTCTTGCAGGCGCTCAGCCACATGCGGCCAGTGGTGAGGGCCACCGGCTTGACCGGCAGGCCGTTGTCGCCCAGGCCGGTGCCATGCAGGTTGAGGCTGGGGCAGTTCAACCGGGCCGCGACAGCCAGCGACTCCCGCGCACTGTCGAGCAGATGCTGGATACCCTCGGGGTCGGTCAGGTTGCCTGCGATGTAGCCGGTCATCGAGGTGAAGTCAGCGCCGGTGGCGATCAGGGCGGCAATGTCTTTCTTCGTCCAGTCCCAGATTTCAGCGCTGAAACCCAGCCCGTGAATCCGTTTGACCCGCTCGGTGAAGGGCAGGTCGAGGAAGACCATCTCGGCGCTGATCGCCAGTTTGAACGGCGTGAAGCTCATGGGCGGCCTCCCTGCACGCGCACCGGTTTGCCTTGTTGGTACGACTCGATACAGGCACGCGCAATGGCCAGGGCGGCGCGGGCGTCTTCGCCGCTGGCGAGGGGTTTTTCGCCAGTGCGCAGGCAATGCACGAAATGGTTGAGTTCGGCCACATAGGCATCCCGTAGCAGGTCGGTGTCCAGGCGTTGGGTGTCAGCCTGGACACCGTTGGCGAGGTAGCGAACCAGGTCGGAGTCATTGACGGCGCCCATGGTCAACATGCCGGCGCTGCCGAACACTTCCCCACGGACATCGTAGCCATACACCGCCTGGAAATTCGCCTCGGCGGTGGCGAGGGCGCCGTTGTCGAAGCGCAGGGTCACCAGGGCGGTGTCGAGCAAACCCTTGTCCTTGAAGTCCGGGGCGATCAGCGCATCGGCCATCACGAAGACTTCGACCACTTCGGCGCCGGGATTGAGGTAGCGCAACGTGTCGAAATCGTGGATCAGGGTTTCGAGGAAAATCACCCATTGCGGCGAGTTGGCCGGATTGTTCAGCGCCGGGTCACGGGTCAGTGAGCGCAGCAATTGTGGCGTACCGATCCGGCCGGCCGACACGTCCAGGTGGGCGGTGCGAAAGCTTCTGGCGAACCGGCGATTGAAGCCGACTTGCAAGGTTACCCGGGCATCGGCCGCCGCGGCGATGGCGCGGTCGGCTTCGTCGAGGGTGATAGCCATGGGTTTTTCACAGAACACACTTTTGCCGGCATGGGCGGCGCTGATCACCAGTTCGGCATGGCTGCGCGCCGGGGCGGCGATCAGCACAGCGTCAATGTCGGGGTCGTCGAGCAATTGTTGCGGGTCGCTGTAGACCCGCGTCACCTCCAGCTCAGCGGCCAGGCGAGCGGCTTGGCCGGCCGTCGGGTCGGCAATGGCGGCCAGGCTGGCGCCGGGAATGTGTCGGGCCGCCGTCAGCCCGTGAAAACTGCCCATGCGCCCGGCACCGATGAGGCCGAGGCGGATGTTCCTGGATGTATTCATGACAATGACTTCCTTTTTTATTGTTCAGCAGGGTTTCCTCGCTGGTACAGAGGGAGCAAGGGCTATGCCAAAGGTTAAGTCATTGATAGATAATTGATTTTTAATTGATGGCGTTAGATAAGTGTTGATTTTTTAGACATGCCTATACTGACATGTCGAAAATATGAACATAGGAAATGACAGTGATCCCAGCGCCTATCGCAGTCAGTGAGCACGATCTGGACTACATCACATCGCTCGGTCCGGCGTCGTTGAATGAGGGACCGATCGTGGCGTTGGAGCAGGCCTGGCTGGCGTGCCTGGATGGACGAACCGATCGACCGGCCAACGTCAGGCCGGTGATCTGGAACTCCTGGCTGCGCAGCGTCGGCGCCGGCCTCGATCCAGAGGATGGCGCGTATCGTTTTGTCGATCCTGTCGAACTGGCCGCTACCCAGGCCGCCCATCGCGTGCTGGTCACCGCAGCGGCCGAGGTCATGGGCGGATTGCTGGCCTACAACCCCAGGGGGCATATCAACCTGACCGACGCCGCCGGCACGACGTTGTATTTCTGCGGCAGTGATCTCACTCCGGTAGGCAGCCGCTTGCTGGAGTCGGTGCAGGGCACCAACTGTACGGGGCTGGCGTTGGCGGAAGATCGCCTGGTCTATGTGCTGGCCGAAGAGAACTTCGGCGTTGGCCTGCGCAGGCGACGCATGCATTGTGCCGCTGCCCCGATTCGCGATGCCCAGGGGCGGACACTGGCGATCCTGACCCTGACCGCTGAGCCTGGCTGGTTTCACTTCCACACGCTGGGCACCGTGCAGGCCGCGGCCGAAGCCGTTTCGCGGCAGATGGCGTTGCAGGCGCTGCTGGAAGAACAGCAAACCGTGCTTGAAGTGCTCAACGAAGGCTTGGTCGTGCTGGACGAGCGTGGTTGCATCCGCGCCATCAACGGCTACGCCCGACAGTTGTTTCGCGTCGGTCGCGACCTGCTGGGCCAGCCCTTTCAACTGCTCGGCCAAAGTGAGCTGACCGATGAGGTTCTGCTGCGTGGCGGGGAAGGGCTGCGTGACCTGGACTGCACCTTCGAGCTGCATGATCGCAGCCACTTGGCATGCCTGGTGTCGGTGTGTTCACTGGAGCAGGGCGGACGCATCGTTTCATTGCGGGAAAATCGGCGCATCCGCGAAATCACCCGACGGATCATCGGCACCCAGGCCAGCTACACCTTCGACACCATTCAAGGCAATTCCCGAGCGATCCAGGACGCGTTGCACCTTGGCCGAATCGCCAGTCGCAGTGATTCGACCACGCTGATTTTCGGTGAAAGCGGCACCGGCAAGGAACTGTTCGCCCAGGCGATCCACAACGCCAGCGAGCGTTGCCGTGGCCCATTCGTGGCGGTCAATTGCGGGGCGATTCCACGGGATCTGGTGCAGAGCGAATTGTTCGGGCATGTCGAGGGAGCCTTCACCGGTTCGGCTCGCGGTGGATCGGCCGGCAAGTTCGAACTGGCTGACGGTGGCACGATCTTTCTCGATGAAATCGGCGACATGTCGTTCGGCGCCCAGGTCAGTCTGTTGCGGGTCCTGCAAGAAGGCGAAGTCACTCGTGTGGGGGCGAAGAAATCCCAGCGGGTGAACGTGCGCATCATCGCCGCCACCCACCGCAACCTGAGTCAGGCGGTGGCCGACGGGGCGTTTCGTGAGGATCTTTACTATCGGCTCAACGTGCTGAACCTGACGGTACCGCCGCTGCGCATGCGCCTGGAGGACGTGCCTTTGCTGGCGCAGCATTTTCTCAGCCGCTGTGCCCGTTCATTGCGCAAGTCGGTGCGGGGCATCTCGCCCCAGGCGTTGGATGTGCTGTCGGCCTACCACTGGCCAGGCAACGTGCGTGAGCTGGAAAACATCATCGAACGGGCGACCAATCTGGCGACCACCGAGCTGATCCAGGCGGATGATCTGCCGCTTGAAATCAGGCAGGGCGCACGGCCGTCATCTCCAAGGGGTGTGCCTGAGCGACCAGCAGCCCTGGGCCTCGATGCCCATGAAATGAACGCGATTGTCGCTGCTCTCGAGGCCACCCGGGGCAACATCCGCCTGGCCGCCACACAGCTGAACGTGTCCCGGGGTGGGCTGTACAACAAGATGAATCGGTACGGGTTGAGCGCCGAAACATTTCGTTCAGGGGGCTGCTTACTTAAGTAAGTAGATGAACCTGTGGCGAGGGGATTTATCCCCGCTGGGGCGCGAAGCGGCCCTAAGATTTTGGGGCTGCTGCGCAGCCCAGCGGGGATGAATCCCCTCGCCACAATGACCGGGTACGTCTTGAGTGAACAGCATTCCGCTCAGGGACGAGCATTCTCTGAGGTCATGATCTGCAACGGGATATGGATGCGATGCCGAACCGGATCGAAGGCTGGCGCGGTCTGCAATTCCACCAGTAGATCAACCAGCGCTTGCGCCAGCAATCGCGGCTGGGAATCGATGACCAGGCTGATCAGGCCCTGCGCCAGGGCCTGGCGCGAGAGCTCGGTGGACTCCTGCAGGATGCTGCACAGCGACGGCCGGTTCGGCAGTTGCGACAGGGCGGTGATGATGCCGTCGCCACCTCCGCCGACCACACACAAGCCACACAGGTCGTCATGCCGCGCCAGCAGGTCCAGGGTCGCCTCTTCGGTGATGTCGTTATTGTCCAGGTTGATTACCGCTTCCAGCAGTCGCAGGCCGGGGGCATGCGCCGCCAGGTAGCTGCGCAGCCCGTCGATCCGGGCCTGGTGGCCGAGGAAGCGATGACCACCGAGCAGCACCCCGACACTGCCCTCATGGGTGCCGCAGGTGTGGGCCATCAGCCAACCCATGGTGCGCCCGACTTCATGGTTATCCTGGCCGACGTAAGGTTCATCGGCCATCTCATGGATATCGGACAGCAGCGCGATCACCGGCACGCCGGCGGTTCTGATCTGGGCAATACAGGCGTTGATCAACGGGTGCGCGAAGCTGACCACGGCCAGGCCGTCGCACTGCACCGCCAGTTGTTCGATCTGGGCAATGATCGCGCTGGGTGTGCGATCGAAGACGTATTCGAACTGAATGCTCAGATTGGCGCCGGCCTGACGCTGCGCCGCTTCCGTGATGGCAGCGGCCACGTTGCCATAGAACGCCTGGGCGGTGCCGAGCAGGAGAATGCCGAAGCGGTAGCTGGGACGGCGCTCACGGATCCGTTGGCCGATCAGCCGGGCGGCGAAATAGCCGACCTTTTCCGCGGCCTGGAACACCTGTTCGGCCGTGGCCGGGCTGACCGGCGCCCGGGCATTGAGCACCCGGTCCACGGTCGCGACACTCAACCCGGCGTGCTCGGCGACGGTGGCGATGGTTGGGCGTTTGGTGCGGTTGTTCATGGCAGGCCCCACAGCGCCTTGATAGAAAACTATCAAGCTTCGATGGGACTGGATGATAGCTTGATAGGGAATGAATTCAAGGGCTTGAGGCTGATCAATGCGCTCTCTATGGTTTCTCCAACGATGCGAACCTGCATCAAGCAAGTGTTCAAAACCATCAAGCTTGCGGAGAACAATAAAATGCCCGAACAAAACTCAGCCTCCGGACACCGCGATAAACCCGCCCGCCGGGACTATTCACTGCTCGGACCCGAAGCCGCCAAGGCGGCGCAACAAGGCCTGGTATCGGCCAACTGGTACCAATCGCCGATTTCTCGCAAACGCATGAAGGAATTGATGCAGCGCCGCGATGGCCCGGCATTGCGCGACACCGCGATCTGGTTGCTGTCGATGGCCGTCACCGGGTTCGGTGGCTACTGGTTCTGGGGATCCTGGGCCTGCGTGCCGTTCTTCTTCGCCTATGGGCTGCTCTACGGCACGGCGTCGAATGCCCGTTGGCACGAAACCGGTCACGGCACGGCGTTCAAGACTCGCTGGATGAATGACGTGGTCTACCAGGTGTCGAGTTTCATGTTCATGTTCGAGCCCCATGTGTGGCGCTGGAGCCATGCGCGGCACCACACCGACACCATCATCGTCGGTCGCGATCCGGAGATCGTCGAGCCGCGCCCGCCAAGCCTGATCAACATGGTGCTCAGCCTGTTCAGGATGCCCTACGCGATCAAGACGATGGGGTCGGTCTGCCGGCATGCGGTCGGGCGGATGGCGGAAGAGGAGCGGACCTTCATCCCCGAATCCGAATGGCCGAAGATCTTTACGGCGGCGCGCATCTGGCTGGTGATCTATGGACTGACCGTGGCGGCTGCACTGTACCTGCAGAGCTGGTTGCCGCTGATGTTCATCGGCCTGCCGACGCTGTATGGCGGCTGGCTGTCCTATGTGTTCGGCCTTTCCCAGCATGTCGGGCTGGCCGAAGACGTGCTCGATCATCGCAGCAACTGCCGCACCATCTACATGAATCCGGTGCTGCGTTTTCTCTACCTCGACATGAACTATCACCTCGAGCATCACATGTATCCGATGGTGCCGTTTCATGCGCTGGCGCAGCTTCACGCAGAGATCCGCCACGATTGTCCGCCGCCGTATACCAGCCTGTTCGCGACGTTCAAGGAAATCCTCCCGACCATCTGGAAGCAGCGCAAGGATCCGGGCTATTTCGTCCGTCGCCCTTTGCCACAACGCACGGCGCCGGCCGCCAGCACCCAGGCTGAAGCGACACCGGCCTGACACTTCCCGTTTTTACCACTACAAGAGAACGCGCCATGACCGATCAATGGATCGACGTTTGCGCCGTGGGCGAAATAAACGAAGAGGATGTCATTCGTTTCGACCACGGCCCGCACACCTATGCCGTCTACCGCTCCGCGGACGATGAGTTTTTCGCCACCGCCGGCCTGTGCACCCATGAATCCATTCACTTGGCCGATGGCCTGGTGATGGACCATGTCATCGAATGCCCCAAGCACAACGGGCGTTTCGACTACCGCTCCGGCAAGGCCCTGGGCGCACCGGTGTGCGTCAACCTCAGGACCTATCCGATCCGGGTCGAGGCGGGGCGTGTCCTGCTCGGCATCGACGTTTAACGGCGCGGAGGCTGTGCCATGAATGCTGCCAACGCTCCACTGATTATCGTCGGCGCCGGGCATGCCGGTGGCCGCGCGGCGCTGACCCTGCGCGAGGAAGGTTATGCGGGTCGTTTGATCCTGATTGGCGATGAATCTCATCCACCTTATGAGCGTCCACCACTGTCCAAGGGGCTGTTGCAGGGCACGGCCGAACTGGCGGGATTCAGCCTGTGTGACGGCAGCCGGCTCGCCGAACTGGACATCGAACATTTGGCTGGCAACCCGGTGAAGAGTCTCGATCCGCAACAACACCGGTTGCAGTTGGCCGACGGTCGCTGGCTGGATTATGCACGCTTGTTGCTGGCGACCGGGGGCAGGGCGCGGCGATTGCCCAGGGTGCCCAAGCATCTGGCCAATGTGCTTTATCTGCGCACCCATGACGAAGCGTTGAGGTTGCGTGCTGGGCTGCAACCGGGCACGCGCCTGGTGATCATCGGCGGCGGCTTCATCGGCCTCGAAGTGGCCGCCACCGCCCGAGCCTTGGGTTGCGCCGTCACTGTGCTTGAAGCCGGACCACGGCTGGCGGGCCGCGTCCTGCCGGAGCGACTGTCCCACGCGCTGCTGGCGTTGCATCGCAGTCAGGGTGTGGAGGTACGGCTGAACGTCGCCATTGAGGCGGTGCAGGGCGACACCCGCGTCGAGTCGGTGCAGCTGGTCGACGGCGAGCTGCTGCCGTGCGACCTGCTGGTCATCGGTATCGGCATGCAACCCAACATTGAACTGGCGGTGTCCGCCGGACTGGCCGTCGGCCAGGGCATCCGCGTCGACGCCCAATTACGCACCAGTGCGCCGGACATCTTCGCCGCCGGTGATGTCTGCGAGTTTCGGCTGCATCCACAGGGTGTTTTTCAGCGTCAGGAAACCTGGCGCAATGCCGAAAACCAGGGGCGTCACGCCGCCCTGAACCTGCTGGGCCATGAACTGCCCTTCGAGGTGATCCCCGGCTTCTGGTCCGACCAGTACGACTGGGGGCTCCAGACCGTGGGCGTGATTTCAAATACGCAACCGACGACGAGCCGGGCCCTCGCAAACGGTGGTTTCCTGATGTTCTACCTCGATACCGAGCAACGCCTGCAAGGCGCCTGCGGCTGGGGCCTGGGCAACAGCATTGCCAAGGACATCAAGCTGTGTGAGCGGCTGATCGCCAGCCGAAGCCGCCTCGCCGTGGACACCCTGGCCGATGCTGACGTGTCGCTCAAACAATTACTAAGGACCTGACATGCGTGAATTCCTGATCTTTCAATCGCTCTGGGCCATGCAGGATCACCGTGGCGAATGCACGCTTGCCCTCGAGGCGCAGCTGGAAAAAATTGCCGCCGCTGGCTTCGACGGCATCACCGATCATTTCTGGGTGCCTTCCCACGCTGCGCGTCTGCACGCCGCTGCCAAGGCACTCGATCTGCACATCGAAGGCCAGCTCTTTCCCCGTAGCGTGGATGACCTGGAGGCCGCACTCGACGTCGCCGTGCGCCATGGCTGTCATCATCTCACGCTGCAAGCCGACATCCGGCCGCGCACGCTGAGTCAGGCGGTCGAACTGATCGAGGGCTGGCAACGCCTGGCCGAGCAGGTGGACTTTCCGATCCTCCTGGAAACCCATCGCTACCGCCTGAGCAATGACTTGCTGTTCACGTTGGACCTGCTCGAGCAGATGCCCGACCTGAAACTGCTGGCGGACCTGTCCCACTACGTCGTGGGGCGCGAGATGCCAGAACCAGCCGCCGCCGAAGATGACGAATACATCCAGCGTATCCTGCGCCACAGTTGGGGCTTCCATGGCCGTGTCAGCAACGGCGAACAGGTCCAGGTGCCCTTGGGTTTCGCCCAGCACCGACCCTGGCTGGAGCGATTCCTCGGCTGGTGGCGCTACGGAATCGAGGACTGGCTGGCCCGCCCGAACACCCCCGCCAGCCTGTCCTTCACCTGCGAACTCGGCCCGCCGCCCTACGCGATTACTGGGGCCGACGGGCGCGATATCACCGATCGCTGGGATGAGGCGTTGATGTTGAAGCAGTTGATGCGTGAGGTCTGGAGGGATTGTCGGGCTTCAGGCGAGGGCTGATCCTGCGTTTGCCTGTGGGGATGATTCAAGATTCTTGCGAGCAGATAAGGGACTGATGGCGGATAGCACTTTTGTGAACACCGCAGAAACTGTGGGAGCGAGCCTGCTCGCGATCGCGGTGGACCTGTCAATGTTGAGGCGACTGACAGGCATTCATCGCGAGCAGGCTCGCTCCCACAGGGGATTGGTGGTGGACCGCTTTCGTCCGGCTCGTTTCAGTGTCCCGTATTGATCAACTTCTCCGCATCATGCCGGCGCTTGCGGAACGAGCACGGCGTTTCGCCGAACTGCTTGCGAAACCACAGGATGAAGTGCGACGCATCGGAAAAGCCTGTGGCGTAGGCGATCTGGGTGACGTGCTGGTTGGTGTTCATCAGCAGCTTTTTCGCATGGTCCAGACGCAGTTTGCGCCAGTAGTGCGCCGGTGATTCGTTGGTGCTGGACATGAACGCGCGATGGAGCTGGCGTTCATTGGTGCCGACACTTTCCGCCACCGAGCGCAGCGAACCGGGGGCATCCATGTGGCTGCGCATGTAGCTGATGGCGCGCTCGACCATGTCGTTCTTGTAGACATGCAGTTCGGTGACACGGGACTTCTCGTTCGGCGTCTGCCGCTGGATTTCCTCGTCGTCCACCAGCAGGTATTCCAGGCCTTTCTGGGCGCGGATCGTGCCGCAATGGTGGCTGATCAGGTTGGCCGCCAGGTCGATGGCCGTGCCACCGGGGCAGGTGATGATGCCGTCGTCATCGACATAGCTCTTGTCCACCAGCACTTCGGCCTTGGGGAAACGCTGCGTGAACTCTTCACGGATGGTGAAGTGCACGGTGCAGCGACGTCCGTCCAGCAGGCCGGCCTTGCCGAGCACGAAAGAGCCGGAACACAGGGCGATGATGGGCGTCTTGGCCGCATGCAGTTCACGCAGGAGGTCCAGCAGCCAGTCCGGCGGATCGCGGGTTTCACTCAGCAGGCCCCCGGCCAGGACGACATAGTCGTATTCGCCGATGACGCTCAGGGGTTTGGTCGGTGAGATCGGCATGCCGCAACTGGCCGTGATCGGCTGATCGTTGCAGGTCATCCAGTCCCATTTGCAGAAGATCTGCTGGCTGCGGAACGATTTATCCGCGGCGAATCGCAGGGAGTCCACCAGGCCGGCCACCGGAACGAGGGTGAACTGATTCATCAGAATGAAACCGACACGCAGGTCAGGCTTCACCGCGACTTCGGTGTTCTCGTCCGTGGGCGTTTCGTATGTGCTGATTGTCTTCATTATTGTTGTCCTCACGTACCTGATGGCGTCCCTGCGCAAGGGCCAAGATCGGCACTGGGTGCAGCTGTCACTGGGGTAAGAATAGGCCTGATCGAATGTCTTAAATATAACAGGGAGCACAACCTGTATAAGAATTCGGACAGCCGGTCTTCCGCACCCTCTATGACTCACGACAGCCCCTGTGGGAGCGAGCCTGCTCGCGATAGCGGTGGATCAATCGACTTCGGTGGCGACTGGCACGACGCTTTCGCGAGCAAGCTCGCTCCCGCAGGGGGATTTGCGCGTGGTTCCGGATGCGCCCACCGGTTCTGAGTACCTTCTTCGGCAGTAACCTTCCAGCAATTGTCCTGAACCTGATAGTGCCCCCCAGGCCAACTCGGCACCATGGTTTCCAACAATTCACTCATATTGGGTTAACAAGATATGTACCGTGGCTTCTGGTATGCACAGGCGCTCGATCTCGACAGTCATCTCGCTCCGACGCTTGAAGGTAATGAACAGGCCGATGTCTGCATCATCGGCGGTGGCTATCTCGGCTTGTGGTCGGCCATCCGGCTCAAGCAGGCTCATCCGACCTGGCGGATCGTGATCATCGAGCGCGACCGCTGCGGTTCCGGCGCCAGTGGACGCAACGGCGGCATCGCCACCAACTGGTGGGCCAAGTACCTGTCGGTCATGAGCATCTGCGGCGAGAAGGAAGCACGCCGGATCTGTGAGGCTGCCGAGTCCGCCATCGACGAGATCGGCAGTTTCTGCCGTGAGCACGATATCGATGCCCAGTACCGCAAGGACGGCTGGCTGTGGACCGCCAGCAACAAGCGCCAGGTCAACTCCTGGAAGGTGCTGACCGATAGCCTGGAGCAGCACGGGGTCAACCCGTTCCAGACCCTCACCCCGGAGCAGGTGCGCCAGCGCACCGGTTCACCACGGATGATGGGCGGCATCTTCGACCCCAACGCCGCCACCGTGCAGCCGGCCATGCTGGCCCGTGGTCTGCGCCGTGTGGCCCTGAAGCTGGGCGTGGTGATCTACGAGAATTCGCCGCTGACGCACCTGGAGCGCAGCGAGCAGCCTGTGGTGCACACCGCTGGCGGCCGGATCCAGGCGAAGAAAGTGGTGGTGGCGATGAACGCCTGGGGCGCGCAGTTCCCGGAATTGCGTCGCATGGTCGCCATCATGTCCAGCGACATGGTCGCCACCGCGCCGGTCAAGAACCGTCTGGACCAGATCGGTTTCAGCGGCGGCGAATGCATCACCGACTCGCGCACGGTGCTGAACTACTACCGCAACACCCCCGATGGCCGCATCGTATTCGGCAAGCCCCTGGGCCAGTTCGCGTTCGCCGGCAAGATCGGTGATCTGTATGAGCGGCCAACGCCCGCAGCGGAGAAAGTCGCGGCCGAGATGTACAGCTTCTATCCGCAGCTCAAGGACGTCCCGGTGGTGAGCAGCTGGACCGGTCCTATCGACCGCGCCATGAAGGGCTTGCCGAACTTCGGCCGGCTCGGCGGGCACCCGAACATCGTGTTCGGTATCGGTTTCTCGGGTAACGGTGTCGCCACCACGGTGTTTGCCAGCCGGATCATCAAGTCGCTGGTCGAGGATGCCAATGACGAATGGTCCAACTGTGGCCTGGTGAACCAGAAAATGAAGATGTTCCCGCCAGAGCCGTTCCGTTTCATCGGGGCTCATATGGTGCGTGACGCGCTGGTGCGCAAGGAGTCCCTGGAGGACGAAAACCAGGATGCCAGTTTCCTGACCACGCAACTCGCTTCGCTGGCACCGGCCGGCTACGTCCCAGCACAAAAAAAATAGGAAAGTATTCATGAAGCATCGCGTCGTATTTCTCGATGACGAGGGCATCGGGCCGGGCGTCGTCATCCCTGACTTGCCCTTCGAGCACGAGTGGGTGAGTTATCACTACACCCAACCGGAACAACTGGTCGAACGCCTGAAAGGGGCGACCGTCGCCCTGACCTGCAGTGTCCCCCTGCGCGAGGAGCATCTTTCCCAGTTGCCGGACTTGCAGATGATTTCCCTGGCGCTGACCGGCACCGACATCGTCGACGTGGACTACTGCCAGGCCCGCGGCATCAAGGTTGGCAATGTGCCGGGTTATGCCACCAACACCGTGGCCGAACATTCCGTCGCCATGATGTTCGAGTTGTTTCGCCGGGCATCCAGCTACCACCGCCTGATGCAACAGGTGCATGCCGGTACCCATGAGCCGAAGAACATCTACTTCGACTTCCCGATTCGCGATTTGCGTGGCCGCCTGCTAGGCATCGTCGGCAATGGCCCGATTGCCAAGCGTGTCGCCGAACTGGGCAAGGCCATCGGCATGAAGGTGAGCTTTCATGACCGTGGCGGACGTTATTCCGGGCCGGGTTTCGTCTCCCTGGATGAGCTGTTGCGCAACAGCGATGTGCTGATGATCAACTGCCCGCTCACCGAGGAGACACGAGATCTGGTCGGTGCCGCGCAGTTGGCGCAGATGAAGCCGGATGCGGTGATCGTGAACACCGGTCGTGGTGGTGTGGTCAACGAGGCCGCGTTGATCGACGCCATGGAGCGCGGCCAGCTCGGCGGCGCCGCGGTGGATGTCCTCGAGCAGGAGCCGGCGCAGCCGGACAATCCGATCTTCCGGCTGATCGACCACCCCAATTTCATCCTCAACCCCCATGTGGCCTGGAGCAGCCAGGACGCCATGCAAGGATTGATCAACCAGGCACTCGGCAACATTGCCCAGTTCGTCAACTCGACACATAGCCCAGCCTTGCGCTCAGGAGCCGCACGATGACCAGCCCCCTCAAAAGCAGCTTTGTAAACGGCGCGTTCGTCGAGCCGAGCGGTGCCGAGCAGATCCTGGAAAACCGCAATCCGTCCGACCCGCGCGACATCGTCGATCGTTTCGCCCGTGCCGACGAACAACTGACCCACGTTGCCGTCGAGGCTGCCAATGCCGCGGCGTCTGCCTGGGCTGCCAGCAATCCGCAGCTGCGCGCCGACGTGCTGGACCGCATCGGCAGCGAGATCCTGGCGCGTCGTGAAGAGCTCGGTCGTTTGCTGGCGCGCGAGGAAGGCAAGGTGCTGCGCGAGGCGATGGGCGAGGTGGACCGTGCCGGACGTTCGTTCAAGTTCTACGCCCAGGAAGCATTGCGGGCATCGGGCGAGAAGTACGAATCGGTTCGTCCTGGTGTCGGCATCGACACCAGCCGTCAACCGGTGGGCGTAGTGGGCATCATCAGTCCCTGGAACTTCCCCATTGCCATTCCGGCCTGGAAGATTGCCCCGGCCCTGTGCTTCGGCAACTGCGTGGTGTTCAAACCGGCGGAAATGGTGCCGTCGTCGGCCTGGGCACTGGCCGAGATCATCTCTCGTTCCGGCCTGCCTGCGGGCGTGTTCAACATGTTGATCGGTCCGGGTCGCAGCGTCGGTGATGCGATGATGCGCCATCCGTTGGTAAAGGCCATCAGTTTTACCGGTTCGGAGCAGACCGGTCGCCAGATCGCGGCCATTGCCGTGGAGCGCATGGCCAAGGTGCAACTGGAAATGGGTGGCAAGAACCCGCTGATCGTCATGGACGATGCGGACATGGAAGTGGCGCTGGACGTCGCGCTCCAGGGTTCGTTCTTCTCCACCGGCCAACGTTGCACCGCCAGTTCGCGGCTGATCGTGACCGAGGGGATCTACCCCGAGTTCATCGCACGCCTGACCGAGCGCACCCGGGCCTTGAAAGTTGGCGATGCGCTGGACGCTTCGACCGATATCGGCCCGGTGGCGGATGCGAAACAGCTGGAAGTCGACCTGGACTTCATCCGTTCGGGGATTGCCGAAGGCGCCACGTTGGCTTGCGGTGGCGAGCGTCTGGTGCGCGAAGGTGGCGGTTACTTCCTCGAGCCGGCGCTGTTCGTCGATGTGACGCCGGAGATGCGCATCTATCGCGAAGAAATCTTCGGGCCAGTGCTGAGCGTCCTCAAGGTGCGCAACTACGAGGAGGCGTTTGCGGCTGCCGAAGACACGCCGTTCGGGCTCTCGGCAGGCATCGTCACCACTTCCCTGAAGCATGCCGAGCACTTCAAACGCAACTCCAGCGCCGGCATGGTCATGGTCAACCTGCCCACGGCGGGGGTGGATTACCACGTACCGTTCGGTGGTAACCGTGGCTCCAGCTACGGGCCACGGGAGCAGGGGACCTATGCCCGTGAATTCTTCACCCGAGTGAAAACCAGTTATCAACTGAGCTGAATGCGGTAGGCTTCACACGTTTATGCTGCAAACCCGAAAGGGAATGCAGCATTTTTTTTTGCGCCCTCCTATGGGGCTGAGGTGGCTTTATTCATGTCCAGACAGTTTGCCGAGGCGGCCTCGACTCATCACAGTCGCGGAATCGCTCTGTGCCTGACTTCGATGCTGGTGTTCGCTTCCCAGGATGGGATCACCAAATTCCTCGTCAAGGAGTTCTCCGTCGCGCAACTGCTGATGGTGCGTTACTGGGTGTTCGTGGTGTGTGTCGTTGGCTACCTGGCATGGAAAGGCGAGTTACGCGGCGCGGTGCGTAGCAAACTCCCCAGGCTCCAGGTCGTGCGTTCGCTATTGGCGCTGGGCGAGGCGGCGATTTTCGGTTGGGGGCTGAAGTACCTCGGGCTTGCCGATTGCCATGCGCTTTTCGCGGTGTTCCCGTTGTTGACCCTGGCGTTGGCAGGTGTCTTTCTCGGCGAGTTCATTGGCCTGCGCCACTGGGTCGCCGCGCTGGTGGGCTTCGTCGGTACCCTGGTCATCCTGCGGCCCGGTTTCGGCATTTTCGATCCGGCGGCGTTGATTCCGTTGCTGGCGGCGACAACTTTTGCCGTGTACAACCTGCTGTCCCGACGTATAAGCCAGACCGATTCATTCGCTACCAATATGCTGTACATGGCGGTGATCGGCGCCATCGCTTCCACCTGCTTCGGGATTCCCGCGTGGCAGGCCCCAACGCCTGTGCAGTGGGGCCTGCTCGGGGTGTATGCAGTCGCCGGGATGACAGGGCACCTGTTGCTGATCAAGGCGTTGGAGTTTGCCCCGGCCGCCGTCCTGCAACCGTTCAATTACTCATTGCTGGTCTTTGCGACGTTGGTGGGGTTGTTGGTTTTCGGTGAATTTCCCGATCTGCATACCATTGCCGGCGGGCTGCTGATCCTCGCCGGCGGGATCTATGCGGTGCGGGCGAGGTAGGACCTGCTGAGTCCACCAGGGTCATGGCCTAATGCTGTTCACTTAAGAAAAACGATGAACCTGTGGCGAGGGGATAAATCCCCTCGCCACAATGAACCGGGCAAGTCTTAGGTGAACAGCATTAGGGTCATATCTAGGTTTTCAACTTCTCGATGACATACTGCGAAACGATCAGGTCCAGGTGCGCGCCGCCGGCATTCTTGTAGACCGTCCTGTCGCTGGCCTGGCGCGAGAACGACGTGTCCTGGCAAAGAGCGAACAGGTCGCCTTCAATCTGCGCCTCGGTAATAGCGCCTGTTTGCAGCGGCCCCTGGATGTCCCCTGAGCAGGCTGATGTCGAGTGATCGTCGACGAAGATGCGTGCGCCTTTCAATGCTTCGTCATCGGCCTCGCGCATGTCGGCACGGTAGCCGCCTACCAGGTCGACATGAGTGCCGGGGCGGACGAATTCCCCGCGAACCAGAGGCGTGGTGCTGCTGGTGGCGCAGGTGATGATGTCGGCCTTGCGCACAGCAGCGTCGAGGTCGCTCACGATGCTCACGTTCAGGCCTTGCCCGCTGAGTTCGTCATGGAAATCGCAGAGCTTGGACGCCGTGCGGTTCCACAGCAGAACTTCATTGATCGAGGGACGAATGTGCAGATAGGCCTGGATCAGTGCCTGGGCAATGGGGCCTGCGCCCAGTACCAGCAGGACCGAGCTGTCTTCCCGGCTCAGGCGCTGTGCGGCCAGGGCGGAGTCGGCGGCGGTTTTCCAGCGGGTGATTTCAGGTCCGTCCAGAATCGCGCTGATGGCCCTGGATACTTCGTCGATGACCACGAACGCCGCATGTTCGGTCGGCAGGGCAGGGGTTGCGCGGCTGTTGGCCGGGTACATGGACGCAACCTTGATGCCGGCACCCAGGCCCGGCAGGACCACGCCCCGACTGAGCAGGCCATAGTCGGCGTCACCGATGAAGAAGCTGTCACCGAGGGGGCGTTCCCCCAGGTGAGCCGTGCGCAGGGCATCCAGTATGTCGCCCCAGTTGATCGATGCACGGATGTCCTGAGCCGGGATGATTCGCATCGCGCGTTCCTTTCAAAAAGACCTGCAAAAAAAGGCCGGTCAAAAAAAAGAGCGCCATCGGTACAGACTGATGCGCGCCCAAAGGTTGGATGGAGAGGAGCGGAGCCCCGTTCAGGCACTCCGCGAAACAGCGGTGTAACGGATCAGGCCCAGATGTCGCCGATGGTGAAGCCTTCCGGGAACGGATCGTCGTGTTCCAGCACCAGGGTGTTGAGGCCATAGATCCAGCTTTTGCCGGTAATGGTCGGCACCACGGCCTTTTTATCGCCGATGCTGGTCTCTTCCAGCAGGCGCCCGGTGTAGATGTTGCCGATCAGGCTCTGGTGACGGAAATCCTGGTTCAGCGGCAACTCGCCCTTGGCGTGCAGGGTAGCCATCTTGGCGCACGTGCCGGTGCCGCAAGGGCAGCGATCCAGTGCACCGGTCCAGGTGGTCGGATCGTCCCAGGAGAAGGCGCCGGAGGCCATGGTCACGGCGTTCTTCCAATCGGCTTTCGGGTCTTCGCTCGGGCCGGACAGTTGGGAAATGGTGATGCCTACACCTGGGTAATCAGGGTGCGCGACCGGCAACTGCTCGATGGCCGCCTGGCGAATCATCGAAGAAACCCGGGCAATCTCGGCGCCGTGCTGCGGGATCAGCTCCAGGCCTTTGAACTGGCGAACGTCGGCAATGACGTAGAACATGCCGCCCCAGCCCACATCCACGGTGACCTTGCCCAAGTGCGGTACATCGATGACTGCGTCCAGGTGAGCGGCGAAGGCGGGGACGTTCTTGAAGGTGACACCCTTGACCTTGCCGTCCTTGCACTCGGCGCGGATGCGGATCAGGCCGGCGGGGGCTTCCAGGGTCAGCTCGGTGACCGGTTCCTTCATTGGCAGCATGCCCATTTCCAGCAGCACCGTGACCACTGAAATGGTGTTGCCGCCGGACATCACCGGGTATTCGATCTGCTCCAGGATGATGTAGCCGGCATCGGCTTCCGGGTGGCCGGGCGGAACGATGATGTTGCAGCAGTGCGCCGGATAGCCACGGGGCTCACGCAGCAGCAGCTTGCGCAGCCCGTCATCGTTGGCTTCCATCCATTTCATCTTGTCATGGACGGTATTGCCGGGAATGTGAGGGATCCCGCCGGTGACCACGCGCATTGGCGTGCCGGCGTGGGTATCGACTGCGTGAATGGTTCTTTTGAAGGTCATGTTTCTACCTGCTCACAATGTGCGAAAGCCCAGGGCTTCCAGTTGTTCTTACGGCAATGGCCGTGCATGCACGACCCTTGCCGCTCAGGGTGTCAGTAGCTCGCGGCGCTGGCCTGTTGCAGGTCCAGGGAGCGGGTTTCCGGTGCCATCAGCCAGGTGAAAAAGAGGCCGACCATGGAGATGCCGAAGGCGACGATCATGGTGTTGGCAATCCCGATGGAGGTCAGCGACAGCGGTACCAGATAGGTGCCGACTGCGGCGCCGATCCGCGAAAGCGAGGTCGACAGGCCGACGGCGGAGCCGCGGATCTCGGTCGGGAACAGTTCGTTCGGATAGACGTATTGCAGAACCTGGGCGCCGCCGATGAACAGGGCATAGCTGCCGAACAGGATCAGTGTCAGTTGCGCCGAACCTTCCGGGAACAGCCCCAGCGCCAGCAGGGCGAGGCCCGACCACAAGAAGCTGTGCATGAGCATGTTGCGCCGACCCAAGGGATTGATCAGCTTCACGCCTGCCAGGCAGCCGAAAACGAACATGACCGTGATTGCCACTGCGCCCCAGGCGGCCATGTCACCGGTCAGGCCCATGGCGTTCAGGATGCGCGGTGCGAAGGCATAAATGGCGAATTGCGGAATGATGGAGCAGGTCCAGAAGATGCTGACGAAGAAGATGCGCTTGCCGTAGGTCGAATGAAACAGTGACCAGACCGAGATCTTGCGGGTCGGGGCCTTTTCCGGAAGATTGGCGATGGAGTACTGGTTGCCATAGACCTTCTTGATCACTTGGTCCGCGTCCTGGGTGCGGCCCTTGCTCAGCAGCCAGCGCGCCGATTCCGGGGTGCCTGCGCGCATGATCAGGAACAGCACGGCCGGAACCACTGCACTCGCCAGCGCCCAGCGCCAGGCATCGGGCTCGCCACTCCTGAGGATGAGTTCACCGGCCACATAGGCCACGGCGGCACCGACGAACCACATCAGGACCAGGCTCGCCAGGATGGAGCCGCGCTGTTTCTTGGGCAGGAACTCGGCCAGCAAGGAGGTTGCCAGTGGATGGTCCGCGCCGATGGCAATGCCCAGCAGCAACCGCAACGCAATCAGCGACCAGGCGGTGGTCACCCAGAACTGGGCGAGCGAGAACACTGCCAGTGCAACCAGCACCAGTACGTACAGGGTCTTGCGGCCAAGCTTGTCGGTAAACAGACCACCGACGAAGCCGCCGAGGAACATGCCCACCAGCGCCGCCGCTGCAACCATGCCCTCTTGCAGGGTGCTCATTTGCAGCGATTGGCTGATCTGCGCCATGACGACGCCGATGATGCTGAGGATGTAGCCGTCCAGGAATGGAGCGCCGGACGAATAGACGGCGAGCTTCTTGTGGAAACTGTTCAGCGGTGCGTCTTCCAGCGAAATCTTGTAATTGTCAGGCATGCTTGCCTCCTTAACGCTTAGGCATGCCTGCTTATTGTAGAAGCCTCGCAGTGCGACGCTCGTGCAATAAGCAGGGAGTATCTTTTTTAGAGTTGTGTGTGATCGGTGGCCGGTACTATCGCACCTCGCCTGATAGGGCCATATAACAGGTCTGACGGCTTATAGGAGGTTCCTACTGGCGGACGGAACGTGCCGGACAGCGCCTGCGAAGGCGTTTTGCCACCTGTTTCGGGCTTCCCGGGTCGTCAGATTCCGAGGCAGAGGTATTTGATTTCCAGGTAGTCCTCGATGCCGTACTTGGAGCCTTCACGGCCCAGGCCCGAAGCCTTGATGCCGCCGAACGGCGCGACTTCGTTGGAGATCAACCCGGTATTGACGCCGACCATGCCGTATTCCAGGGCCTCGGCCACACGGAATACACGAGCCAGGTCGCGGGCATAGAAGTACGAGGCCAGGCCGAACTCGGTGTCGTTGGACAGCGCGATCACTTCGGCTTCGTCTTTGAAGCGGAACAGCGGCGCCAGCGGACCGAAGGTCTCTTCCTTGGCCACGGCGGCGGTTTTCGGGACGTTGGTCAGGATGGTCGGCTCGAAGAAATTGCCTTGCATCGGCTTGCCACCGGCCAGTACGGTCGCGCCTTTGCCCACGGCATCGGCGATGTGTTCCTGGACCTTGGCGACGGCTTTCTCGTCGATCAGCGGACCGGTGGTGGTGCCGTCTTCCAGACCGTTGCCGATCTTGAGCTTGGCGACCGCGGCCTTGAGTTTCTCGGCGAACGCGTCGTACACCGAATCCTGGATGTACAGGCGGTTGGCGCAGACGCAGGTCTGGCCGTTGTTGCGGTATTTGGAAATGATCGCGCCTTCGACGGCCTTATCCAGGTCCGCGTCGTCGAACACGATGAACGGCGCGTTGCCGCCCAGCTCCAGGGAGACCTTCTTGATGTCCTTGGCGCATTCGGCCATCAGCTGGCGACCGATTTCGGTCGAACCGGTGAAGGACAGCTTGCGCACGATCGGGTTGCTGGTCAGCTCGCCACCCACGTCCCCGGCGCTGCCGGTGACGACGTTGAAGACACCGTTCGGGATACCGGCGCGTGCCGCCAGCTCGGCGAGAGCCAGGGCGGAGTAGGGCGTCTGCGAGGCGGGCTTGAGCACCATGGTGCAGCCGGCGGCCAGTGCCGGGCCGGCCTTGCGGGTGATCATCGCGGCGGGGAAGTTCCACGGGGTAATGGCGGCGGTCACGCCGATCGGTTGCTTGATCACGATCAGGCGCTTGTCGGGCTGGTGACCGGGAATCACATCGCCATAGACGCGCTTGGCTTCTTCGGCAAACCATTCCAGGAACGAAGCCGCGTAGACGATTTCGCCTTTGGCTTCGGTCAATGGCTTGCCCTGTTCGAGGGTCATCAGGCGCGCGAGATCATCCTGGTGTTCGATCATCAATTCGAACCAGCGCCGCAGTTTGCCGGCGCGCTCCTTGGCGGTCAGTGCACGCCAGGCCGGTAGCGCCTTGTCGGCGGCTTCGATGGCGCGACGGGTTTCGGCGGCGCCCATCTTTGGCACGGTGCCGATGGTTTCGAGGGTGGCCGGGTTGCTGACCTTGAGGGTCTGGCCGCTGTCGGCGTCGGCCCAGGTTCCGTCGATGTAGGCTTGCTGACGGAACAGCGAAGTGTCTTTGAGTTGCATGGGGCGTTCCTGGTCATGCGTGGCGAGGGCGCTGACTCGCCACGGGTTCGGTTCTGTGAACGGATCGAGGGGGTCAGACTTGCGCGCTACGCGTTCTGAGCTCGGTGTTGAGGATGTGATCGTTCTCGGAGTAGTCCACCGGGCAATCGATCACGTGTACGCCTGGCGTGTTCAGGCAATCTAGCAGCAGCGGCAGGAAACCCTCGGCGCTCTCCACCCGGTGACCCTTGGCGCCGTAGGCTTGGGCGTACTGGACGAAGTCCGGGTTGCCGTAGTCCAGGCCGAAGTCGGTGAAGCCCATATTGGCCTGCTTCCAGCGGATCATGCCGTAGCCGTCGTCGCGCAGGATGATCACTGTCAGGTTCATCTTCAGGCGCACCGCGGTTTCCAGTTCCTGGCTGTTCATCATGAAACCGCCGTCACCGCACACCGAAACGACCGGGCGATCCGGGTGTACCAGATGCGCAGCCATGGCCGATGGCAGGCCGGCGCCCATGGTCGCCAGGGCATTGTCCAGCAGCACGGTGTTGGGCTTGTGCGCCTTGTAGTTGCGGGCGAACCAGATCTTGTAGATGCCGTTGTCCAGGGCCACGATGCCTTCGGACGGCAGGGCGCGACGGACGTCGGCAACCAGGCGTTGCGGGTAGACCGGGAAGCGGTCGTCGTCGGCGCCTTCGACGATCTGCGTTTCGTTCGCCTCACGGATCGCCATCAAACGGGTGAAATCCCAATGCGAGGTGTCGCCCAGGGCTTCGCCGATCTGCCACACGGCGTTGGCGATGTCACCGATCACTTCGATCTGCGGGAAGTACACGGCATCAACTTCCGCCGAGCGGAAGTTGATGTGGATGACTTCCGTGCCGCCCCGGACCATGAAGAACGGTGGCTTCTCGATCACGTCGTGGCCGATGTTGATGATCAGGTCGGCAGCTTCAACGGCGCGGTGGACGAAGTCGCCGGACGACAGCGCGGCGTTGCCGAGGAAGCGCGGGTGGCGCTCGTCGACCACACCCTTGCCCATCTGGGTGGTGATGAACGGGATGCCGGTCTGGTCGATCAGCTGCTTGAGGACCTTGGCGGTCATCTTGCGGTTGGCGCCGGCACCGATCACCAGGATCGGGCTGCGGGCGGTCTTGAGTTTTTCGACGGCGGCTTCGACGGCCTTGTGCTCGGCCAGCGGACGACGGTGCAGGCTCGGCGGGATCGGCAGGCTGTCGGTCTGCTCGGCGGCGATGTCTTCCGGCAACTCCAGGTGCACGGCGCCCGGTTTCTCTTCCTCGGCCAGGCGGAACGCCTCACGCATGCGGGCCGGAATGTTATCGGCCGAGGCGAACTGGTGGGTGTACTTGGTGATGGGCGCCATCATGCCGCACACATCGATGATCTGGAAGCGGCCCTGCTTGGACTTCTTGATCGGCTTCTGGCCGGTGATCATCATCATTGGCATGCCGCCCAGATACGCGTAGGCACTGGCGGTGACCAGGTTGGTCGCGCCAGGCCCCAGGGTCGACAGGCTGACCCCGGTCTTGCCGGTCAGTCGGCCGTAGGTGGCGGCCATGAAACCGGCGGACTGCTCGTGGCGCGTCAGCACCAGCTTGATCTTCGACTTGCGCAGGGACTCCAGCAGGTCGAGGTTTTCTTCGCCGGGAATGCCGAACACATACTCGACGCCTTCGTTCTCCAGACATTGCACAACCACATCGGCGGCCTTGGCCATTTTGCTTGCTACCTCGTTGTTCTATGAAGCATTCATGAGCGGTTTTTCACTATCGCATCCGATTGTGCGACGGCCATATAACGGGAGGGACAGCTGATGGGAGGTTCGGGGGCGCGGCTCGGCAGGATAGGTCCGGAGGTCAACGTTTTTGCTTCTCTGAGGGAGGAAACCTGCTGGCAATCGTCATTATCGTTATAGGATTGAAAACGGGCTCGCTCCAGAATCGCTATACGATCTGGAGACCTCAACGCCGTGAAAATAAAAGAAATACCCGCCGATAACGACGCCTGCGGCTGGTTCCACCTCAGCAAGCAGAGAGCCCCGCGTCCTGCCCGCAGCGGCCAGGTTCGCGCCCGTTGGGCCGTTGTCGGGGCAGGCTTCACCGGGCTGGCCGTGGCGAGGCAGTTGGCGCTGAACTTTCCCACCGATGAAATCGTTCTGATGGAAGCCCAGGAGGTCGGCTTCGGCACTTCGGGGCGCAACTCGGGCTTTGCGATTGACCTGCCTCACGATATCGGCGCGCCTGACTACATCGGCGATCCAGCCATCGCCTGCATGCACCTGAAGCTGAACCTGTACGCCCAGGATCTCCTGGCGTCGCTGGTTTCCCGGTACGGCATCGACTGTCAGTTGAGCCGGGTGGGCAAATACCAGGCGGCGGTCGAGGACAAGGGCCTGAGGATTCTGGAGGCCTACCGGGGCGGGCTGGAAAAACTCGGCCAGGCGTTCGAGATCATCGAAGGCCAGGACCTGCCGGCGCATCTGGGCACGTCGTTCTACCGCAGGGCGTTATACACGCCCGGCACGATGCTTTTACAACCCGCGAGCCTGGTCAAGGGGTTGGCGGACAGCCTGCCCGACAACGTTTCACTCTTCGAGAACTGCGCGGTGACAGGGGTTGAATATGCCGATCCCATCGTGCTGACCCACGCCAAGGGCACCGTCGTGGCCGACAAGCTGGTGCTCGCCAATAACGCTTTCGCCACGCAGTTCGGTTTTCTCAAGGGGCGACTGCTGCCGATCTTCACCTACGCCAGCATGACCCGCCCGCTCACTGAAGAAGAGCAGGCGCGCTTAGGTGGCAAGGAGCAGTGGGGCATCATCCCCGCCGACCCTTTCGGCAGTACGCTGCGCCGCACGCCTGATCAACGCCTGCTGGTGCGCAACAGTTTCGATTACCACCCCAACGGCAAGACCACCCCGGGCCTGCTCGCGAAAGCGCAGCAGGCGCAGCGCAAGTCCTTCGAGCGGCGCTTCCCCATGCTGCCCGACGTCGGGTTCGAATACACCTGGGGCGGTGCGCTGTGCATGACCCGTAACCATGCCGGGCATTTCGGCGAGCTGGCACGCAATGTCTACGGCGCCCTCGGTTGCAATGGCCTGGGCATCACCCGGGGTACCGGCACGGGCACGCTGCTGGCCGATTGGTTGGCCGGCAAGAGCAACGACCTGATCGAGTTTCTGCGGTGCTCCGAAGGTCCGAATGCGAATCCACCGGAGCCACTGCTCTCCTTGGGCATCAATACCAACCTGCGCTGGGGACAGTACCGGGCGGGTCGGGAAAGCTGATTGATGATCAACCGCCCCGATACTGGCCAGTGATATTGGGGCACCCCTGAACACTTACGAGGAACCCTGCAAATGTCCATCAAACCAACCGTAATCAAACAGGCCGAACAATCCCCCATGGGCGAGCTGGCCCCGGCCAAGCTGCCTATCGGCGATGTCGTCGCCCAGTCGCGCCTGGGGCAGGACAGCACACTCGAAGCGTCCGGCGCCTCGGTCGGTGTCTGGGAATGCAGCCCTGGTGTTTTCCGCCGGCACATTATGAACCGCGAATTCAGCCACGTGATTTCCGGCTGGTGCATCTTCACCCCGGATGGCGGCGAGCCCGTCGAGTTGCATGCCGGCGACGCGGTGTTCTTCCCGGCCAACTGCGAAGGCATCTGGGACATTCGCGAGCAGTTCCGCAAGACCTATGTGATTTTCTAAAGGGATACGCGAATGATCACTCGAATTGATGCATCCCACCGCGCCAGTAAGCTGGTCATCGCCGGTGATCGGGTCGAAACCTCCGGCCTGGTCGCCAACGACTGTTCAGTCGGCATCGCCGGACAGACGCGGGATGTGCTGGCGCAGCTCGACGCGTTGCTGGCAAAGGCCGATGTCGGTCGGGAAGGCCTGATGCGCGTACAGATCTGGCTGGCCGACATGAAGGATTTCGAGGCGATGAATGTGGTGTACGACGCCTGGGTCGGTGGCGCGCACCAGCCAGCGCGGGCCTGTGTCGGCTCGCAATTGGCCAGTGCCGATTACCTGATTGAGATCCAGGGCTGGGCTCAGCGCTGATACCCAGCAGGCAACAATTTGTGGCGAGGGAGCAAGATCCCTCGCCACAGTACAAATCCTGCTGGCAATCGTCCTTTTCCTTATAGGCGGCAAATTGCCGCGGTCTCAAAATCGACTCATGCGATGGAGAGTCGATCATGAAAATACAAGAACTCCCTGCTGACGATTGTCCCAGCGGCCACCTGGTCAGGAGCCGCCACTCCCTTCTGTTTGCTTGCGTTCCGGTGCCGTGACCCGGTAGGGCAGAGCAAGGCCCGGTCCGTCCGGAAAATCAACAACAAGAAAAACAGGTGAACTGATGAAGGCGATCGGCGTGCTCGGGGTGGGTGCTCTCACCGAGAAGGTGGTGAGAGGCTTGCGCAGAGGTGGTTTCTCGGCCCCTATCTATTTGAGCCCCCGCAATGTGGAACGGGCGGAAAGTCTCGCCAGGGATTACGACTGCGACGTACTGGCGGACAATCAGGCGGTGGTCGATGCCTCGCGCATTCTGCTGCTGGGTGTTCGTCCCGACCAATTGGAATCGCTCGCCCATAGCGTCGATATCGGCCCCCGGCACCAATTGGTGTCCTTCATCTCGGGCGTCAGTCATCGCGAGTTGATGCGCTTGTTCGGCACCGACAAGACCATTCGTTCGATGCTCTCCTATGCCGCCGAAACCAACAGCACCAACGTGGTCCTGAACCCACCGTCGAAAGAGATCACGGCGCTGTTCGACTCACTGGGAACGTTGGTTCCGGTGGAGCGCGAAGACCAGTTCGAACTGGCGACCGTCGCGGCCTGCATGAACGGTTGGTTCTATTTCCTCCTGCATGACCTGCATCGCTGGATCGCCGACAAGGGCTTCGATCCGGCTCAGAGCAGGCAGTTGATTCTCGGCAGCCTGAGCGACTGCATTGCATACGCCAGGCTTCGAGAAGACCAGTCTTTCGCCAATCTCGGCAAGTCCATTGCCACGTCGGGCACCTATACGGCGCTTGGCCTCGAGATGCTGGACCTGCACCAGGCGAATGCAGCATGGAGCGCTGCTTGTGAAATTGTTCTAGATGCACTGTTAACAAAAACACAAGAGGGTGACCGCAAATGAAAAAAACAAACGACGTGTCCTTCAACAGCCAGACACCTTGCGCCGGGGCGGGCGCAGCCAGCAAGAAAGGAGGTGGGGTCAAGAAGTTCCTTTTCGCCACGCCCCTGGTGTTCGGCCTGGCTGCCGGTGTATCGGCTGCCAATGCCGCGCAATGCGGCGCTGTCACCATCGCCAGCATGAACTGGGCATCGGCCGAGCTGCTGGCCGAAGTGGACAAATTCATCCTGCAGAACGGCTATGGCTGTGATGCCAGCGTCGTGCTGGGGGATACCGTGCCGACCCTGACCTCCATGGCTGAAAAGGGCAAGCCGGACGTGGCCCCCGAGTCCTGGACCAGCCTGCGCCCACCGATCACCCAGAAGAACATTGAAGAAGGCAAGTTGCTGATCGCCAGCAAATCCCTGGCTGAAGGGGGTGTACAGGGCATCTATATTCCCAAGTTCATTGTCGATGCTCACCCCGACATCAAGACCATCGCCGATGCACTGAAGCATCCCGAACTGTTCCCGGATCCGGAGGACAGCTCGAAAGGTGCCTGGTCCGCGGGTCAGCAAGGCTGGGGCGGTACCATCATCGCCAGCCAATACTACAAGGCCTACAAGGCCAAGGAAGCGGGCTTCAACCTGGTCGATACCGGCTCGGCAGCCGGACACGACGGCTCGCTCGTGCGCGCCTATGAGCGCAAGAAGGGCTGGATCGGCTACTACTGGGAGCCCACGTCGCTGCTCGGCAAGTACGAGATGGTGCGCCTTCCTTCCGGCGCGCCTTACGACGCGACCGAGTGGAACCGCTGCAACAAGGTGGAAAAGTGCCCGGATCCAAAGCCTAACGAGTGGCCAGCCGATGAGGTCAACACCATCGTGACCAAGTCGTTCGCCAGTCGTTCCGGCCCAGCCTACGAATACCTCCAGCACCGTTCCTGGCCGAACGCAATGGTCAGCCGCATGCTGGCCTGGATGGCCGACAACCAGGCCACGGGTGCCGACGGCGCGAAGGAGTTCCTGAAGAAGAACCCGGATGTGTGGGCCAAGTGGGTGTCGCCTGAAGCCGCCGGGAAGATCAAGTCAGCCTTGTAGTTTGCAGCGTGACGCAGTGGCTCCGGCCACTGCGTCATCACGGCCGGGAAGCAACAGGAATGAGCCCGGCAATATTGGAAAAAGGTATCAAAAATGAGCTGGTTTCATGAGTTTCCTCATATGAACGATGACTCCCTCCGTAGCCTGAAACAGGCTATCGACGATGGGTTCCGGTCATTCACACGCGGCTACGGCGACGGCATTGAAAGCTTCTTCGCACCCCTGCAAAAGTTCTTGCTGCTGTCCGAGCAGTTCATGACACAGACGCCGTGGCCGATCATCATTCTCATCGTCCTGGCCATCGCCTGGGCTGCAAGCCGGAGTGTGAAGGTCGTGCTGGGTGCGCTCGTCACGCTGCTCGCCATCGGCTACCTGGACATGTGGGACGACTCGATGCGCACGATCTCGATGATCTTCGTCTGCACCATCCTGTCGATCGTCATGGGCTTGCCGATCGGCATTCTCATGGCCCGTTCGGAGCGTTTCCAGAGGATGGTCAATCCCGTGCTCGACGTCATGCAGACCATGCCGAGCTTCGTCTACCTGATTCCCGTGGTCATGCTGTTGGGCATCGGTCGGGTGCCCGGCCTGATCGCGGTGGTGATCTATGCGATTCCGCCGATGATCCGCATGACCAATCTCGGCATTCGCCTGGTGGACAAGGACGTGCTCGAAGCCGCCGATGCCTTTGGTTCCTCCAACTGGCAGAAACTCAAGAACGTGCAGTTGCCGCTGGCGTTGCCGACCATCATGGCGGGCATCAACCAGACGATCATGATGGCCCTGGCGATGGTGGTCATTGCCTCGATGATCGGCGTGCAAGGCCTCGGCCAGCCGGTGCTCAAGGCCATTGCCAACCAGTATTTCACCCTCGGTATCTTCAACGGCCTTGCCATCGTCGGCATCGCTATCATCTTCGACCGCGTCAGCCAGGCCTATGGGCACAGGCTCCAGAAACACCGGGAGATCGTCCATGGCTAATCAACACTTCGACGGCATCAAGATCCGTCACCTGTACAAGATCTTCGGCCCCGATGCGGCCAAGCACATCGAGGCGGTGAAAAAAGGCCTGACGAAAACCGAGCTGATCGAGCGCTACGGCCACGTCCTCGGCCTGAAGGACATCAATCTGGAAATGCGCTCCGGGGAGATCCAGGTGATCATGGGGCTGTCCGGTTCAGGCAAGTCCACGTTGATCCGCCACATCAACCGGTTGATCGATCCGACGGCAGGTGAAGTGTTGGTCAACGGCGTGGATGTCGCCAAGATGAACCAGAGTGACCTGCGCGAGTTCCGCCGGTTGCAGACGGCGATGGTGTTCCAGAAGTTCGCCTTGCTGCCCCATCGCAACGTGCTCGAAAACACTGTCTATGGCCTCGATATCCAGAAGCTTCCGCGCTCCAAGAGTATCGATATCGCCATGCGCTGGCTCGAACGGGTAGGGCTCAAAGGTTTCGAGAAGCGCTATCCCAACCAACTCTCGGGCGGCATGCAGCAACGTGTGGGCCTGGCCCGGGCGCTGGCCAACGACGCGCCGGTGCTGCTGATGGACGAAGCCTATTCGGCCCTTGACCCGCTGATCCGCGTGGATATGCAGACCGTGCTGCTGGACCTGCAGAAGGAGATCAAGAAGACCATCGTGTTCATCACCCACGACCTGGATGAAGCGTTGCGCCTGGGTGACCAGATTGCGATCCTGCGCGATGGCGAGGTCATCCAGCAGGGCTCCAGCCAGGATATCGTCCTGCGGCCTGCCGATGAATACGTCGCGAACTTCGTCAAGGAGGTCAACCGGGGGCGCGTGCTGCAAGTCGAAACCGTCATGGTGCAACCGTCCGCGGGCGCGCCTTCGAGCGGCCTGACGATCACCGCGGGCACCACCGTCGAGGACGCGATGCGCAAGCTGGCATCGGCACCGGATGGAGAGGTTTGCGTGGTCGATGCATCGGGCAAACCCATTGGTGCCGTGACGCTGCGGCGGCTGGCGGAAGCCATGGTCAACGCACATGAAGCGCCAGGCGTCAGCAGTCCTTCCCTTGCAGTAGTGCGCTGAAGTCATTCACGACCCTGACCGGTAAGCGGTCAAAGGAAACCCCGATGCGCGCCGGTAACAGCAGGCGTACATCGGGGTTTTTTTGCAGCTTGAGAATGTTATCTGCAAGCGTCCTGGCTGCCGGCCTCTGGTCTGGTTTGTACCGATGGAGTCATGTCCAGGGTCAGCATCTGGATCAGGCCCAACACCATGATCACCCCGATCGAAATCACGATCAGCCAGTTGCTGAGCCAGCCGGCCTCGGGTGTGCGCGGCCATGCCAGGTTGATGATCGATGCAACGCCGAACAGCAGGGCAATGGATTTGACCACGATGGCGCTGGCCCCCAGCCGGAAGTCACCGTCGGGACGCCAGCCACGGAGGCTGGCGATCAGCGAGACGATCACCACCATCTGGAACGACAGGTAGATGCCGGTGGTGGTGAAGCTGATGATCTGGGTGGCGGCGTTGCTCGACACGAAACCGATCGACAGGATCAGCAAAGTGGTGACCGCGGTGGCCCAGAGGGCTGCGACAGGCTGGCGACGGCGGGTGCTCAGGCGTCCCAGGACACTGGCGCCGACAATCATGTTGTCGCGACCGAGGGAGAAGAACAGCCGGCTGGCCGAGGCGATGACCGAGGTGACCGCACTGACCACCACCGCCAATAGGCACACCAGCGTCAACTTCATGCCCAGGGGGCCCATCACTTGCAACAGGGCGGCACCGATGGGGTCGGCCAGCGAGCCGTCGGCGGCCGCGCTGATGTCCGGGACCGCCAACAGCAGGCCCAGCGTCATGAGCAATGCCGAACCACCGCCACAGACGATCGTCAGCAGCATGGCGCGAGGCACGGCCTTCGAGGCGCCGCTGACTTCTTCGGCCAGGTCGCCGCAGGCTTCGAAGCCGTAGAAGATCCAGACGCCGATCAGGCTGGCGAAGAACAATGCAGCGGTGTAGTTGCCGTCACCGCGCCCGAAGTTGTCCCACAGGATCGAGATGGGCTGCACATGGCCGAAGATGAGCATGTAGCCGCCACAGATCCCCAGGCCGATCAACCCGGCCCAGACGCCGATTTCAGTCAGCTTCGCCAATACGCGGGTGCCGGCAAAGTTGGCCAGGATCGCGATCATCGCAATGGAGATGCCGGCCAGTGCGTTGAATTGCGGCGAGACCGGTACGTCCAGGATGATCGCCAGGAACGGTGCACCTCCGGCGGCGATACCGGCACCGGTGCCGACCAGGGCAAACAGGTACATCCAGGCCGTCAGGAACCCCCAGCGTTCGCCACCCAGGCGCCGTGCCCACTGGTAGATACCGCCGGCAATGGGATAGGCCGATGCCGCTTCGGCGAACACCAGGCAGACGAACACCTGGCCCGCCAGCACCGCGAGCATGGTCCAGAAGAAGGGCGGGCCGGCGGCGATCATGGCGGTGGCGAAGAGTGCAAACACCCCGGCCATCGGGCTCATGTAGGAATAGCCAAGGGAAAAGTCGGCGAACAATCCGAGGACACGACGAAACTCCGGGCGGTAACCCAGCGCCAACAGCCGTGCGTCTTCACTTTGGTCCACTGAGGAACCGGGTTTGGTAGCGTTTGACATGTTCAACTCCCTAAACGCGTTCAGGCGTATGAGGTAGGGGCGGGTGGGGTCAGCCTTTCGAGTACCAGCCGTTATCGACATAGAGCGCGGCGCCGTTGACGAAACTGGCTTCGTCGGAGAGCAGGAACAGCGCGGCCGCGGCGGCTTCTTTGGCTTCGCAGATTCGCACTTGGGTGTTTGCCAGCCCCGAGTCTTCCCAGGTCTGTCCCTGGGAATCGAGCTGGTCGAGTTCGCGCAGGCCGTGGGCGGTACGCACGAAACCCGGGCATATCGCATTGCAACGAATGCCCTGGTCGCGGTATTCGGCCGAGATGGAACGCGCCAGTTGCAGGACGGCACCCTTGGTCATGCAGTACACGCTTTCCAGGGCAAAGCCTTTTTCGCCGCCGATGGAAGAGGTGATGACGATGCTGCCCTTGCCGCGTGCCAGCATCCCGGGTAATACGGCGCGGCAGGCGATGAAGGCCGACCGGGCGTTGATCGCCATCAGGTCGTCGTACTCTTCGACGCTGGTTTCATGCAGGGGCTTCACGACGATGGTGCCGGCGTGATTGAACAATGCATCGATCCGGCCCAATGCCTCGGTTGCGGCATCGATGGCGGCGATCAACTGTTCGGCGTTGCCGACGTCGGCCTGGAAGAAATTCGCTTTGCCGCCCTGTGCGCGAATGCTCTCGACCACCTGGGTGCCTGCGACAAGATCCCTGTCGATGATCGCCAGCTCCGCTCCCTGCTCGGCAAACATCACGGCGGCGGCTTTCCCCATGCCGCCGGCGCCCCCCGTAATCAGGACTTTCTGTTGATCCAATCTTGGTTTGTTTCTCATCGATCACTCCCGTTGTGCCGTTGGAATTTTTGCTATCGGTCTATTGGTCTGGAGTTAATACCAATAGACCATCGCGAAAAATGCCTGTCAATCGGCAACGGGAAGGGTGTCGTTATCAGGTAAACGGGCGTAAAGGCACCGGCCAGGTGATGGCCTTAACTGACTGTAATAAAAGAGAAATATGACGGGAAGGGATTTTTCTAGACAAAACCGACTATGTCGCCCAGCCGAACCCTGTCGGTGGCGATCAGTGCGCGAGAGGCGTCCTGCGCCTGATCGCCGTTGCGCGCCTTGATCGCTTCCAACAGCTTCCGGACCGCGTCCAGATCGGGTTCGATGGCGGGAAGCACAAAGACTGCGAGCTGGGCGTCTTCGATGGATTTGGACAGCAGCGGGTTATGGGAAGCGGCACCGAGGGCCAGGTAGAACATGGATTCGGCGCGCCGTAGCATGGCCGAGTTATCGGCTGCCTTGATTGCACTGAAGGCTGACTCCAGGGCGGCAAGATCGGTCGGCGTGCGGCGAGCCGCGGCATGCCGGGCAGCAGTGGGTTCGACGGCCTCCCGAAACTCGAGCATGCGCATGACCATCGCCGGGTCGCGGCTCAGGCGGCGGGACGATATCTCCCGGAGCACTTCAAGGTCGTTGACGAACGCACCGCCGCTCGCGCCCCGACGCACCACGAAGTAGCCCTCGGTTTCCATCACCCGAAGCGCTTCTCGCAAGGTAACCCGCGAGACGCTCAACTGGTCGGCCAGGGTTCTTTCCGGCGGCAGTCTTTCGCCGGGCAACAGCAGCCCGAGGTGGACATGACGGCGCAGTACCTCGACCGTCAGGCCGTAGGCGGATTGCTGCTCGACTGCTTGAAGGCCCCAGAGCATCCGTCAAATGGCCGTGAACGTGTTGTCCACGAAAATCTCGGCTCCGTTGATGAAGCTCGACTCCTCGCTGGCCAGGAACAGCGCCACGTTGGCGACTTCCTCCGGCTCACAAATCCTTCCCTGCATGATGTTCAGATCCTGTTCCGAGGCGAAGACGCCATAGGCGCGCAACTGCGCGATTTCGTGTTCGCCGTGGCGGGTGCGAACGAAGCTGGGGCAAATGGTATTGCTGCGGATGCCTTTGTCCCGGTACTCGACGGCGATGGCGCGTGCCAGTTGGTGCATGGCCGATTTCGATGCGCAGTAGAGCGATTCCAGATGGGTAATCGCCTTGACGCCGGAAGAGCTGGTGCTGATCAGCACGCCATAACCACGCTTGAGCATGTCCGGCAGGACCAGGCGGGTCATCAGGAACGCACTCTTGGCATTGTTTTCCATCATCTCGTCCCATTCGTCGATGGAAAACTCCAGGAAGGGTTTCACGATGATGGTGCCGGCGTGGTTGAACAGAATGTCGATCTGCCCGAATTTCGCGATGGTTGCGGTGACGGCGTGCTCGGCTTGATCGGGTTTGGAAACATCCGCTTCGACGAAGAACGCCGCCAGGCCCTGGGCGAGGAGTTCCTGTTCCAGCTTTCGGCCCGCCTCGGCATCCCTGTCGACGATGGCGACCTTGGCAGATTCGCGCGCAAACAATCGGGAGGAGGCCGCGCCGGCACCATTGGCTCCGCCCGAGATCATGGCAACGCGTCCAGCTAGTCGATCTCCGGGACGGCTCATGCGGTCGAGGCCTCTGGTGTGGGAATCGCTGAATCATACGGTTGCGGGCAACGGCTATCAAGGAAGGACGCTTGCGGCCGTCCAGGCCGTTTGTCCATATGTGTGCCGCTCCCGTCCATTGTGGGCTGCGTTTACCTGAAGACGACGTGTCGCACACGGCCCGCGTGGCGGCGTTCTCGGACAACCACCCCTGAGGACTGCGTCGAACCTCAATGACCAGGACATTCAAATTGCGACAGGAAACATTCCTGTTAACGACCTTGGATGGCGAGCATTACTAACATAACTGGCTGTTTTTAAAGGAATATCTCTATTTTCTATGTGTGTTTTTACAGTATTTTCTGTGTATACATACAAAATACAAAAGCGTTGACGATGCTGGCCACCCGTGCGAGGCTGGATTCAACAAGAAGCCGTACGCTTATTTGACTGCCTCGGGAGGTCATCGTGAAAAACGGCAAAAGCACACTTTATGACGACCTCAAGCGTCAGATTCTCACGATGGAGCTGGATCCGGACGAGGTGCTGGACGAGGTTGCCATCAGCGAGCGCTACGGCCTCTCCAGGACTCCGGTACGGGAAGTTTTCAGGCGTCTTGCCGGCGAGGGGTATATCCAGATCAGGGAGAACCGCGGTGCCCGGGTGATTCCCATGAACCACTCGACCTTGCGCAATTTTTTCCTGGTCGCGCCCATGGTCTATGCCGCGATCGGCCGTCTGGCCGTGCTCAACTTCAAGGCTCATCAACTGGCTGAGCTGAAGGAAACCCAGCGGCGTTTTCGTGCGGCGACGGTGTCCCGTGATGCACTGATGATGGTGGTCGAGAACAACCGGTTCCACGCCATCATGGGTGAGATGTCAGGCAACCAGTACCTGGAACCCAGCCTGGAACGATTGCTGATTGATCATGCCCGTATCGGTCACACTTTCTTCCGTCCCCGTGATGCGGATATGGAACAACGCCTGGAACTTTCTGCCGAGCATCACGACGCTTTTATCGTGGCGATTGAAAACCGTGATGAAAGTGCAGTCGTCGATCTGGTGTTTGAACACTGGGAACTTTCTCGGGAAAACATGGAAATGTTTATTGCTCCTCATGGAATGAGCGCAGACCTGTCATTCCAGATTAAATGATATTGGGCCGCGCTGGATGAGCGAAGGAACGATACGAACTTTGATGCCGAAGAGGCGAGGGAATTGAGTGTCAATCCAGTCCTGGATTGACAGGCAATAATAGCTGGAACAGAGGGTGAACTTGTTGTTGTATCCACGGGTTTCTGTTGTCTGGAGGCCAATATAATAAGTTTAAACGTTGATCGAGGAACACCATGAAAAAAATCTGGAAGGCCGTCTGCGCGGTCGCGATGTTGGGCATGGTCATGATGCCTGTCCACGCTGAAGAAAAAACCATCACCATGGGTACGCTGTCCTGGGAGGACTTGACGCCCATTACCGGTATTACCAAGAAAGTACTTGAGGATTCCGGTTACACGGTAAAAGTCGTTGAGTTTTCCGAATGGGGTATTGCCTACGCCGCCTTGAGCAAGGGTGATATCCAGGTCCTGGCTTCTCAAACGGATTACGCCGCGAACGACTACTGGAACAAAAACAAGAACCGTCTGGAAAAACTGTCGCCTGTTTCCTATGGACTGTACCAGGCCATTGCCGTACCGAAATATGTCGATATCGACTCTCTCGACCAACTTAATGCCAACGCTGACAAGTTTGGTGGAAAGATCATCGGTATCGAGCCGGGTTCGGGCTTGATGAACGACGCGACCAATGCAGTCAGTGCCTACGGCATCAAGTTGAAGTTGCTCGAAGGCAGTACCGCTGCGATGACCGCTGCTCTGAAATCGGCTGTCGATCGCAAGGAATGGGTCGCGGTAGCGATCTGGGAACCTTCGTGGATGGCGCAGAAGTTTGACCTGAAGTTCCTCAAGGATCCAAAAGGCATTTTCCCGCCACCACAAGGTTACTACTGGATCGGCCACAAGGATTTCTCCAAGAGCTATCCGCAAGCGCGTGAGCTGATGGCCAGCGTGTATGTGCCGATTGGCGATATCACCGCGATCAACGGTGAAGTCAAGGATGGCAAGACCATGGAACAGGCCATCAAAGGCTGGACCGACGGTCATGCCGATCTGCTGAAGCGTTGGGAAAACGTGAAGAAATAACAATGAGCAGGCCTGTGCGCCCGGGTCCATGGAGTCGGGCCGCACAGGCCACACATTGGTTTTACGCTACTGCCGCCTTTTGATTCATCAGAGAGACCAGGCACAACTGGTCCGACGGGTTACGAAAATGACAACGCCCAAAATAGACACGAACGAAGTGCTGGTGGATTGCCAGTCCGTCTGGAAAATCTTCGGTAAGAACGCACCTGCGGCGATGGATGCCGTCGTCAAGCAGGGGCTGACCAAGACTCAAATCCTGCAGAACTACGGCTGCGTGGTCGGGGTATCCGACGTCAATCTCCAGGTTCGACGTGGAGAAATCTTTTGCATCATGGGCTTGTCCGGCAGCGGCAAATCTACACTGATCAGGCTTCTCAACAAACTCATCACGCCGAGTGCGGGCAAGGTCCTCGTCAAGGGCAAGGATCTGTCGTCCCTCACTGCTGCGCAACTGCGGGAAGTCAGGGCGCGTCATATCGGCATGGTTTTTCAAAGCGTGGCTTTGTTGCCTAACCGGACGGTCCTGGAAAACACCGCCTTCGGCCTGGAAGTGCAGGGCGTGGGCAAGGCCGAGCGCTACAAGGTGGCCGAACAGGCATTGGCCAAGGTGGGTTTGAGCGACTGGACGTCCCGCTATCCGAGCGAGTTGTCCGGTGGCATGCAACAACGGGTCGGGCTGGCGCGTGCGATCACCGCCGATCCGGAAGTGATTCTGATGGACGAACCTTTCAGTGCCCTTGATCCATTGATTCGTCGGCAGTTGCAGGATGAGTTCCGCCAACTGACCAAGGAACTGGGCAAGTCCGCTGTATTCATTACTCACGACCTGGAGGAGGCCATCCGCATCGGGGATCGCATCGCGATCATGAAGGATGGTGTGATCATCCAGGTCGGTACCGCCGAGGAGATCGTCCTCAACCCGGCTGACGACTACGTCGCCGAATTCGTGGCGGGGATTTCCAGGCTGCACCTGGTCAAGGCCCAGTCGGTCATGACGCCGGTCGAGGTGTATCAGGCGGCGAACCCCGGATGTGATATCGCAAGGTTCGCCAAAACCACGGTCGACGCGGATATCGACGCACTCATCGGCTTGACGGTGAAATCCGATCGCGACGCACTCGCGGTGGTCGATAACGGCGTGGTGGTGGGGATCGTCACGATCCGTGATCTGCTGCGCGGCGTCCAGGGTATTGCGAATGACTTCGCAACGTCGACTGTCACGGAGCTGGAGGCGTCGACATGAGCACGCCAGACTTTTCCGCCCAGTTCGATTCGACTGTCGATGCCAGCCTGGAATGGCTATCGGATCACGGCGAATTCCTGTTCGATGCGGCCAATGGGTTGCTGACGGGTGTTTACCACGCCGTGCAGTGGTGCGTGGCCTATCCGCCGTATTATGTCGTCGCAGGCATCCTGGCCCTGATGGGTTGGCGCATGGTCGGCATCCGGTTTGCAATTCTCACCGGGCTGGCGTTGCTGTTCTGCGACGTCATCGGTTTGTGGCCGGAGACGGTCAGTACGCTGGCCTTGGTGCTGGCAGCGACCGTGTTGGCGTTGGTCGTGGCCATTCCGTTGGGCGTACTCACAGGCCTGGCACCGTCCATCGATCGCGTCGTGGACCCTTGCCTGGACCTGGTGCAAACCCTGCCGCCCTACATCTATCTGCTGCCGGCCATTGCCTTGCTCGGCTATGGCCCGGCCACCGCGCTGCTGGCGACGTTCATCGTCGCGGTGCCACCGGCCATGCGCTTGACCTCCCTGGGGATTCGCATGACGCCCCGGGAGTTCATCGAGTTGGGAGACGCCAGCGGCGTCACCGGTTGGCAGATGTTCTTCAAGATCCGCTTGCCCTTCGCCATGCCGAGCATCATGGCCGGGGTCAATCAGAGCCTGATGATGGCGTTCGGCATGGTCGTCATTGCCGGCATCGTCGGATCCGGCGGCCTGGGTGAAGCCATTTATGGTGCCGTCCGCACGTTGGATATCGCCAAGTCGATCAACGCCGCCATTGCCATCGTCATCCTGACCATGATCCTGGATCGATTGGCGCAAAGCGCTGCGCGATCCCGGATGGGAGATTCCCAATGACCACGCAAATCCAGTTTTCTCCAGGTGAATTCCTGGCCCCCGGCGTGGACTGGCTGAACGCCAATCTTCACGGTTTTTTCAAAGGGATCAGCCAGGTCATCGAAGCGGTCCTGGGCGCCGTGGAGGGCGTGCTGCTGGCCCCCAACCCCTACGTGCTGATCGGCATTGTCGTCGCCCTGGCATTCTTTTTCACCAACAAGAAAGTGGCGTTGTTTGCCGCCGCGATGTTGGCGTTCTGCCTGTTCTCGGGACTCTGGGTTGCCTCCATGCAGACCATTGCACTGGTTTCCGTGGCGGTGTTGATCTCGGTGGCGATTGCCTTCCCGCTGGGTGTGCTGGCGGCACGGGTGAAGCGGGTTGATGAGGCGTTCCTGCCGATCCTCAACATCATGCAGACCGTTCCGCCTTGGGTTTACCTGATCCCTGCGGTCATGCTGTTCAGTCTCGGACGCGTGCCCGCGATCATCGCGACGATCGTCTACGGCATCCCGCCGATGCTCCGGTTGACCACGCTGGCCTTCAAGCAACTGCCCAAAGACCTGTTGGAACTGGGCCAGGCCATTGGTGCATCCCCGAGGTCGATCCTGTTCAAGATCGAACTGCCGACAGCGGCTCCCACGCTGCTGGTCGGGTTGAACCAATGCATCCTGCTGTCCCTCGCCATGGTGGTGTTGGCGGGCCTGGTGGGGGCGGGTGGCCTGGGGGCGGAAGTGACTCGCGGCCTTACCCGGATGGAGATGGGGCTCGGGTTGCGAGCCGGCCTGGCAATCGTCGCCGTGGCGCTGTTGCTGGACCGACTGTCCCGTGGCGCGTTGCAGCGTCATTCCCCACGCACGCTCTGAGAGAGTCGCCCCGATGAGACGTAGCTTTTTTTGTGTCGACTCCCATGCCTGCGGGAATCCGGTTCGGGTGGTGACGGGCGGCGGGCCTCTGTTGCCGTCCGTATCGATGGCGGAGCGCCGTGAGATCTTCGTGCGTGAGCATGACTGGGTGCGCACGGCGTTGATGTTCGAGCCCAGGGGCCACGACATCATGTCCGGCGTCATCATCTATCCGTCTTCGCGCGATGATTGCGATTTCGGGGCGTTATTCATCGAAGTCAGCGGCTGTCTGCCCATGTGCGGCGCGGGCACCATCGGCTTGTCGACCGTCGTGATCGAAGAGGGGCTGGTCACACCACGCGAGCCCGGCAAGTTGGCCATCGAGACACCCGCCGGTCGCGTGGATGTCGACTACACCCTCAATGGCGAATTTGTCGACGCCATCCGCCTGTTCAACGTGGCCAGCTATCTGCACAGCGCCGACGTGCGGGTCGAGGTGCCGGGGGTTGGCGAGCTCGTCGTGGACATTGCCTACGGTGGCAATTTCTACGCGGTGGTCGAACCGCAGGCGAACTGGGCCGGCCTGACGGGCATGACGACGGCGGACATCGTTGGCATGAGCCAGAAACTGCGCGCGGCCCTGGCGCATGTATCCGTTCCTGTGCACCCCGAGAACAGCAGGATCGAAGGTGTTCACCATGTGATCTGGTGCGACGACGGACAGGGCACCGCAGCCGATGGGCGCGGTGCGGTGTTCTATGGCGACAAGGCGATCGACCGGTCTCCGGGTGGCACCGGTACGTCGGCGCGCATGGCCCAACTGTTCGCCAAGGGGCGGCTGAAGGTGGGCGACACGTTCCGCAATGAAAGCCTGATCGGAACCATCTTCGAGGGTCGCGTCGAAGCATCGGTCAGCGTCGGGCCGTTTGAAGGCATCAGGCCGAGCATTGGAGGCTGGGCGCAGATCACCGGGCACAACACGATCTTTGTCGATGACAAGGATCCGTTGCGTCACGGTTTCCAGCTCGCTTGACCCGCAACACACCCGACATCGTATTCGTCACGTAGAAGAGTAGGCAGAAATTGATCGAACGACGCCAATTTAGCGGAGGCATGAAAGGCAAGAATTTCCGCTATCTGAATGAAAACCCCGACAAGATGAGCCGGATGGTGCGCGTGGGGTTTCTGCTGCTCGAACATTTCTCGCTGCCGGCATTCACTCAGGCCCTGGATACGATTGTCACGGCGAACCTGTTGCGCCCCAAGCTGTTCTCATCGCGGACTTTCGGTCTGAGCGAAGGGGAGGTCATCAGCGATCTGGGCCTGGTCATCCGGCCGGACACCCGTATCGATTGCTCGCTGATCAAGGACCTGGATCTGCTGGTCATCTGTGGTGGCTACCGGACGGAACTGAAGGCATCGGAAGAACTGGTCCATCTGCTCAGGACCGCCGCCGAGCTGGAGATCGGCCTGGCCGGCTTGTGGAATGGCGCGTGGTTCCTGGGGCGCGCCGGGCTGCTGGACGGCTACCGGTGCGCCATTCATCCCGAACACCGGCCCGCGCTTGCGGAATTCTGCAAGGCGACGCAGGTCAGCAGCGAGCCTTATGTGATCGATCGGGACCGCCTTACCGCGTCCAGTCCCTCCGGGGCTTTCCACATGGCACTGGACTGGATCAAGGGGCTTCACGACAAAGCGCTGGTCGAGGGGATCGAGGACATCCTGTCATTCGAAGAGTCACGCTACCGGCGCATCAAGCCGACTGAAAATGTCTGCCTGAGTGCACCGCTGCGCGAGGTGGTGAAGTTGATGGACGCCAACCTCGAGGAGCCTTTGGAACTGGAGCAACTGGCCGTCTATGCCGGCCGGTCACGGCGTCAACTGGAGCGGCTGTTCAAGGAGCAATTGGGAACGACGCCACAACGGTATTACATGGAACTGCGTATCACCGAAGCACGCAGGCTTCTGCAACATACCGAGTTGTCCCAGGTCGAGGTCCTGGTGGCGTGTGGTTTCGTTTCCCCGAGCCACTTCAGCAAGTGCTACAGCTCTTATTTTGGTTATCGCCCGTCAAAGGAGGTCAGGCTGGTCAAGTAGATCACCTGGCAGGTCGTTTCCGAACCGATTGATGGCGCATTTGGACATTCGCTTGAACGAAGCGCAAAGCCCCGATTTATCGGAGGTTCAACGCTTCCTGAGGACGTCCGATGGAACGCAGAATTATGTGTATTTCAATTGTAGACACAATGTATTTTGTTGTTTTATAGTCGGATTACAGGTAGTAGACCTAGCTCACTCAACGGGTACGAAGGTTTCTATGAAGGTTGTCAATCAAGCTGGCCAGCCAGTCGCCGCAGAAGCGCCAATCGATCGCAAGGCTGTGTTGGGCGATGCATTGCGTCGGCGCATCCTGAGCATGGAGCTGGCACCGGGTGCGGTGGTCGACGAGCTGGCCTTGTGCGAGGAGTTCGGCCTGTCCCGTCCCCCCGTGCGCGAACTGATGCGGCAGATGGCGGCCGAAGGTTATATCGAGCTGGAAGCCAATCGGGCGGCGCGTGTGTCGTCCATGAACTACCAGTCGCTGCGCAGCTTCTTTCTCGCCGCGCCGCTGATCTACTGCGCCACCACCCAGCTCGCCGCCACGCACGCGACATCCGCGGAAATCGCCGAGCTCAAGCGTATCCAGCGACTGTTTCGCGAGGCCATTGAACAGAAGCACGTCGAGAACCGGGTGCTTTACAACGATGAGTTTCACCTGCAGATCGGGCGGATGGCCCATAACCCTTATTTGATGCCGAGCTTGCAACGCTTGCTGATCGATCATGCGCGCCTGGGCAAGATTTTCTATCGCCATCCCACCACTGTGGATATGCAGGCCGATCTGGAAATCGCCGCCCAACAGCATGACGAGATGATTGCCGCGATTGAAAGCCACGAAGTTGCGTTGGCGGGCGATATCGCTCGTGCGCACATGGAATTGTCCCGTCGCCGGATGTCCGAATATGCGGCACCGGAAGGGCTGGATGTAACACTGACGTATTGACACGCAGGACCCTGGTTGCATCGGCGCTGCTATCGAGCCGCGCCGAAAGGGGAGGTTCAGACTAACAACTACAAGAGTCCAGGTCGTATAAATGCTAACAGTCACCAACACGCCGGCAGACGACTCAAGTTGCGGCTGGTTTCATCTCAGCAAGCCTCGCGTGGCTCGGCCATCGCACTCCGGCACTCGCACCGCCCGCTGGGTGGTATTGGGCGCAGGCTTTACCGGGTTGGCCGCGGCACGTCAGCTGGCGCTGAATTTTCCGGACGATGAGATTGTCCTGGTCGAGGCGCAGGAAGTGGGTTTCGGCTCTTCGGGACGTAATGCCGGATTCGCCATCGATCTGCCGCACGATATCGGTGCCGCCGACTACATCGGTGATATCGCCACGGCCAGGATCAGCCTTGAGTTGAACCTCACCGGCCAGAACATCCTCAAGGGACTGGTCGAGCAACATGGGATCGATTGCCAGTTGCGTGAGTGTGGCAAGTATCAGGCCGCGATTGAAGATCGGGGTATCGCGGTGCTCGATGCCTATCGCAGTGGCCTGGACAAACTGGGCCAGGAATACCAGATGATCGACCAGCAGGACTTGCCGGGTCATATCGGTACTCGCTTCTATCGCAAGGCACTGTTCACGCCCGGCACGGCGCTGATTCAACCGGCTGCGCTGGTAAAAGGCCTGGCCGATAGCCTGCCTTCCAATGTGACGTTGTATGAAAATACCCCGATCACTGAGGTTGAATACGGCGACAAAACCGTTCTCAGCCACAAACTGGGGCGCATCATCGCCGACAAGCTGGTGCTGACCAACAACGCCTTCGCCATGAGCTTCGGTTTTCTCAAGGGGCGGATGCTGCCGATTTTCACCTATGCCAGCCTGACCCGGCCATTGAGCAGCGCCGAGCAGGCACGCCTGGGTGGCAAACCCTACTGGGGTGTCATTCCCGCCGATCCTTTCGGCACGACCTTGCGTCGCACCGTCGACAATCGTCTGCTGGTGCGCAACAGTTTCAGTTTCAATACCGATGGGCGCGCGAACCCTAAATACCTGCAGCGGTTCATCAAGCGCCACAAGGAATCCTTCGCCCGGCGATTCCCGATGCTCCCCGAGGTCGACTTTCAATACACCTGGGGCGGTTCCCTGGCCATGTCACGTAATCACGAGGCGCATTTCGGGCCGCTTTCCGACAATGTCTATGGCGCGCTCTGCTGCAATGGCCTGGGTATCACCCGCGGCACGGTAACCGGAACGTTGCTGGCCGACTGGCTGGCAGGCAAGACAAATCCACTCATTGATTTCCTGCTCAACTCCCCGGGCCCGAGCCGGAATCCGCCTGAGCCGTTTCTATCGGCGGGCGTCAACATGAATCTGTTGTGGGGACAAACTCGCGCCGGCAAGGAAAGTTAGTTCGCAACATTGGTAAATGGAAAAGCTTGATTCAAACGATCGGTTGAAGAATGTGAGCCCTGTTGGCATGCCCAGCCAGGTTGAGCTTTTTTGATCGAGACGGCTTTGTTTCGCCCGGATTTCAGGTGGCTACTGTCTGCTGAAGTACCGAGGCGAGCGCAGGAGATAATAATGACAAGTCCTAATACATCGATTGAAGATATACCGCTTAACAACTTTCACCGGTTATTGACGGTTCGCTCTGGTGGTGGCTCGTTTGTTGACGGGTATGTACTCAGTATCATCGGCATCGCCATGTTGCAGATTACTGACGCGTTGAGTCTGAGTGAATTCTGGCAAGGCATGGTTGCCGCCTCGGCGTTGATCGGGGTGTTCTTTGGCGGCTTCATCGGTGGTTGGTTGACCGATCGGCTGGGCCGCAAGAAGGTCTATTTCGTCGGCCCGTCGCTGTTCATCCTCTGTTCGCTGGCGCAGTTATGGGTCGAATCGGCCCCCGTACTGTTCGCGCTGCGCTTCGCCATTGGCATGGCGGTGGGTATCGAATACCCGGTTGCCACCTCGTTGCTGGTGGAGTTCCTGCCAAAGAGGCAGCGCGGCCCGCGTCTCGCGGCACTGACCATCCTCTGGTTTGCCGGTGCGGCGTTTGCCTACATGGTTGGCAATGCCATCCTCAATGTCGGCGGTGATGAGGCCTGGCGCTATGTATTGGCCAGCGCCGCAATCATTGGCCTCGCGCTGTTTATCCTGAGGATGGGCACGCCCGAATCGGCACGCTGGTTGTTGAGCAAGGGCAGGGCCGTCGAGGCGGAAGCGGTGATCAAGCGTGTATACGGCGCGGGCTACTCGCTGCGCGATCTGCCGGAGGAAAACGACCAGAAGAAAATGTCGTTCAGTGATCTGCTGCACTCCGGTTATGGCAAGCGCATGTTCTTTGTCTCGGTGTTCTGGACCTGCTCGATCATCCCGGTATTCGCCGTTTACGCATTCGCTCCGACGGTGCTGCAGGCTCTGAATCTGAAAGGGCAATGGGCTGCTTACGGCTCGATCGCGATTACCTTCCTCTTTGTGATCGGCTGCATCGCTGCCACGCGCCTGATCAACACGATGGGCCGGCGGAGCATGCTGATCCATAGCTTCCTCTGGTCGGGCGTGGCCTTGCTGCTGTTGGCCCGGTTCTCTTCCGGCAATGAACTGGTGGTGCTGGCGCTTTTTGGTGCCTACGCATTGTTCATTGGCGGCGCGCAGGTGCTTCAACTGGTGTATCCAAACGAAATCTTTCCCACGGAAATCCGCACCTTCGCCATGGGCATCGGCACCTCGCTGTCCCGTGTCGGCGCGGCCGTCGGCACGTACCTGGTACCTGTGTCGCTGCACACCCTGGGTATCGGCGCGACCATGTACATCGCCGCGGCGGTGACCTTCATCGGTCTGGCGACTGCCTGGGCACTCGCACCTGAAACCCGTTCATTGAGCCTGCGCGACGCCGCGGCTTTGAGTCACTGATTTATCCAACCTGGATGTCCTCCGACCGCTGGTGGTGGACGTTGAGTCGGGGAGCACTCCCCTCATTGATGAAGAGGCAATCATGAAATTCGAAGGCATCTACACCCCGGCAATCACTCCGTTGACCACTGCTGGTGAAATTGACCAGGCTGCGTTCGCTGACGTGCTCGAGTACCTGATCGAGTCGAAGGTCCACGGCATCATCATTGGCGGCTCCACCGGCGAGTATTACGCCCATACACCCCAAGAGCGAATCGAGTTGGCGGCCAAGGCCAAGGATGTCATCGGCAACCGTACCGCACTGATCATCGGTACCGGTGCGATCCGCACCGAAGACTCCGTGGAATATGCCAAGGGCGCTCGCGCCATCAAGGCGGACGCCATCCTGGTCGGTTCGCCGCCGTACGCGCTGCCCACCCAACAGGAAAACGCCGCGCACGCGCTGACGGTCGATCGCGCTGCCGACTTGCCGATCATGCTCTACAACTACCCGGGTCGCATGAGCGTGAGCATGGGGACCGAGTACTTCGAGCTGGTGTCGAAGTCCAGGAACGTCATGGCGATCAAGGAAAGCTCGGGCGATATGGCGCAGGTGCATAACCTGTCGCGCAATTTCCCCAACATTGCCTTGTCCTGCGGTTGGGACGACCAGGCCCTGGAGTTCTTTGCCTGGGGCGCGCGTAGCTGGGTCTGCGCCGGTTCCAACTTCATCCCGCGTGAACATGTGGCCCTGTATGAAGCCTGCGTGATCGAGAAAGACTTCGACAAGGGTCGCAAGATCATGAGCGCCATGATGCCGCTGATGGATTTCCTCGAGGGCGGCAAGTTCGTCCAGTCGATCAAGGCCGGTTGCGAACTGAACGGCCTGCGTACCGGCAGCGTCCGTTCGCCGCTGCAACCCCTTTACGAAAATGAAAAACACGACCTCAAGACCATCATCACCACCCTGAAAAGTGAAGTGGCCGACATCATCGGGAGCAGCAAATGAGCGATTTACTGAGCGCCGCCGAATATTGCGCTATTGCCGCAAAACTGACGCTGCCGACGCAGTCGTTCGTGGACGGCAAGTTCTACACGTCGGTGTCGGGCAAGACCTTCACCACCACCAACCCTGCCACCGACGAAGTCCTCGCCGAAATCACCGCGTGTAATAGCGAGGATGTCGATTACGCCGTGGCCAAGGCCAACGAAGCCTTCAACGATGGCCGCTGGCACAAGCTGAGCCCCGGCGCACGCAAGAAGGTGCTGCTGCGTTTTGCCGACCTGCTGGAACAGAACGCCGTCGAGCTGTCGGTGATGGAAAGCCTGGACAGCGGCAAACCGATTCGCGAATGCCAGCTGACCGACATTCCCGAAGCCATCCACATGATCCGCTGGCACGCCGAGCTGATCGACAAGATCTACGACAATACCGCGCCTACCGGTGCGGGGGCGTTGACCCTGGTGGTGCGCGAGGCGATTGGCGTGGTCGGCCTGGTCCTGCCGTGGAACTTCCCACTGCTGATGCTGGCCTGGAAAATCGGCCCGTCCCTGGCGGCAGGCTGTTCAATCGTGGTCAAGCCGGCCAAGGAAACCACCCTGACCGCGCTGCGGGTCGCCGAGCTGGCTTCCCAGGCGGGCATTCCGGACGGCGTGTTCAACGTGCTGTCGGGCGGTGGTCGTGAGGTTGGCGAGCCACTGGGTCGTCATATGGACGTGACCATGGTCAGCTTCACCGGATCGACCGATACCGGCCGTCTCTTCCTCAAGTATGCCGCCGATTCCAACCTCAAGCGGATCGTCCTGGAGTGCGGTGGCAAGAACCCGGCCGTGGTCATGAACGACGTCGGCGATCTCGACCTGGTGGCCGGGCACGTCGTCAATGGTTCGTTCTGGAACATGGGGGAAAACTGCTCGGCCTCCTCGCGCCTGATCGTGCATGCCGACATCAAGGACGAATTGCTCAAGCGCATCGGGGTGCAGTTGCAGGAATGGAAGATGGGCAGCCCGCTGGACCCGGAGAACCGCCTGGGTTCGATGGTCAGCAAGGCGCATTTCGAGAAGGTCCGTTCGTACCTGGTAAAAGCCGGAAGCGAAAACCTGCGCGTGGTGTTCGGCGGGAACACCGAGGCCGACATCTACGTACAGCCTACGGTGGTGGATGGCGTCGGTGCCGACAGCGTGCTGTTCCAGGAAGAAATCTTCGGCCCGGTGCTGGCGGTCACCACGTTCAATACGCTGGAAGAAGCGATCGCCCTGGCCAACGATTCGGTCTACGGCCTGGCGGCTTCGGTCTACACCGACAATCTGCGCAATGCCATCAAACTGTCGCGGGAAATCCGCGCCGGCATCGTCACCGTCAACTGCTTCGGCGAAGGCGACGCGTCTACACCGTTTGGCGGTTACAAGGAGTCGGGCTTTGGTGGGCGTGACAAGTCCATCTGGGCTCACGACCAGTACACCGAGATCAAGACGATCTGGATCGATGTGTCCGAGGGCTGATCAATAGCTGATAAAAAAACCACTCGAGCGAGTGGTTTTTTTATGCCTGCCCCTTATTCGGAACCGCCCTTTACCTGATCACTGATAAGCCGGGCCAGTATCCGAACCGGCTCGGTGAAGGTCTGCCCAGGCCTGTGCACCAGTCCGATATCGCGATGGAACGTATGTTGCCCCAGGTCAAGCGCGCGTATCCCTTCTGGCCACTCCCGATGGGACACGGTCTGCGGCACGAGCGCTACACCCACGCCATTTTCCACCAGCTTGATGATGGCCTCCAGTTCATCCAGCTCACAGACTTCACGCGGGGTGAAATGCATCTGCCGCAGGAAACGATCGACCTGCCTGCCACCGAAGGACGATCGGTCGTACCGGATGAAGGGTTGGCTGGAAAGCAGTGTTGACCAGTCTTCTCCCGGAACATCGCGGGGAACGATCAGGCGATAGGGCTCAAGGGCCAAGGTTGTCCAGCGCAGATCGCTCTGGAGAGAGAAGGGCGGGCGGATGATGACTGCCATGTCGATTTCGCCGGCATCCACCAGGTTGACCAGTTCCATCGACAAGCCGGGGATTACCCGTGTCCGGCACTGCGGGCATTGTTGGTGGAAGCGGGCGAGGGCGTCGGGCAGATAGGAGCGCTGGACCGAAGCGATAGCGCCGATATTGACCAGGGTGCTGGCCGCAAGTCCCACACTGGCGGAGCCCAGGTTGTCGTAAAGGCGCAGCAGCTCTTGCGCTTGCTGGAGTGTCTGGTGACCCATCCGGTTGAGGTGGGCCGAGCGGCCTTTTCTGTCGAAAATCTCGAAGCCGAGCTCTGCCTCCAGACGCTGCATCTGGGCACTGACCGCGGCCTGGGTGAGGCCGACCCTGTTCCCGGCAGCAGCGAACGTACCTTCCCGGGCGACGGCGATAAGGGTCTTGAGTTCTTTGATCATTCACAAATATTAGTTGTGCTTCTGAAAAATATATATTGATTTTTCTTGATGATTTTCCGGCTTACGCTCCACGTTCACCTACACATATCAGTATTGGAGTGCCGATGAGCCTTTCGCCTTTCCACCTCGCAATTCCCGTCTACGACCTGGCCGCAGCACGCACCTTTTATGGTGAAGTCTTTGGCCTGGAAGAGGGGCGTTCCAGCAACCAGTGGGTCGACTTCAATTTCTATGGTCACCAACTGGTCATTCACGAGCATCCAAAAACAGCTTCGCAAGCGGACGTTCACAGCAACCCGGTCGACGGACACGACGTGCCCGTCCCGCATTTCGGCATCGTCCTGGACTGGGACGAGTGGGAGGCGCTGGCTGAGCGCTTGAAATCCTTTGGCATTGAATTTGTGATCGAACCGTACATTCGTTTCAAAGGGCAGGTGGGCGAGCAGGCCACCATGTTCCTGTTTGACCCGTGCGGTAACGCTCTGGAGTTCAAGGCGTTCAAGGATATGAGCCAACTCTTCGCCAAATAATCAGCCTTTGCCGGGTGTTGATAAGCCTGTGAAACAGCAGGCGCCAATAGTTTGGCGTCCGTCCGTCTGTTTTATATTGGATCCAATAAAATCGCTTGTTGTTAACAAAATATTGACGATATCATTTGGCCACGCGAATGCAGTCGCTTGCCGTTATACGAGCCCGAATGCTTCCTACCCGCGCAGTGAAGGGCTTATGAATCGGACAAATGATATTGCCAACCTGATGAGCAGGTTCGGAGAAAGCGCGGGCAGTTATATCGAGATGGAAAATTCCTTTGATTACAAGGAATTGCCCGAAGCTCCGCTATTTTCTTCGGTATCTGTCATTCCCCCGGAAACGGATAAATCGACAGCGGCTGTGCTTGCTGAGTCGGTCGATATCCCGGACCCGCTGCCTGCGACGATGGCGAAGACCGTTCATCCGCTGGAGCGACGCATCGAGCCGGTGCTGGATGACTTGCCTGAAACCGCGCCGACCGGCGATGCGCTATCCGTACCTGTATCAGCCCCCGCCAATGCGGGTTCCCTGCGCTCACTGCTGGCTGAAGTCGCGCTTGAGCGCCAGGCCGAGGCACGAGCACAGAATGCCGAGGCGCTACGCCGATCGATCCCGAACGGCCCGGCGGCGGTCACCCCGGCCCGGGTCATTGCGGTGGTTTCGCCAAAAGGCGGCGTAGGCAAAAGTACGCTCTGCGCGGCGCTGGCCGGCGCGCTGGGTGCCAAGGGACGCCGGCTGGCCATTGATCTGGATCCGCAAAACGCTTTGCAGTATCACCTGGGTGTCAGCCCGGATGTCGCCGGTATGGCCAGCGCAAGCCTGACCGGCGAGTGCTGGAACGGCTTGCTGCTCAATGGTCTCGGCGCAACGCGGGTGCTGCCGTTCGGCCTGGTCTGCGGGCAGGAGCGCCGCGCACTCGAGCGTTTCCTCGAGGATGACGCCCATTGGCTGGCACGGCAGTTGGCGCGCATGGACCTGACGGCCGACGATGTGGTGATTCTCGATACGCCCCCTGGCCGCACCCTGTATCTGGAGCAGGTGCTCGATGTCGCCGATCAGGTGATTGTCGTCATCACGCCGGACGCGGCTTCGTTCATGACCCTGGACCCGATCGATCGTTTGCTCGAAGGGCCTGCCAATCAGGCTTGGCAACGTGACTGTCACTATGTGGTCAACCAGTTCGATGCCTCGCGCACGTTCTGCCAGGACATGCTGGAAGTGTTCAAGCGCCGCTTCGGCAAACAGCTAATCGGTGTCCTGCCGCTCGATCACGCGATCAGCGAAGGCCTCGCCTTTGGCGTCAACCCATTACTGGAAGACGAACACTCATCGGCGCGCCAGGAAGTCCTGGCCATTGCCGATGCGCTGAAGTCGCCTGTCCGGACCTCTGCATTGGCAGGTAGTCGCGCATCATGAGCCAGCCCCACCAGCAAGATGAAGCTCCCGGCCGCCTGCAGCACTGGGCGCAAACCGTTGCAGACGGGTTTGAAGGCCTTTCCCAAGGTGTTCGTCGCGCCGTACAGATCAGTATCCTGCTGCTCTCGGCGCTTTTGGCGCTGTTCATTATCACGGTGCCGTTCGATCTCTATTCACAATGCTATTTCGCCGCCGGCTGTTTTGTCGTCGCGCTGATTCTGCGCAAGCAATCCGGCCGGTTCCCGGTGGTGCTGCTGATCGGCCTGTCGCTGACGGCTTCGCTGCGCTACATGTACTGGCGGATCACCTCGACCCTGGGCTTCGACGATTGGCTCGACATCCTGTTCGGTTATGGCCTGCTGGCGGCTGAGCTGTACGCGTTGGTCGTGCTGATCTTCGGTTACCTGCAAACCGCCTGGCCGCTGCGGCGCCAACCGGTGCTGTTGAGCACGCCGCCGTCCGAATGGCCGGTGGTGGACGTGTTCATTCCGACGTACAACGAAGCGCTGGATATCGTGAAGGTGACGATCTTCGCCGCCCAGGCGATCGACTGGCCGAAAGACAAGCTGCGCGTGCATGTGCTGGACGATGGACGTCGTGAAGATTTCCGAATCTTTTGCGACAGCATCGGCGTGAACTATCTGGCCCGTGACAACAATCGTCACGCCAAGGCCGGTAACCTCAATGAAGCGCTGAAAGTCACTGAGGGTGAGTTCGTCGCGATCTTCGATGCCGACCACGTGCCGACCCGTTCTTTCCTGCAAATCTGCATCGGCTGGTTCGCCAAGGATGCAAACCTGGCGATGTTGCAGACGCCGCACTTCTTTTTCTCGCCGGACCCGTTCGAGAAGAACCTCAATACGTTCCGCTCCGTGCCGAACGAAGGCGAGCTGTTCTATGGCCTGGTCCAGGACGGCAACGACTTGTGGAATGCCACGTTCTTCTGCGGTTCCTGCGCCGTGATGCGCCGTACCGCGCTGATGGAAGTGGGCGGCGTCGCGGTGGAAACCGTGACCGAGGACGCTCACACCGCCCTGAAGATGAACCGCGCCGGCTACAACACCGCCTACCTGGCCATTCCCCAGGCAGCAGGCCTGGCTACCGAAAGCCTGTCGCGCCACATCAGCCAGCGTATTCGCTGGGCGCGGGGCATGGCGCAGATTTTCCGTACCGACAACCCGTTGGTGGGCCGCGGCCTGAAACTGGGGCAGCGGCTGTGCTACCTCAACGCCATGTTGCACTTCTTCTACGGTCTGCCGCGCCTGGCCTTCCTGACGGCGCCACTGGCCTATCTGTTCTTCGGGGCGCAGATTTTCCATGCCTCGGCGTTGATGATCACCGCCTACGTGCTGCCGCACATCCTGCACGCCAGCCTGACCAACTCGCGGATCCAGGGGCGTTTCCGGCACTCGTTCTGGAACGAGGTCTACGAGACGGTACTGGCCTGGTACATCATGGGCCCGGTGCTCATGGCCCTGGTGAACCCCAAGTTCGGCGGTTTCAACGTGACCGACAAGGGCGGGATCATCGACCAGAAGTTTTTCGAGTGGAAACTGGCGCGTCCCTACATCGTGCTGTTGACCCTCAACGTCGCGGGTATTGCCTTCGGCCTCTGGCAGTTGTTCCAGGGCGAGGAGGGCGCGATGACCACGATCCTCATCAACATGGCCTGGACGCTCTACAACGTCGTCATTACCAGTGCATCGGTGGCGGTGGCCAGTGAAACGCGCCAGGTCCGCAGCGAGCCGCGGGTTGCCGCCGAACTGCCGGTACGCATTGAGCTGGCGGATGGGCGCACGTTTGACGGCATCACCCAGGACTTCTCGCAGAAGGGGCTTGGTTTCCGCCTGCCGGAAGGTGTGGAAATCGCCCAGGGCGAGCGCCTGCGCATGACCTTGTTCCGCAACCACCAGGCCAGCGTGTTCCCCGGGACGGTGATGTTCAGTCGCGGTGGTCTGCTGGGCGCCCAGTTCGACCGTTTGAGCCTGCGCCAGCAAAGCGAGCTGGTGCGCCTGACCTTCTCCCGCGCGGACACCTGGGCGTCGAACTGGGGCAGCCGACAAGTGGACACCCCCTTGGCTGCATTGCGCGACGTCGCGTTCATCGGCATGGGCGGTATCTACGAACTGCTCAAGGCAACGCTCGCTGAGCTGCAAAAATTTCTCTCTGCCCGTCGACCGTCTTCCCAACCACTCGAAAACCTTATGGACAAGCAATGAGCGCTAAGCATTTTTCAGGCATTTTGGCTTCAACGTTGCTGGCTTTGAGTGGTGGTGCGGTATTCGCCGATACCGCGCCGGCGGACGCAGGCAATGGCTACAACCTGACCCTCAAGCAGTTGGGGCGCGCCTATCCGATGAACCTGCACGGGGTTGAAGCGACCGACAGCGTCAACTTTGACGTGCGTGCCGATCAGGTGGTGACCGGCGCTCATCTGACGCTGCAATACAGTTACTCGCCGGCGCTGCTGCCCGATCTGTCCCAGATCAACATCATGGTCAACGATGAAGTGGCGGCGAGTGTGCCGCTGCCCAAGGAAAACGCCGGCACGCTGCAGAAGCAGACGGTGGAGATCCCGCCGCAGTTGATCACCGAGTTCAATCGCCTGAGCGTGCAGTTCATCGGCCACTACACCATGACCTGTGAGGATCCCCAGCATTCAAGCCTGTGGGCCAAGGTCAGCAATGACTCTTTGCTGCAGATCCAGACCTCGCCGCTGGCGTTGCCGAACGATCTCTCGCTGATGCCCGTGCCATTCTTTGATCGACGCGATGCCCGCCCGCTGGATCTGCCGTTCATCTTCAGCGCCGCGCCGGACAACGGCACCCTAGAGGCCGCGGGTGCGCTGTCGTCCTGGTTCGGGGCCCTGGCGAGCTATCGCGGGGCGACCTTCCGCGCCCAGCTCAATACGCTGCCCGCCCAGGGCAACGGTGTGATTTTGCTCAGCGGCGACGCGGCTGCTCAGGTGGGTGGGCTGTCGATTCCGGCGCCGAAGGGGCCGACCCTGAGCATCCTGAGCAATCCGAACGACGCCAACGGCAAGTTGCTGGTGGTGGCGGGCCGCAACAGCGAAGAGCTCAAACGGGCCGCCATCGCGTTGTCGGTCGGCGGCCAGGCGCTGTCGGGCAGTTCGGTGGTCATCAATAAGCTCGATGTCCTCACGCCGCGCAAGCCATACGATGCACCGAACTGGCTGCCCACCGACCGTCCGGTCAAGCTGGGTGAGCTGATCGCGAGCAAACAACTGAATGTGTCCGGGTACAACCCGGGCGACATCACCGTACCGCTGAACTTCCCGCCGGATCTGTTCAACTGGCACCAGGATGGCGCACCGCTGAACCTGAAGTATCGCTATACGCCGCAGCCAAAATCGGTCAATTCGTCGTTCATCGTCAGCTTCAACGATGGCTTGATCAAGTCCGAGACCCTGCCTTCGGTGGAGCGTCTGGACAAGAGTCTGTTGAGCGCGATCAAGGACGAGACCCTGGTGCGCGACATGCGCGTGTTGCTGCCGCTCAATGCCGTGGCACTGAAGTCGCGCCTGCAACTGCGCTACATGTATGACTACATCAAGGAAGGCGAATGCCGCGACATCATCATCGACAACATGCGCGGCAGCATCGACCCTGAGTCGACGCTGGACCTGACCGATTACGACCATTTCATGGCCATGCCCAACCTGGGTGTGTTCAAGGACGCCGGCTTCCCGTTCACCCGTATGGCTGACCTGTCGCAGACCGCCGTGGTGCTGCCGGATCACGCCGGCACGGGTGACGTGAGCGCTTACCTGACCGTACTGGGTCGCTTCGGTGACTCCACCGGTTATCCCGCCACCGGCGTGACGGTCATCCAGGCGGCACAGGCCCCGACCGTTGCCGACAAGGACCTGCTGGTGATGGCGTCCGGCGACAACCAGCCTTTGCTGACCCAGTGGGCGGATCGTTTGCCGGCGGCCGGTACCGGTCAGCAGCAACGTTTCGAAGTGTCTGACCTGACGTTGCGGATTCAGGACTGGCTCAGCTCCGATCCTGAAGCGAACCTGCGCAAGAGCCGCCTGGCCATGGCGTTCTCCGGCGGCCAGCCAAGCACTTACCTGACCGGCTTCGAATCGCCGCTCAAGACTGGGCGCAGTGTCGTGGTCGTTGCCGGCGGCGACGCTGTCGGTCTGGCCCAGGCCACTGAAGCATTGAGCCGCACGGACCAGGACGCCGGTGCCATTCAGGGCAGCCTGGTGGTCATCCGTGGCAAGGCCATCGAGCCGCTGGTGGCTGACGAGCAGTATTTCGTCGGCAGCCTGTCGCCGATCAAGTACGTGCAGTGGCTGATGTCGCGTCATGTGGGCTGGACGTTGTTGATGACTGCACTGGGCGTGCTGTTGCTGAGCGGCCTGGCCTATCTGGGGCTGCGTTCCAAAGCCAGGAAACGGCTGAGTGTCTGAGCGCGACGATGAGATTTTATCGATGAACGTGCGTCGCACTGCACCCTGCGGTTGGCTGCTGGGAACTGCCTGGGCAATGTTGGCGACTGTCGCTTCGTTGGCGTCCATGCCTTCGTTCGCGTCGGAGTCGACGTGTGCCGCCAATGCTTGGCCTCTGTGGGAGTCCTGGGCCACGCGCTATGTCCAGGACGATGGCCGGATGTTGTCCTCCAGCATGGAGGCCAACCACAGCACCTCGGAAGGGCAGTCCTACGGCATGCTCTTCGCGCTGATCGGTAACGACCAAGCGCGCTTCGAGCATTTGTGGACCTGGACCCGCGCCAACATGCTCGGCTCGGACCCCTCGACCCGCCTGCCGGGCTGGCTGTGGGGGCAGGGCAAGGACGGGCGGTGGCAGCTTCAGGATGCCAACTCGGCGTCCGATGCCGACCTGTGGATTGTCTATTCGCTGCTCGAAGCGGCGCGTCTGTGGCAGCGTCCCGAGTACCGTGTCGAAGCACTGCAATTGCTCAAGACCATCGAGTCAAAACTGGTCGTTACCTTGCCGGGCCTCGGGAAAATGCTGCTGCCGGGCCCTGAAGGTTTTGTCCAGCCAGACCATCTGTGGCGCTTGAACCCGAGTTATCTGCCCCGGCCTTTGCTCCAGCGCCTGGCCAAGGAGCAACCGAAGGGGCCGTGGAAAGAGATTGCCGACAACACCGTCAAGCTGATCCGCAGTGCCAGCCCCAAGGGCTTTGTCGCCGATTGGGTTGGCTATCGGGGCACGTCCGCGCAGTCCGGCCTGGTCGTGGTCGATCCGATCAAAGGTGGATTGGGCAGCTACGACGCGATCCGCGTCTACCTGTGGGCGGGGATGACGCCCAAGACCGATCCTGCCTATCCAAAGCTTTTGGAAGCACTGGATGGTATGGCGCAGAGCACGGCTTCCAGCGGTGTCCCGCCAGAAAAAGCCCAGGTGGCTTCCGCTGTGGTCGATGGCACGGGGCCGTTCGGCTATTCGGCGGCGCTGGTGCCGTACTTCATCGCCAAGGGCCACCCATGGTTGGCCGAGCAACAACAACGTCGCGCCCAGGACGGTATTGCTGCGGCGTTCGCTAAAGGCAGCGACCAAGGTGCCGATCCTCTTTATTACAACGTCATGCTAAGCCTGTTCGGGTTGGGTTGGGCAGAGAAGCGTTACCAGTTCCGCGATGACGGAACGCTCAATTTGTCCTGGGAGACGTCATGCGCTCGCGCCGCTCTACGCTAGCTGTTGCAGTTTTCATCGCGCTGATTGCCGCCGGCGCGCATGCCGAAGGCACGGACATCCAGGCTCAACTGGTTGAACAGGGCCAGTATTGGCAAGCGCGATCGAATGCTTCGCGTTCTGCCGAGATCTGGCAAAAGGTCCTGCGCCTCGATCCGAATCAGGTCGATGCCCTCTATGGCATGGGTTTGATCGGCGTCAAGCAGAACAAACCGCAACAGGCCCAGGAATACCTGACGCGCCTGCAGGCGTTGTCGCCGCAACCCTGGATGGCTCGCCAACTGGAGCAGGACATTGCACTGGCCAGGCCGGACAACAAGGCACGGCTGGATGAGGCCCGTCGACTGGTCGACGCCGGTGAGCGCGACAAGGCGACCGAAGTGTTTCGCAAGATGTTCAACGGCCTGACCCCGGAAGGCACGGTGGGGCGTGAGTATTACAACAACCTGGCCTTCAATGCCGCCGGCTGGCCCGAAGCTCGCCAGGGCATGGAGCGCCTGCTACGTGAAACCCCCGGTGATGCGATCCTGGCGCTGTTCTATGGCAAGCAACTGATTCGTCACGAAGACAGCCGGGCCGAGGGCGCTCGCGTGCTCGCCAGGCTGACCAAACGCGTGGAAATCGCCGGTGATGCCGATGAAAGCTGGCGTTTGGCGTTGGTCTGGATCGGCCCGCCGACGGCTGCCCAGGTGCCGTTGTTCGAGGAGTTCCTGAAGGTTCACCCGGACGATCAGGAAATCCGTGACCAGATGAACAAGGGGCACCAGAAGGCAGCCGCCGCCGGTGGTTCCACCTGGCAACAGGATCCGTTGGTGGCGAGCGGCTTGCGCGCCTTGGAGAAGGGCGATCAGGCCGGCGCGGAAAAGGCCTTCCAGGCGCGCCTCAAGGCCCGTCCGGATGATAGCGATGCCTTGGGCGGCCTGGGTGTGGTCCGTCAGCAGCAGGGCCGTTTCCCGGAAGCCGAGCAATTGCTGACCCGGGCGATCAGCACCGGTGGCAGCCGCTGGAAACCGGCACTGAACGGCGTTCGCTATTGGGCGCTGTTGCAACAAGGCCGTGACCTGCAGGCCAAAGGGCAGACCGCCAAGGCGACCGATGCCGTCGCCCAGGCCATGCGCATGAATCCCAATGGCCTGGACGCTCGCCTGACCCTGGCCGACATCCAGGCCCAGGCCGGCCAATTCGACAGCGCAGCCGCCAACTACCGCCAGGTACTGGCGAGCCAGCCTGGCAACCCGCAAGCCATACGCGGCCTGGTCAATGTGCTGTCGCAAACCGGACAGGCCGATGAAGCCTTGAGCCTGCTGGACAGCCTGCCTGCCGCTGAACAGGCCAAGCTCGGCAACACCGGCCAACTGCGTGCCTTGCGCTCCACCCAGATGGCCAGCGTGGCCGAGCAACGTGGCGATATCCGCAGTGCCCAGAATGCGCTGGTCGATGCCGTGAACAGCGACCCGGACAACGTCTGGACCCGCTTCAGCCTGGCGCGGCTGTACCTGAAGACCGGCGAATCGAAAAAGGCCCGTGACCTGATCGACGCCTTCCTCAAAAGCCACCCGGACAACGTTGATGCGCTGTACACCAGTGCCTTGCTGTCGGTGGAAATGGAGCAGTGGAAAGACGCCCAGGCCAGCATCAACCGGATTCCCGTCGACCGTCGCAGCGCCGACATGAACGAACTGGCGGATCGGATCACCTTGACCACGCAGATCAATCTGGCGGCGGCCATGGCCAAGCGCGGGCAGCGTCAGGAAGCCCTGGCTTTGCTGGATCGCCTGCAACCGATGGCCGCTCGCAGTCCCGAGCGCACGGCGACGTTGGCTTCGGCTTATGTCGACGCCGGGGATGTCGAGCAGGCGCTGTCGATGATGCGTTCGTTGCTGACCCAAAGCAGTGCGCCGTCGGCGGACCTGATGCTGCAATACGCCTCCTTGCTGCTCAAGACCGGTGACGATGCCCAGGTCAATTCCATCCTGAACAGTTTGCAGAACCAGCCGCTGAGCGTCGCGACCCGCAAGCGTTATGACGATGTGCTGTACCTGTACCGTATCCGTCAGGCCGACCGGCTGCGTGAAGGCGGTGACCTGGCCGCGGCCTACGACACCTTGGCGCCGGCGTTGGCCCAGCGTCCGGGCGATGTCGCCGCGACCTCGGCCCTGGCCAGGATGTACACCGCCAATGGTGAAAACGCCAAGGCATTCGACCTGTACAAACCCCTGCTCAAGCGCAACCCGAACGACCCGTTGGTGCTGTTGAACGCGGCCGATGCCGCCGTGCTCGCCCATGACAACGGCTACGCGGAAAATGCCTTGGAGCAGTTCATGGCGTTGCAGAACTATGATCCGCAATCATTGACCGAAGTCGCGCGCATCTATCGGGCGATGGGCAACAGCGGCAAGGCGACTGAAGTGCTGCGTAAAGCGGTCGCCATCGAGCAGACCGAGAAGCAACGCAGCCTGGCTGCCCAGCCTGGCGCGATGAGCGTGGCGGCGAACCCATTCGCTGGCGCGGCGGGGCAGCGCCGGCAGGTTCTGCGTGGATCGGCGTCGGCCATTCCGCCGCCGGCAGAGGCCATTCTCAACGACGGCGTCATGGTTGCCAGTGCCGAGGGTGTGCCTGCTGACGCTTATCCCGTCCAGCCGCGAAGCGGCAGGGGTACCACGGTCGCGCAGAGCAATCCCTTCAATGCTCAGCCACAGCCCCGGACGGTACTGACCGTCGTCGATTCGACAAGCTCGGCCCAGCGCGCCCTCAACGATATTCTTCAGGAGCGCAGCGGTTACGTTACCGAAGGTTTGAGCGTTCGCAGCAACAACAGCGAATCGGGCCTGAGCAAACTGACCGACATTGAAAATCCAATCGAAGTGAACGTGCCGGCTGGCGACAACCGCGTCGCCGTGCGCATCACCCCCGTTGCGCTGACTGCCGGCAGTGTCAAGGGCGAGGCCGCCACTCGCTTCGGCACTGGCTCCAGCGCAACCTCCGGTATCGGTTCACAACGTGCCGAGGGCGTCGGCATCGGGGTGGCGTACGAGCGTCCCGATGAAGGCATCAAGGCCGACATCGGTAGCACGCCGCTTGGCTTCAAATACGCGACGGCGGTGGGGGGCGTGAGTATTGATCGGCCAATGAGCAGTAACGGCAATTTCCGTTACCGCGTCGCTGCGTCGCGTCGCGCGGTCACCGACAGCCTGACGTCGTTTGCCGGCACCACCGACAAGCGTGCTGGCGGTGGATCGTGGGGCGGGGTGACCGCCAACGGTGTGCGTGGCGAAATGAGCTACGACAACTCGCAGGTCGGTGCATACGGCTACGGTTCCGTGCACGAACTGGTGGGCCACAATGTCGAGTCCAACACCCGTGGCGAGCTGGGCGGTGGCGTCTACTGGTACCTGGACAACATGCAGGACCACTCGCTCACCGTTGGCCTGAGCGCCACCGCGCTGGGCTACGAAAACAACCAGGACTTCTTCACCTATGGGCATGGCGGCTACTTCAGCCCCCAGAGCTATTTCGCCCTGGGCGTGCCGGTGACCTGGCAGCAGCGCACCGAGCGCTTTACCTATCAGGTCAAGGGTTCGGTGGGCGTCCAGCACTTCCAGCAGGACGGCGCCGATTTCTTCCCGAACGACAGCGACCGCCAGGCGGCCAACGATTCGCGCTACTCCGGCCAGAGCAAAACCGGCGTGGGCTACAGCCTGGCCGCCGCCGGCGAGTACAAGTTCGGTTCGCGCTTCTTCCTGGGCGCAACGATCGGCCTGGATAACGCCAGTGACTATCAGCAATTCAACGGTGGCCTGTATGCGCGCTACATGTTCGAGGACATGACAGGCAGCCCGATGGCGCTTCCGGTCAGCCCTTACCGCTCACCTTATTCGAACTGATTCCCGGAGATACCTATGCCAGCCTCTGCCCTTGCCGGCCTGACCCTTCTGGTGCTTGGCGAAAGCCATATGAGCCTTGCGGACCACTTGATGGAACCGCTCAACGCCGATCTGACCCGCCAGGGAGCGATCGTTCACTCCATCGGCGCCTGTGGCGCCAGCGCCGGCGACTGGCTGATCAGCAAGAAAGTCGATTGTGGCGCCGAGCAAAAAGGCACCG